>WHUD01000045.1:24554-30572 GCA_009377385.1 Actinophytocola sp.
AGGCTTGGCCGTCGAACATGGTGAACGTGTAGTACTGGTCCTGCATTCCCAGGTAGATCATCTTGGGGTTGTCGCGCCAGAAGATGCCCTTGTAGAGGTTGTCAGGGTAGAGCACGTTCGCGGTGCGCAGCCGTAGGTCCTCTGCGATGAACCCGAGCGAGTGCTGGTAGCCGGTGCACAGCACGATCGTGTCCACCCGCAGGGACGTGCCGTCGACGAAGTGCGCGGTGTCGCCATCGACGTGGGACAGCTTCGGCACCTCGCCGATCCCGTCCGGCCACGGGAAGCCCATCGGGTTGCTGCGGTAGGAGATCGTCACCGAGGTGGCACCGTACTTCTTGCTCTGGAGCGCGATGTCCTCCGCGGAATAGCTGCTGCCGAGCACGAGCAGGTCCTTGCCCTCGAACTCACGGGAGTCCCGGACGTCGTGCGAGTGCATGATCCGGCCGGGGAACTGCTCGAAGCCGGGATACGACGGCACGTTCGGCACCGAGAAGTGGCCGGTGGCGACGATGACGTAGTCGAACTCCTCGGTCCGGGTGGTGCGCTCGTTCAGGTTCTCGACCGTGACGGTGAACGTGCCGGTCTCCTGGGAGTGGGAGATCCACCGGACAGCGGTGTTGAACTCGATGAACTGCCGGACGTTGTGCTTCTTGGCCCTTCCGGTGATGTAGTCGTAGAGCACTTCACGCGGCGGGAACGATGGGATCGGCTGGCCGAAGTGCTCGTCGAAGGCGTAGTCCGCGAACTCGAGACACTCCTTCGGGCCGTTCGACCAGAGGAAGCGATACATGCTGCCGTGTACCGGCTCGCCGTACTCGTCCAAGCCGGTGCGCCAGGTGTAGTTCCACAGCCCGCCCCAGTCACTTTGCCTTTCGAAACACACGATGTTCGGAACGTCCGCTCCTTCGGCGCGCGCCTGCTCGAATGCGTGCATCTGTGCGAGGCCGCACGGGCCAGCTCCGACGATCGCGACACGTGACGCCATCTCAGCCTCCATCCAGCGAAGTCATCGACATTATTTTCCTACTGTGAGACATTGTTTACTACAAGTGGACAGAGTATCCCCGTGGTTCTCGACCTGTCCATACCGTGAACGAAGATAGAGGAAACATGACTGCGACGATCATTGACGGCAAGGCGGTAGCGCGTCGGGTACGCGATCGAACCGCACGGGAGGTCACGGAGCTGCCGGACGCGCCGGGCCTCGCGACCGTGCTCGTCGGCGACGACCCCGCGTCGGCTGTCTATGTGAACAGCAAGCGCAAGCAGTGCGTCCAGGCCGGGATGCGGGACCTGCACCAGCACTTGCCCGGTGACATCAGCCAACGCGCGCTCGCGACGACCCTGGCAGAGCTCAACGCTGACCCGCAGGTCACCGGCATCCTGCTGCAGCTGCCACTGCCCGATCACCTCGACGCCGCGCCGCTGATAGCACGGATCGACCCGGACAAGGACGTCGACGGGCTCACCACGCTCAGCGCGGGCAGGCTCGCGCAGGGCGCACCCGGCCTGCGCCCCTGCACCCCGTCCGGGGTCATCGAACTGCTCGACGCCTACGAGATCCCGATCGAGGGTGCGCACGCCGTCGTCGTCGGCCGATCGGAACTCGTCGGCAAACCACTGGCGCAACTGCTGCTGCAGCGCAACGCCACCGTGACCGTCTGCCACTCCCGCACCCGCGACATCACCGCGGTCACCCGGCAGGCCGACATCCTGATCGCCGCGGCGGGCGTGCCTGGACTGATCGGCGCCGAGGCCGTCAAACCCGGCGCCACGGTCATCGACGTCGGGATTCACCGCACCGACGACGGGCTCCGGGGCGACGTCGACTTCGTGGCGGCCAGGGAGGTCGCCGGGGCGATCACGCCGGTACCGGGCGGTGTCGGGCCGATGACGATCGCGATGCTGCTGCAGAACACCGTTGCGGCCGCGGGCGCCAGGCATGCCGCCCACCGGTTCGCCAGCGGCGTGGCGTCGTAGCGGGTCATGGGCCGCGTCACCGACCGCCGAAGGGTGCTGCGGGTCAACGGCAGCGGCCGCACCACGCGGCCGGACACCATGGTGGTCGAGGAGGTGGCGAGTACCAGCTACTGCACCGGCACCAGGCCGGACTCTCGGTACAACGTCGTCGACGTGGTGCTCGCCCCCGGTGTTGCCCCGCCGAACCCACCATCGAGCGCGCCTTCTACACGACCAGCTCCTGCGGCATCCGCGGCAAGGCGAGCCTTGACGCGGCACGCACCAAGGCGACCTGGCCGGTCGCCGGAGACGACAGCACCATGGCGACCTCGCTCATCGCGGGGCTACCGGACCGGCTGCGCGCTGCGGGAGAGCCGCCTTCCGCTGCGCGACTGCGTCCTGCGGGTCAGCGGGCGGGCATCGTTCGAGCTGACGCAGAAGGCGCTCATGGCAGGGATCGCGACGCTGACCGCGGTATCCGCGCCGTCATCGCTTGCCGTCGACCTCGCGGCCGAGGCGGGGATGACGCTGATCGGCTTCGTCAGGAACGGCTCGATGAACGTCTACACCCGCGAGGACCGGATCACGAGTGGCTGAAGTAGGTACGCCGATGGGGATTCTTCCCCTGCCAGCACGAGAGACAGAGGGGAACACTTGCGACGTGGACAAGTACTACATGGTCGACTGGGTCCTACCCCCGACCCAGTTAATGGATCTGCGGACGGCGCAACGCGCGATCGACGAGGCTGGTCGCAGGCTGACCGAGGAGGGTCATCGGGTGCGTTGCCTGCACAGCACCTACGTACCGGCACAGCGCCGGTGGGTGTGCGTGTTCACGGCCTCAAGCGCCGAGACGATACGCAAGATCCACGAGATCGCTCAGCTCCCGGTCCCGCGCGTCGAGAGCGCGCTCAATCTCAGCTTGATGGACCGGCTGGCGAGCTGAGATGTCTGGTCACAGGGCCGGCCGTAGGATCTCGACATCATGTCCGCCTCGAAGTCCGCCAGCCGAGCGGGCAACCTCCCAGCCGAGCTGACGAGTTTCATCGGACGTCGCCACGAGATCGCCGAGATCAAACGGCTGCTGTCGGCGTCGCGACTGGTGACCCTCACCGGCGTCGGCGGCGCGGGCAAGACCCGGCTGTCGCTGCGCGCGGCCGGTGACCTCCAGCGGGCGTTCAGCGACGGGGTGTGGCTCGTCGAACTGGCGGCCCTCGAAGACCAGGCGCTGCTCAGCCAGACCATCGCCAGCACCCTCGGGCTTCACGACCGCACCGCGCGGTGGCCGGTTCCCGCGCTCGCGGAGTACCTGTCGGACAAGCGCCTGCTGCTGGTGCTGGACAACTGCGAGCATCTCCGCAACGCCTGCGCCGTGCTCGTCGACACGGTGCTGCACTCGGCGCCTGGTGTGCACGTCCTCGCGACGAGCAGGCAGGCCCTCGGGCTCACCGGCGAGCACATCTTCCAGGTCCCGACGATGTCCATGCCGGAACCGGAGCGGCTGCCGCCGCCGGACGCGCTCGGCCAGTACGAGGCCGTCAACCTGTTCGTGGACCGCGCGACCGCTGTCCGGCCCGACTTCGAGCTGACCGCGGGCAACGCGGACACCGTCGTCCGTATCTGCCAGCGGCTCGACGGCATCCCGCTGGCGATCGAGCTCACCGCGGTGCGGCTGCGCGCGCTCGATCTCGCCGACATCTTCGACCGGCTCGAAGACCGCTTCCGGCTGCTGACGGCGGGCAGTCCAGGCGTGTTACCCCGGCATCAGACGTTGCGGGCGCTCATCGACTGGAGCAACGCGCTCTGCTCGGAGCCAGAAAGCGCCTTGTGGGCACGGCTCTCGGTGTTCTCCGGTGGATTCGATCTCGCCGCGGCCGAAGCGGTCTGTTCGGACGACACGATCCCCGAGGCGGACGTCGTCGCGCTGCTCGCGGCGCTGGTGGACAAGTCCATCGTCATCGCGGATCACCAGGACGGTCGGCTACGGTACCGCCTGCTGGAGACGATCCGGCAGTACGGCCTTGAGCGGCTTGCCAACGACGGGGACGAGACAGCGGTGCGGAAACGCCACCGCGACTACTTCGTCCATCTCGTCGAGCGGGCGTTGACCGAATGGCTCAGCCCTGACCAGGAGGCCTGGCTGACCACGCTGCTGCGGGAGCACAACAACTTGCGCACGGCGTTCGAGCTCTGCCTCGCCGAGCCGGACCCGGCGGATACCGGGACACAGATGGCAGGCGCGTTGTGGTTCTTCTGGATCGCGACGGGCCTGACCAACGAGGGACGCCGGTGGCTGGAACGCAGTCTTGAGTCCAACCAGCGGCCCAGCCACGCGCGAGCGCGCGCGCTGTGGGTGTGTGGCTACCTGTGCACCATCCAGGAAGACCTCGCAGCGGCCCGGCCGATGATCGCCGAGTGCCGGTCCCACGCCGAGCAGCTCGACGACGTCAACGCCGCGGCGTGGGCGGTGCAGCTCACCGGCATGATCGCGATGTCGGACGGCGACCTGGCCGGTGCGCGCGGCACGTTGTCCGAGAGTCTTGACCAGCATCGCGCCATCGGCGGCCAGATGGGGATTCTCGACACCAGCTTCTATCTCATCGTGGCGACCGCCCTCGTCGGCGACCTCGACCGCGCGGTCGAGGTCGCCGAGGACGCCATCGCGCTGTGCGACTCGCTGGGCGAGCGCTGGCTGAAGTCGTACATGCTGTGGGATCTCAGCCTGGTCGCGTGGCAGCAGAGCGACTACAGCAGGGCGACAGCGTCGGCGATGGACGGTCTCCGGCTCGCGCGCGAGTTCAACGAACAGTGGGTGATCGCGTTCTGCTTCGAGATCCTGGCGTGGGCAGCGCACGGCGAGCGGGCGCCGGTGCGGGCAGCTCGGCTGCTCGGCGCCGCCGATCGGCTCTGGCGACGGATCGGCGCACCGCTGTTCGGCATGCGTCATCTGGTGACCTTCCACGAGCAGCAGCAAGACCAGGTGCGGCAGGCGCTCGGTGGCAGGCGCTTCGACGCCGAGCTCCGCGACGGCACCCTGATGACCACCGACGACGCCATCGTCCTCGCGCTCAACGAACGCGAAGCGGTGTCGGAACCGACCGGCTCCGTGCGGGCGGACGCGACCCTGACCAGGCGGGAACGCGAGGTCGCCAGCCTGATCGCTGACGGTCTCAGCAACAAGGAGATCGCCACCAAGCTCGTCATCGCCCGCCGTACCGCGGAAGCCCACGTCGAGCACATCCTGGGCAAGCTCGGGTTCTCGTCGCGCTCGCAGGTCGCGGCGTGGGTCGCCGAGCAGCGTGGCGTCGAGATGAGCACCCACGAGCACCGCTGATACCGCTACTGGGGATGGTTTAGGTACGGGCCTACGTAATTGCCCCATGCCCACGATCGGTGATCCGGACCACACTGGCTAGTCACAAGCCCCGCGCTGAGCGGGCAAGCCAGAACTCGCAGGGAGGACACCGTGCTCGCCGAAACGCACACGCTGGCATCACCCGGATCGACCACCAACGTCTATGACCTCGACGAGCGAGCCGACGGAGCGTGGCAGGTTCCCGACGACTTCAGACACGGACTCCGGCACCTCACCCGTGGTGTCGTCGTCCTGACCACCAGCGACGCGCACGGCGAGCGGTACGGCGTCACCACGACGGGGGTATGCGCGCTCAGCATGGAGCCGCCGACCCTCGTTGTCTGCATCCGCAGGCGGTCAACGCTGGGCACGCAGCTCCCCCGCACCAGGCGGTTCTGCGTGAACGTGCTGTCCTCGCGGCAGCGCGACATCGCCGAGGCGTTCTCCGGACGGCGGGGTGTCCCCTCGGACAGGTTCAAGCACGGCGACTGGACAACGGGCGCCGACGGCACGCCAGTGCTGGCGCAGGCGCTTGCGTCGTTCGAGTGCGAGGTCGACCTGCTGTACGGCTACCCGAACCATCTGATCGTTGTCGGCAGCGTTCAGCACGTCGACGAAGCGGCCGAACAGGACGACCCGCTGGTCTACGCATCCGGTCAGCTCTCATCGCTGGTGCCGTCGGAACCCTCGGGTGCGGCCAT
>WHUD01000460.1 GCA_009377385.1 Actinophytocola sp.
GCCGTGGGCGCGCGGACTGGCCTCCATCTTTTGCACGCTCATCAGCATCAGAGCCATCCGGATGGCGCATGCTCGCTTCATGAGCAGCCTCAGCTACGATTGTGGCGTGCGAGGAGGGCCAGCTATGAGCCGAGTGGTGCATCTTCCCTACACCATCGAACAAGACGAAGACGGTGTTTGGTGCGCTCATGCCCAATTACGTCCGGGTGTGGGAGCACACGGCGAAGGCGAGACACGCGAGGCGGCGATCGCAGACCTCCGCGAAGCAGTCGTCGGTCTCATCTCGGAGTTCGGCGCTCCGGACGAGCTCGCTGTCACGCTCGACGTCGCCTGATGCCGCCTGTTCCCGCAGTTCGCGGAGATCGAGTTGCCGCCGCCCTGGAGCGGGCAGGATTCAAGGTCGCCCGCGTCGCGGGTAGCCACCACATCATGCGTCACCCCGACGGCCGCGGCACCACCGTGCCAGTACACGGAGGGCGCGACGTCGCCAAAGGGATACTGCGCGGAATCCTCGCGGACTTTGGTATGAGCGTCGACGAGCTACGCAGCCTGCTCTAGCTGACAGAGTTCTCGAAGGCCCTGCCCTCTCACTGAGCCGCACTTAGCCGTGTGGTTAGTGTGCAGTAACTGGTCAGGTCGCCGAGGTAGGGGTCAGTGAGTTGCGGGTAGCCAGGGTC
>WHUD01000461.1 GCA_009377385.1 Actinophytocola sp.
CTGGGCCTGGCAGTGGACGTGGAGCGCAAGGACGGGAGCCGGTTCCTGGTCGTGCCCGTCATCAAGGGCGCCGACGACATGGACTTCGCGGACTTCCACGCCCGCTACGAAGAGGTCGTGGAGAAGGCGCGCACCAACAAGCTGTCGCCCGACGACTTCGCGGGCGCCACGATCACGCTCACCAATCCGGGGACGCTGGGCACGAGCGCATCGGTACCGCGGCTCATGCCGAACCAGGGCACGATCGTTGCGACCGGCACGATCCGCAACGTCGGCGCCGACCGGCGCATGACGATCTCCTCCACGTATGACCACCGCATCATCCAGGGCGCCGAGTCCGGGCTCTTCCTCCAGCGCATGGAGCGGCTGCTGACCGGGGAGGACGACTTCTACGCCGATGCGTTCGCCGCCATGGGTGCCCGTCCCGCCGACGTGGCCACCGCGGAGCCGATGCCGTCCCCGGCAGAGGCAGCCAGTGCGCCGCCCGAGACGGCGGGTGACGGGGACACCGCAGAACGTCTCAAGGCGGTCGCGGCCGGCGTCGCGCTCGTCAAGGCGTACCGCCACTTCGGCCACATGGCCGCCCACCTCGACCCGCTGGGAGCCGAGCCGGCGGGCGACCCGGCGCTCGACCCGGCGCCGCTCGGCCTGACCCCCGACCTGATGGCCGAGGTGCC
>WHUD01000462.1 GCA_009377385.1 Actinophytocola sp.
TGTCGGCGTACCTCGGTCGCGTGCGCGCGCTGATCGCCCCGCCGGAGCGGATCGTGGTCGTCAACGGGTTCGCGCAGGCCACGAGGCTGGTCGCGGAGGTCCTGCAGGAGCACGGCAGCACCGAGATCGGCGTCGAGGATCCCGGCTCGGTGGGCCTGCGCGAACAGCTCACCAGGGTGGGCATGGCCTGCCGACCGGTCCGCGTCGACGGTGACGGCGTCCGCGTCGATCTCCTCGCTGGCTCCAGGCTCCGCGCGGTCGTCGTCACGCCGGCGCACCAGTTCCCGACCGGGGTCGTCATGTCGCCGGAGCGCCGGCACGCGTTGTTGCAGTGGGCGCGCGACACCGGCGGCCTGGTGATCGAGGACGACTACGACGCCGAGTACCGCTACAACCGCTCACCGGTCGGGGCGCTGCAGGGCCTCGGGCCGGACACCGTGATCTACGGCGGCAGCGTCTCCAAGACGCTGGCACCCGCGCTGCGGATCGGTTGGCTGGTGCTCCCCGAGCACCTCGTCGCGGCCGTCACGGACGCCAAGTACGCGGCCGATCTCGGCACCGGCATCTGGGAGCAGGCCGCCCTCGCGGACTTCCTGGCGTGCGGCGAGATGGATCGCCACATTCGCCGGATGACCGCGCGCCACCGCACGCGGCGCGACCGCCTGGTCACCGAGAT
>WHUD01000463.1 GCA_009377385.1 Actinophytocola sp.
CAGTGGGCCGATCGGGGGCGGGGAGCGCGCTCATCCGCGCCCGCAGCAACACCGCCAGCGCCGAATAGCCCGGGGAGGCGTCATCGGGCATGTCCTCGGGTTCCGGGGCCCCGGCGTCGAGATCGTGCACGGCACGCGCGTCGAGCGCGCCCTCCACGTGCCAGCGGAACTCCGCCGGATCGAGCTTCTCTTCCACGATCTCGACACCATTGTCGCGTCCGGCGGCACGCATCGCCTCGATCGCCTCGGGCAGGCCCTTGAGCCCATCACACACCACGATGCAGCAGTCTTCCGTTCCACGATTCTTAATTTCGGACAAGACCCGCAGCCAATACTTGGCGCCTTCCCCGTCGCCGTGTTCGCCGGCCCACAACCCGAGGATGTCGCGGGTGCCCTCGACAGTGACCGCGAGCGCCACATAGATCGGCCGGTTGGCCACCTCTCCATCGCGGATCTTCACGTTCACACAGTCAATAAAGACCACCGGGTAGACGACGTCGAGGGGCCGGTTCTGCCACTCGGCCATGCCCTCGATCACCCGGTCGGTGATCGCCGAGATGGTCTGCTTGGACACCTGAGCGTCATACACCTCGGCCAGGTGCGCGGCTATCTCACCGTGGGTCAGACCTTTGGCCGACAGCGAAATCACCAGATCATCCATCCCGGACAGCCGAC
>WHUD01000464.1 GCA_009377385.1 Actinophytocola sp.
CTGACCTTCGAACGGTCGCACGTGGTCAGTGGGGCCGCCGGCGAGGTGAGCGACGCCGACTACCCGGACACCTGGGAGCACGCCGGTCTGTCCCTGCCGCTGCGCTACGAGTTCGACCCGGGCGCGGACGCCGACGGCGTCACCGTCACCGTCCCGCTCGCGGCGCTCAACCAGGTGGAGGGCCACGACTTCGCCTGGCAGGTGCCCGGACTGCGCGAGGAGCTCGTCACCGCGCTGATCAAGACGCTGCCCAAGGCACTGCGGCGTCAGCTCGTACCTGCACCCGACCACGCGAGGGCGGCGCTGGACAACCTCGAGCCGGGCAGCGAACCGCTGCTCGCCGCGCTCGGCAGGGAGCTCGGCCGGATGACCGGTGTGCAGGTGCCGCGCGACGCGTGGCGGCCCGATCGGCTGCCCGCTCACCTGCGCATGACCTTCCAGGTGGTCGACGACCGCGGCGCGGTGCTCGCCGAGGGCGAGGACCTCGCCGAGGTCAGGCAGCGGGTGCGCCCGCAGCTGCGGGAGACGCTGTCGGCGCTCGCCGACGACCTCGAACGTCACGGCATCCAGACCTGGGACCTCGGTGCCCTTCCGCGCAGCAGGCAGCGACAGCACGACGGCTACCTGGTGCAGGTGTTTCCCGCGCTCGTCGACGAGGGCGACAGCGTCGCCAT
>WHUD01000465.1:0-270 GCA_009377385.1 Actinophytocola sp.
GGTCTGAAGCTGATGCGGATGTCCCCGAAGAGCACCTGCCAGCCGTGATGGATCCCACCGTGATGATCGTCCTGGCCTTCGTGGCCGGAGTGCTGTCGTTCACGTCACCGTGCTGCCTGCCGCTTATGCCCGGCTACGTGTCCTATATCAGCGCGGCGTCGGGATCCGACACCGCCAACAGTGGCGGCGTGGCGGCCCTCCGGGTCACCCGGTCGCGGGCGTGGTGGACCGCGCTGCTGTTCGTCGCCGGGTTCGCGACGGTGTTCACCG
>WHUD01000465.1:280-673 GCA_009377385.1 Actinophytocola sp.
CCGTCAGATCCTGGCCCGGATCGGCGGCGTTGTCATCATCGCCATGGGCCTGCTGCTGGCCGGCATCATCCGCATCCCGGTGCTCATGCGCGAACGCCGCGTCGACCTGTCACGCATCCGGCCCGGCCCGGCCGGCGCGGTGCCGCTCGGCATGGCCTTCGCGATCGGCTGGGTGCCGTGCATCGGGCCGGTTCTCGCCGGCATCCTCACGCTGGCGGCCGCCGAGGCCTCGGTTGCCCAGGGCGCCGCGCTGCTGGCCGTGTACTCCCTCGGCCTCGGGGTGCCGTTCGTCGGCCTCGCCGTCGCGGCCGAGCGGCTGCAACCGGTGACTCGCTGGCTGCGCCGCCACGCGGGAGGCGTGGAACTGGCCGGCGCAGGCGTTCTCATCGCCAT
>WHUD01000466.1 GCA_009377385.1 Actinophytocola sp.
ACCCCACGAGAGGAACCCGCGCCCGAGCCGTTTACACCGCTCGTGAGACGCCACCATGCCAACCGGCGAAGGGATGACCGGCAGTCGAGGATTCGACCTTGCCGTCCTTGCTGAACGCAAGACTGGAGACGACGACCCCACAACCGAATAGATCCACCCTACCGTCCTCGGCAATGGGCAAGTGTGGGCCGAGCGCGGCTCAACCTCAAGGCCGTACGTCCTCGGGCTACGCCCTGCGGGCGCTCCGCCTTGACCCCGGAGCCTCTACTCGACCCTGGCCCTACACCAGCCGAGAACGGCGAAAGAACGGGTAGGCGCACCCCCTTGACCGGCCCCGCTCCTTCAGGGATGACTCACGAAAATGGGATGGGGCGTGTGTCCTGAAAGGAACGTGGTGGCGATGTAGAAGGTCGACAACACCGACCGTGCTGTGCTGGTGATGGAGGTAGGCCCTCCGGGTTCGCCGGGCAGGCGGAGAGCCCAAACCGCCGCAGTGTCATGCCGGTCAAGAGCCGGGGTGGGAAGCGACTGCGGAAAAGGCCCGCAAACAGCGGGTCAGGTGAGCGACGGGAAGACGAACGGGAGTGAACCACTGCTGACGCATCGAAAGCCTTCGGTGGCGTCTCACGAGCGGTGTAAACGGCTCGGGCGCGGGTTCCTCTCGTGGGGT
>WHUD01000467.1 GCA_009377385.1 Actinophytocola sp.
GGATTGATCAGACACGACATGTTGTGGTCGCTGCACTGATATGGATATCCACTTTGGCTAATTGGATCTTCGTACTGTGCCGGACCGATCCGGATGCGCCGAAGCACAGTGGGCTCTCCCTGCTGCTCGTCCCGATGGACCAGAGCGGGGTCGAGGTGCGCCCGATCAGGAACATCGTCGGTGACACGATGTTCAATGAGGTGTTCTTCACCGATGCCAGGACGGCGGGCGAACACGTCGTCGGCGAGGTGAACGACGGCTGGACCGTCGCGATGACCTTGCTCGGCTTCGAGCGTGGCGTCTCGGCGACAAGCGACGCCATCCGGTTCCGGGCCGACCTCGACCGGCTGCTTGCGCTGGCGGCCGAACGCGGCAAGGATGGCGATCCGCACATCAGGGAAAGATTGGCGTGGTGCTACGGCCGCGTCTCGATCATGCGAGTGCGTGGTTTCCAGGAGCTCACCCGGTTTCTCAACGGCGAGCCGCTCGGGGCGCAGTCGGCCATCACGAAACTGTTCTGGAGCGAGTACTTTCAGCGTGCGGCCGAGCTTGCCGTCGAGATCATCGGGATGGACGCCCTCACACCGAGGGGCCAAGGGACGAACGCGGCCATCTCGATGGCTGAGGTCGGCACGCCGAACTCGTCCAGTGCCTGGCTGGAGTCAGCGCT
>WHUD01000468.1 GCA_009377385.1 Actinophytocola sp.
CGTCAGATCCTGAGTGGCCAGTGCATCGTCGATGAGCTGGCGACCGCGCATTCCCTGGTTCAGCAGACACATTGGCAATTCCAGTGCGTCCGACCAGCTGATGGTGTCCGATTGCTCACGGACGAGGCCATTGCCTGCGATGCATACCTGTCGCTCCTCGTATAGCGGGGTGACCAGGAGATCGGCGGTGTTCGCTCCGTCCGGGTAGATGACTCCTGCGTCCAACTCGAAACGGCGGACTCGTTCGACGATTTCGGTCGATCGCAGATTCGTTTCAAGATACGCGTGCACGAGCGGGTGCTCGGCGCAGAACGGGTCAGTAAGCAGGGCGACGGTGCTCGATGCAGCTGGGATCACCCCAAGTCGGAGATCGCCGGTTAGACCGGTCTGAAGTGCCGTGACCTCCTGCTTGAGAGCATCGTGGTCGGCAGACGTAGCAGGCATTTGCGGCGCGGGCAAAGTGCCGGTTATGACCGATCTGTGACACGACGCGGACGCGGCTATGACGACCGCGCGTGACTCTGGCATCAGCGCCGGCTCGGCGGGATCCGGCCTGACGGGAGGACCATCATGAAACGCATCGTCTTGTTCCTGGTGTCTTCGCAGGCACCTGTTGGTATCGACTCCGAGACTCTCCGTCGTGCGATCGCGCTAGCTCGGGCGTGGCGGG
>WHUD01000469.1 GCA_009377385.1 Actinophytocola sp.
CGACATACGTGCGACGGTCACGCTCGCGGTCGCGTTCGGTTGCCCGTTCGAAGGACCCGTCGAGTCCACTCGAGCGCTTGCTCTTGCGGAGCGCATGGCCGCGGGGGGTGCCGACGAGATCTGTTTCGCGGACACAGTCGGAGTCGGGGTTCCGCAGCAGGCGACCGAACTGGTGTCCAAGGCAATGTCCTTGAGCGTTCCGGTCGGCGTCCACCTGCACGACACGCGCAACACCGGTCTCGCCAACGCGCAGGCGGCGTTTGATGCCGGGGCAACGATCTTCGACGCGTCGGTCGGCGGGACGGGCGGATGCCCATTTGCGCCTCGGGCCACGGGCAACATCGCGACCGAGGACCTCGTCTACGCACTGCACGGCAGCGGGTATGAGACCGGGATCGAAATCGAGGCGCTCGGGCGGTGCGCAGAATGGCTGGCGGAGCAACTCGGCAAGGACCTGCCGGGCATGGTTCACCGGGCCGGCGGGTTCGAGCCGGTTGCGGCCTGAGGCACGGAATGCTCGAGTACCGACAGGGAGAATGAGACTGTGAGCTTCAAGTTGGGAGTCGACGTGGGGGGGACGTTCACCGACGTCCTGGTCCAGAGCGAGGAGTCGCGAGAGATCACGCTGCTCAAGGTCCTCTCGACCCCGGAGGACCAGTCCGCGGGAGTG
>WHUD01000046.1:0-27096 GCA_009377385.1 Actinophytocola sp.
CGATCCGGACCCCGCCCGATCCCAGCTCACGGGCCTCGGCACCGAGCCAGACCCGGCGTTGCCGCTCAGTCAGATGCGGCCTGACCGCGTCGTAGCGGCGGGCGAGAGATTCCATGACAGGGCTCATAGCACAGACCATAAGCGTCCCGAGGTCAAAAACTAAGTTATTTCGCTACGTGTCCTAAGCAGGGCGGAGGCGGGCGTGCTCGCCAAGACCATGGCCACCCTCACCGGCGACGAGCTGGCCGAGCTGCACACCGAAACCGAGGGCAACCCGCTGTTCCTTGTCGAGTCACTGCGTGCGGGCTGGCCAGCCAACCGGGAGCCGAGCGCCAAGGTGCATGCGGTGATCGAGTCCCGGCTGCGCAGGCTGTCGCCCGCCGCGCGGGACCTGGCTGGGCTCGCGGCGACGATCGGCCGGGAGTTCGGCGTCGACGTCGTGACCGTCGCGAGCGGTCAGACCGCCGACGACGTGCTCACCGGGCTGGACGAGCTGTGGCGGCGCAGGATCGTCCGCGAGCACGGCGCCGACGGCTACGACTTCACGCACGACAAGATCCGCGACGTCGCCTACCGCGCCGTGACCCCGCCCGTACGGCGACGGCACCACCGCAGGGTCGCCGACGCGCTCGCAACGGACGGCGTCCCGGACGCGGTGTCCGGCCAGGTCGCGCACCACTACCAGCGCGCTGGCGATGTCGCCGCGTCGGTGCCGTGGACGCTGCGGGCCGCCGAGGCCGCGGCCCGGCTGCACGCCGACCGCGACGCCGTGCGGCTGCTCCAGCGGGCGCTGGCGCTGCTGCGAGCGATGCCGTCCTCGGTCGAACACAATGCCCTCGAACTGCGACTGCTCACCGCGTTGCCCGGTCCGTTGTGCGCGGTGGAGGGCTACTCGTCGCCCGGCCTGGTGACGGCCCACTCCCGGGCGCTCGAACTGGCGCGGGCACTCGACGTCGAGCTGGAGCCACCGATGGTGCGTTCGCTGGCCCTGTCCAGTCTGAGCCGGTCCGACTTCGACGGCGCCAACCGGTTCGGCACGCAGTTGCTGTGGCGCGGTGAGCGCGAGCACGACGACGTCCTCGTCGTTGAGGGCACGTACGTGCTGGGCATCGCCGCGTTCTGGCGGGCGGAGTTCGCCGAGGCGAGGCGGTATTTCGAACGGGCCATCGAGCACTACGAGCCGGAACAGCGGTCGGTGCACCTGATCCGCTACGGCCAGGACCCGAGAGTGGTGTGCACCAGCAGGCTGGCCAACACGCTGTGGTTCCTCGGCGAGCAGGATGCGGCGCTCCGCACCCGCGACGCCGCTCTCGCGCTGGCCGAGGAGACCGGCCACCCGTTCAGCCGCAGTGTCGTGCTGGTGTTCGCCGCGCTGCTCGCGCTGGACATGGCCGACGACGCGCGGATGCGTGGCTACGTGACCGAGCTGACGGCGATGGACGGCGGCGCGGCGCAGAACCGCGTCGCGATCGAGGCGATGCGCTGCTACCTCGACGTCCTCGAAAGCAAGCCGGGGGTCGCCCGCTGCCGTGCGCTGCTCGACAAGCAGGACGCGGCGTCGGCGCCAGGGCTGCTCGACATCCTGCGGCGCGTGCTACTCGCCGCCGCGACGGTGGCCGGGGACGAGGACGCGGCCGCGTCGGCCGCCGACGCGCTGGTGGCGCGCGCCCCGAACCCGTGGCAGTCCCTCGCGCGCCGCGCCCGAGACGGGCTCGCGGCACGGAACCCCTGAGGAACGATTCCGGAACGCCGTCGCGCGGAGGCTGGGCGCATCGAGTCAACGGCGGATTCCAGGGAGGTTGACATGGCCACCGACTACGACGCGGTCGTCGTCGGCGCACGCTGCGCCGGATCACCGACCGCGATGTTGCTCGCCCGCAAGGGCTACCGGGTGTTGCTGCTTGATCGCGCCGCCTTCCCCAGCGACACGCTCTCGACCCACTTCATTCACCAGCCGGGGGTTGCCTGCCTCGACCGGTGGGGCCTGTTGCCCGACGTCGTCGCGTCCGGCTGCCCGCCGGTGCGGTCGCAGAGCATCGACGTCGGCCCGTTCGCCCTCCACGGCAGCGCCCCGGCGGTCAACGGCGTCGCAGAGGCGTACTGCGTGCGGCGCACCGTCCTCGATGACATCCTCGTGAAGGCCGCCGCCGCCGCTGGCGCCGAAGTACGGCAACGGTTCTCGGTGCACGAACTGCTGACCGACGGCGATCGGGTGATCGGCATCCGAGGCAAGTCGGCCGGCGGCACGACGGTGACGGCCACGGCCACCATCGTGATCGGCGCGGACGGGAAGAACTCGCTGGTCGCACGCACGGTCGGCGCCCCGGTCTACCGCGACCACCCGACGCTGACCTGCGCGTACTACAGCTACTGGAGCGGCGTCGACGTGACGCATACCGAGCTGTACCCGCGACCGGACCAGATGATCATCGCCGGGCCGACCAACGACGGCAACACGATGGTCATCGTCTACTGGCCAGCCAGCCAGTTCCATGAGGTCCGCGGCGACATCGAAGGTCACTTCCTTGACGCGCTTGAGCTGGCGCCGCCGCTCGCCGAGCGGGTACGCCGAGGCACCAGGGTCGAGCGGTTCAGCGGCACCGGCACGCTGCCCAACTTCTTCCGCAAGCCGCACGGCGACGGCTGGGCGCTCGTCGGTGACGCCGGCTACCACAAGGACCCGATCCTGGCGCTGGGCATCAGCGACGCCTTCCGCGACGCCGAACTGCTCGCCGACGCCATCCACGCCGGGCTCAGCGGCCGAACGGGCCTCGCCGATGCCCTCGCGGGCTACGAGCAGCGCCGCAACGACGCCGCAGCGCAGGGCTACGAGAACACCATCCAGTTCGCCGGGCTGGCAGCGCCGCCCCCCGAGGTGCGGCAACTGTTCGGCGCGCTGCGGCACGACCGGACGCAGACCGGATTGTTTTTCGGCACCGCCATCGACACCTACCCCGCCGAGGAGTTCTTCGCGCCGGACAACATCGAACGCATCATGGCCAGCGCCGCCGCCACCGGCGTTGCGTCCTAACAGGAGGCACCCATGAACGACACGCTTCGCGCGACCTTCCGGGGCGCGCTGCTGCGACCGGGCGAAGAAGGCTACGACCAGGCCCGCCGCGTCTGGAACGGCGCGATCGACCGGCGTCCGGCGCTGATCGCGCGCTGCGCCGGGGCGGACGACGTCGTTACAGCGGTGCGCTACGCCCGCGAGCACGACCTGCTGGTGTCGGTACGCGGCGGCGGGCACGCGGTCGCGGGCCACGCCGTCTGCGACGACGGCCTGATGATCGACCTCTCGCTGCTGAAGCAGGTCACCGTCGACCCACGCGCACGCACCGCGACGGCGACAGCAGGACTGCTGTGGTCGGAGTTCGACAAGGCCACCCAGCCGCACGGCTTGGCAACTACGGGCGGCATCATCAGCCACACCGGCATCGGCGGGCTGACGCTGGGCGGCGGGCTCGGGCACCTGATGCGCAAGCACGGCCTGACCGTGGACAACCTGCTCGCGGCCGACGTCGTCACCGCCGACGGCGAGCGACTGCACGTCGACGCGGAGTCCGAACCGGACCTCTTCTGGGGACTGCGCGGTGGCGGCGGGAACTTCGGCGTCGTCACGTCGTTCACATACCGGCTGCACCCGGTCGGGCCGATGGTGCTCGCCGGGCCGATCGTGTGGCCCTTCGAGCAGGCCGCCGACGTGCTGAGCGCGCTGCGAGACTTCGCGGCCGAGGCGCCCGACGAGCTGGGCATCTCCGTCGCGGCACGGATGGCGCCGCCGATGCCGATCCTGCCGTCGGACCAGTACGGCAAGCCGGTGCTGATCGTGATCCCGGTGTGGGCGGGTGACATGGCGGCGGGACAGCGGGCCGTCGAACCGCTGCGGACGCTGGGCACACCGCTCGCCGAGGCGGTACGTCCCATGCCGTACCTCGCGGTGCAGTCGATGCTCGACCTCGGCGCGCCGCACGGCATGCACTACTACTGGAAGTCCCACCGGCTGCCCAAGCTCGCCGACGCCGTGATCGAGGTGATCGTCGCGGGCGTTGCCAGCCAGACGTCGCCGTTCTCGCAGATCGCAGGCTGGGCGATGGGCGGGGCCGCCTGCCGCGTCGACCCGGACGCGACCGCCGTCGGCGCGCGCGAGGGCGGGTTCGAGCTCAACGTCACCGCGTCCTGGCCCGCGCCGGCCGGTCCCGCCGAACGGCACCGGGCGTGGGTGCGCGAGCACTGGGAGACGATGCGGCCACACAGCGCAGGCGTGTACGCGAACTTCCTCTCCGACGAATCCGCCGAGGAAACCCAGGCCGCCTACGGCACCCGCCTGGCGCGGCTGACCGCCGTCAAGGACCGCTACGACCCGACGAACTTCTTCCGGCTCAACGCCAACATCCCGCCGAGCGGAGGTGCGCGATGACCACCATCCTCGTCACCGGAGCGACCGGCAATGTGGGCCGCACGGTCGTCGCCGAACTGCTGGCGCGTGGCGTCGGCGTGTGGGCGTTCGTCCGCGACGAGCGGCGCGCCCATGAACTGCTCGGCCCGGACGTGCGGCTCGTGGCGGGCGACTTCACCGTCACGGCGTCGCTGCGGCGCGCGATGTCCGATGTGGACGCCGTGTTTCTCACGTCGGCGGACGGCCCTGCCAAGGTCGAGCACGAGTGCGCTGTGATCGACGCGGCGTCGGCGGCCTGGGTGCCACGCATCGTGAAGCTGTCCAGCCTGCACGTCGAAGCGGGGTCGGACCTCGGGTTCTGGGACTGGCACGCACGCATCGAGGAGCATCTACGTGGTTCCGGGGTGCCGTGGGTGATGCTGCGAGCGAACTTCCTGATGTCGAACCTGCTCGCGGCGGCGAACGCGGTCGAGGCGACAGGGCAACTGTTCGTGCCCGCTGGCGACGCCAAGATCGCGATGATCGATCCGCGCGACGTCGGCGCGTCCGCGGCCGCGCTGCTGACCGGGGACGGGCACGAGGGCCGGACGTACACGGTCACCGGTGGTGAGGCGATCACGTACGCCGACGTCGCCGCGCAGTTGTCGGCCGCGACGCGACGTCCGGTGCGGTTCGTCGACGTGCCCGGCGACGCCGCCCGCGAGGCTCTGCTGTCCTCGGGAGCACCGGAGTGGCTGGCGGACAACCTGGTGCGGCTGTTCGGCAAGCTCCGCGACGGCGCGGGCGCGTCGGTGACCGACACCGTGCGGGAGCTGACCGGCAGGGCACCGCGAACGTTCGTCGAGTGGGCCCGCGACCACGCTGCGGCGTTCGGCGGCTAAGCCACCGACGTTCGGCGGATCGATGGCGCGACGTGGACCACAGACAGCGCTACACCAGCGGCTATACCGGGCAAATCACCGCTGTGTGGTTGGCAGGTCGAGTACCGTGCCTGAGTTGTGAGACCGGCAGGCTGGCTCCTCGTAGTGGCGATCGGGACGGTGTGGGCCGTCGCGGTCGGGCTCGGTCCGGGCGCCGGGGCGACGGAGCCGGAGGATCAACGGCTGCGCGTCACGCCGGATTCGGTCACCAGGGGACAGCAGACGACCGCGTACGGCAGCGGGTTCTGTAAGCCGCCACGGTGTTCGGCCGTGTCGATCGTGCTCGACGGCACCACGGTGGCACGCGGTGCCGCCGACAGCCACGGCCGGTTCTCGCTGTCGTTCCGGCCTACGGTCGATCCGGGCCGCTACACGGTCACGGCCACCCAGAGCACGAACAAGGGCACCTGGGAGGCGACCACCGGCCTCGTGGTGCGGGCCAGCGAGACAGCACGGACAACCCGCACCACGACGACGAGCAGTACGGCTCCGAAATCGAGCAAACCGTCCTCGACGAGCACGAACAAGAAGAAGGCGTCCCGCTCGCCAACCCCGTCGACGTCCACTCCGCTGCCGACCCGGCCGCCGTTGCCGCCGCCGTCATCCACGACACCCGCGACCCCGTCGACACCGACATCGACCACCGACGTCCTGGCCATCTACGACACCAAGCCAGTTCCGCGCGCCGACTACCTTGGCTGGATCTGGTGGCTGCTCCCGGCGGCCGTCGCGGCGTTCGCCGCGATCGCCTACGCCGCGTGGCGTCAGCACAGGGACGGCGCGGGAGCGGCATCACACCGTCGGCGGTAGCCGCCGACGGCATTCCGGTGAAACCCCCGATACGGCACACTAGGGACTTTGGTCGCCGGGAGGGGATGCGGATGGAACGGGTAAGCGGTATAGCGGGGGTGTTCGTGCCTTCGGGGGAGCCCACGGAGCTGGCCAGGTGGTATGCCGACGCGCTGGGCGCGCGGCCCGTCGTGCAGCCGGACGGGGTGGCGTTGTTCGCCGACGTGACCGGCACGGTGCGGGACGACGGCGCCGCCGAGGATGGCTGGACGGTCAGCTTCGATGTTTCCGATCTTGGCGCGATGGTGGAGCAGTTGCGCGGGGCAGGGGCCGTGGTGGAGTCCGGCCCAGTCGAGGTCGCCGTAGGCAGAGTCGCCTTGCTGCGCGATCCGGAAAACAACGTCGTTCGGCTGGTCGAGCCCGCGCCCATGAGCCGGATCTGGTCGGCGGATCCGGCAGCGGTGCGCGCCCTTGGGGACACGGAGCAGCCCACGCCCCCAGCAGCACGTCGGCCCCGCCGGCGTCGATGGGCAGCGTGGCTGCCGCTGCTGCTGGTCGGGGTGCTGGTGGGCGGCTTCATCGCGATGCGGCAGAGCAGCAACAGCGCGGACGCGCCAACGCCACCGGCGCCGACGAACACCGGGCCTGGCGTTGAGCCGGTATCCGTGACCGAGATCGGGCGGCCGGTGCTCGGCGTGACGGCGGGCTGGGAGCTGATCGCGCGCGGGCGGGACACGGTGTCGCGTATCGCGCTCGCCGAAGGCCGCGTCACCACGACGAAGCTGCCCGGTGCCGTAAGGGCAGAACCGACGTCGCTGGTCACGGGGCCTAACTGGGTCTTCGTGCAGCCGGTTGATCCCGAGTCCGGTTATCTCGTACCGGACGGCGAGCTCGCGAGGGTAGTTCACTGGCGTGACCACGTCAGTGCGGTATTCCCGGGTCCTCGGCCGCGGCAGGTATGGGTGGAACACTTCGAGCACGACACCCCCAACGCGTACTTGGCGCTGCACTCGCTGACGGGGAAGGAAGTCACGGGCCCGTATGTTCCGGCGACCGACCAAACCATGGCCGATGGCGCGGGCAATGTGCTGGTGCGCATGACGAGTGGCACCTACCTGGCGCGACGTGACGGTGTGCGCCGGGTTACCACCGGCAGGGTCGAGGGCGTTGGCCGCAATCATTTCCTGGTCGTCGAGTGCGACGAGCGGGCACGATGCGTCCGCATCCTGGTCTCTCGCGCCACAGGGCAGCGCCGTGTTGTCACCCCCAAAAGCGCCATGGTCAGTCCTGCCGCTGGTCAGCTGCACGCGATCGCCCCGGACGGCTCGATCGCCGTGACCGGTGGCGACGGCGGCATGTTCGTCGACAATCTAGCCTCCGGCGGCGGACGCCTGCGTGAGACGGTGTTGGTGCGTCCCGGCTCCGACGGGCCCGGTGTGGTGTTCTCTCCCGACAGTGAGTGGCTGTTCGGCGTCGGGTTCGACGGCGACATCGTCGCGATCGACACCGACACCTTCGAGCAGCATGAGCTCGATCTCCCGCTCCCGGACATCCGCCAGCTCGCGATCCGCCCCGTGGACTGACCAACCGATCGCCGACGCGGCCACGCCGTCAGGTCCAGGCTGATACGACCTCTGACGCGCCCCACACCAGTTCGACACCGGTGTCGTGAAGATCGGCGGCCGTACCGCTCAGCGAGACGACCGCGAGCCCGGAGCGACCTGGTTCGAAGCCAGGAAGGTGCCGCACGCTTTCCAACAGTTCGTTCAGGTCGTGGCGGTCAAACGGGGAACCCAGCCATTTGATGGAGCCCGCGAAGGTGATCTGCCGTGCCACGGGTGCTCGGTCCGCCCCGACAAGGTCGATCTCGGGGTTGAACTGACGGTTCCACCAGCCACCGACGACCTCGGCACTGGACCACGGCAGGTTCCCGGAGACGGCGGCGAGTTCGAGTGCTTCGCGGATCAACGGCTCCACAGCCTTGCCACGCCACGACGTCCAGCGGCGGGTGAAGAGCTCATAGGCTTGCTTGGGACGGCCACGGCGAACGAGGTCATGGACGGCACGTAACGCTGCGAGATACAGCCGCAAGTTGCTGTCGGCGACCCGATGGAGGGCGGGCTTGCCAGCCTGGGTGGACAGCGGTTGATCGACTGCGATGACGCGCTTCTCTTCGGCGAGCCGGCGTAGCAGCGGTGACAACGAGCCTGAGGCCACGGCACCTGCTCGTCCGCCTGCCGTTGCGGCGATCGCGGCGTGCGTATGTTCTCCGCTGCCGATGGCCTCTATCACTCGGCGTGACTGGTCTGGCGACGGGAACTCCGCCAACAGCGTGGCTTCCGGAATGCCGAACACCGGTGCCGCGGGATCGGCGCACTCCTGCCGGATGAACTCCAGCGGCGGCATGCCGCGGGCCCAGCTACGCAATATTCCGGGTAGTCCACCGGTGATGAGGTGGGCGTCAATGGTGTGCGCGGCGTCAAGGTCGAGGGCGGTGCCAACCTCGTTTGGCCGCAACGGAGCAAGCACGAGATTGTCCGCGCGCCCGTAGAACGGCCGGTCATAGGCGGTGAGCCGCTCCATCATGTGGATGTCGCAACCCAGCAGCAGCAGGAGAACCGGGCGCTGCCGCAACAGCCGATCCCACGCCGTTTGTAGCACGCCGTCGAACGTCTCATCCTGTTCGGACAGCCACGGCAACTCATCGAGAATAACGATCGCCGGAGTCTGGGGGAGCACGTTCGCCAGTGCCCGGAACGCGTCGGGCCAACCGCCGGTCGCGGTTTGCGTAACCAGTTCGGGATCGGGGGGCAGGCTGGATTCCTTGAGCTCAGCGAGAAACGCCGCGACGGCTTCCACTGGGGAGACCCCCTTGGTCGCCGTGAAATAGAAGTAGGGAACTCCGGACGTATCGCAGAACTCCTGCACCAAGCGTGACTTGCCGACCTGGCGGCGACCGCGGATGGCCACTGCTGTTCCAGTGGATGTCTCCGAGACGCGGTCCAACCGCTTGCGCAGCAGGGCGAGTTCAGTGGACCGTCCTACGAAGTCAGTCACGGGTCGCTCCCGCCCTTGTGTTTGTAGATTGAATCTACGTAGATATTAGCTACATAGATTCGTGCTAGCAAACTTGCTGGAGGCCGTGACGCGGCGGGCGAGTCAGGCGAGGAAGCCTCTGAGTAGCGCCGCCGTGCCGTCGACGTGTTCGGCCATCGACCGCCGGGCCGCTTCGGGGTCACCGGCGAGGATCGCATCGACGACGGCGGTGTGCTGCTCGTTCGAGTGCTCGATGTTGCGTGTCAGCAGCGGGATGGCGTCGAGCAGCTCGTTGAGGCGCATCCGCACATCGGCGACCGCCGACGTCAGCGAAGGGGAGCCGCTGACCTCGGCGACGGCGAGGTGGAACCGGGAGTCGAGCCGCCGGTAGTCGTCCAGGCTGGCGGCGGACGTCTCATCGAGCCTGCGCCGCAGGTGCTCGCGCTCCGAGGCGGCCAGCTCGCGGCCCGCCGCAGCCTCGGCGGCGCCCACTTCGAGGACGTAGCGCAGTGTCAGGGCGTCGTCGAGCGCGTCGCCCATCTGCATCGCCACGCGCTTGAGACTCCGCCGATCGGGGCGCGGCGGCGTCCGGCTGACGAAGGTGCCGCCGTAGCGGCCCCGGCGCGACTCGACGTAGCCCGCCTGTTGCAGCGCCCGGATCGCCTCGCGCAGCGTGACCCTGCTGACGTTGAACCGGGCGGCCAGCTCCCGCTCAGCGGGCAGCCGGTCGCCTGGATCGACCACGCCGAGCCTGATCGTCTGGAGCAACCGCTCCACCGTCTCCTCGAAAGCGTTCCCGCTCCGCACCGGGCGGAACAGCGCATCGGCAACGGCGCTCGCGGCGTCGATCGGGGTCACATCCCGACTGCTCACCACGCTGGGTCTCCCGGCCGTCAATGGTTAAAGGTCTGACCCTGCGATTTAACCATCCGGTACCCGTGGGTGCCCGCCGTCGGTCGTCCGTACGTCTTACATCGGGGTGACGTAGGCCCCGGAGATGCCGCCGTCGACCAGGAACGTCGACGCGGTGATGAAGGACGCGTCGTCGCTGGCAAGGAACGCGACCGAGGCGGCGATCTCCTCCGGCTCGGCGAACCGGCCCATCGGCACGTGCACCAGGCGTCGCTCTGCCTTCTCCGGGTCCTTGGCGAACAGCTCCTTCAGCAGCGGGGTATTGACCGGGCCGGGGCACAGCGCGTTGACGCGGATGCCCTCGCGGGCGAACTGCACCGCAAGCTCCCGCGACATCGCCAGCACCCCGCCCTTCGACGCGGTGTAGGAGATCTGCGACGTCGCCGCGCCCATCACCGCCACGAACGACGCGGTGTTGATGACCGAGCCCCTGCCCTGCCGCCGCATGTGGGGGATGGCCGCCTTGCAGCACAGGTACACCGAGGTCAGGTTGACCTCCTGCACCCTGCGCCACGCCTCGATGCCGGTGTCGAGGATCGAGTCGTCGTCCGGGGGCGAGATGCCTGCGTTGTTGAAGGCGATGTCGACCGAGCCGTGACTGTCGTTGGCGGTGGCGAACAGGTTCTCGACGTCCGCTTCGCTGGTGACGTCTGTCCGTACAAAGTGCCCACTAACGGCGTCTGCGGCCGCCTTGCCGGCGTCCGGGTCGATGTCGCCGATGACGATGGCGGCGCCGTCGGCGGCGAGCCGCTTCACCGTCGCCAGCCCGATCCCGCTCGCGCCGCCGGTCACCACGGCCACCCTGCCTTCGAGTCGCTGACTCATCTCACTCCTTGGTCGCTATGAACACGTTTTTGGTTTCGGTGAACGCCGCCAGCGCGTCCGGGCCGAGCTCCCGGCCGAGGCCGGACTGCTTGAACCCGCCGAACGGCGTCGAATACCGCACGGCGGAGTGGGAGTTGACCGAGAGGTTGCCCGCCTCGACGCCGCGTGCCATCCGCAGGGCCTTGCCGACGTCGCGAGTCCAGATCGACCCGGCCAGGCCGTAGTCGGTGTCGTTGGCGATGCGGATCGCGTCGGACTCGTCCTCGAACGGCAACACCGCGACGACCGGTCCGAAGATCTCCTCCCGCCACGCGCGCGACGCGGGGTCGACCGGCGCGAGCACCGTCGGCGGGAACCAGTACCCGGCCCCGTCAGGGCAACTGCCCCGGAAGGCGACCGGGGCGTCGTCGGGCACGAAGGACGCGACGGCGTCCCGCTGTCCCGCCGAGATCAAAGGGCCCATCTCGGCGGCCTCGTCACCGGGGTCGCCGACCTTAACCCCCTTGACGGCGGGTTCCAGCAGCTCCATGAACTCGTCCAGCGCGCCGCGCTGCACCAGGATGCGGGAGCGGGCGCAGCAGTCCTGGCCCGCGTTGTCGAAGACGCCGTAGGGCGCGGTCGCGGCGGCACGCGCCAGGTCGGCGTCGGCGAACACGATGTTGGCGCTCTTGCCGCCCAGCTCCAGCGTCACCCGCTTCACCTGGTCCGCGCAGCCCGCCATGATCCGTTTGCCGACGCTGGTCGAGCCGGTGAACACGACCTTGTGCACGCCGGGGTGGGTGACGAACCGCTCGCCGACCACCGCGCCCTTGCCGGGGATCACTTGGAACACGTCCTCCGGGATGCCCGCCTCGCGGGCCAGCTCGGCCAGCCGCATCGCGGTGAGCGGGGTCAGCTCGGCAGGCTTGAGCACCACCGTGTTGCCCGCTGCCAGCGCGGGCGCGAAGCCCCACGCGGCGATCGGCATCGGGAAGTTCCACGGCACGATGATGCCCACCACGCCGAGCGGCTCGTCGAACGTGACGTTCACGCCGCCCGCGACCGGGATCTGCTTGCCGAACTGCCGTTCCGGCGCCGCCGCGTAGTAGTGCAGCACGTCGCGGACGTTGCCCGCCTCGCCCCTGGCGTTGCCGATGGTGTGCCCTGAGTTGGCGACCTCAAGCGAGGCCAGATGCTCCAGGTCGTCATCGACGGCGTCGGCGAACCGGCGCAGCAGCCGCGCCCGGTCGGCTGGCGCCACGTCACGCCAGGATTGTTGCGCCTTCTCGGCGCGGGCGATGGCCGCGTCCGTCTCATCGACGTCGGCCAGCGGCACGGTCCGCACCAGCCGCTCGGTCGCCGGGTTGATCACGTCGAACGTCGTCATGGCGCCTCCTGCGAGTCGTCGGTGCCTGATGCCTCGGACCTGCTAGCAGTCCTCAGTGCCGCGGCGACCAATGCCTCGAACAGCCGTGGGTCGCCGGAGTCCTGCTCCGGATGCCATTGCACGCCGAGGACGAAGCGGTGTGTCGGCAGCTCGACGGCCTCGACCGTGCCGTCGTCGGCCCACCCGCTGACGTCGAGCGCGGGGGCGATCCGGTCCAGCGCCTGGTGGTGGTAGCACGGCACCTTGCCGTCGGTGCCGAGGACCCGGGCGGCCAGGCTGCCCTCGGCGAGCCGCACCCTGATGGTGCCGAACACCGCGGGTTCCGGGCGGTGCGTGTCGTTGCCGACGACGTCCGGCAGGTGCTGGTGCAGCGAGCCGCCGAGCGCGACGTTGAGCACCTGCGCGCCACGGCAGACGCCGAGCACCGGCAGGTCACGGTCCAGTGCGCGTTCGAGCAGCCGCATCTCCCAGCCGTCGCGGCCCGGTCGGGTACCGGTGGTGGCCGGATGCGGCGGCTGGTCGTAGGCGGCCGGGTCGATGTCGGCGCCGCCGGAGATCACCAGCCCGTCGAGCGCGGCGACCGCTTCCTCGACTCCGTTCTCGACCGGCGGCAGCAGCACCGGGACGCCACCCGCCCTGCTGACCGCGTCGACGTAGTTGAAGGGCAGCAGCGCGAAGTCGGTGTCCCAGACCCCGGTCTGCGCCCGCTCGGCGTAGGTGGTCAGCCCAATGATGGGGTTAGAGCCGTTCGAAACCACGGAACCTCTCCCAGTCGGTCACGGTGGCGTCATACGCGGCCAGCTCGATCCTGGCCGCGTTCAGGTAGTGCTCGACGACGTCGTCCCCGAACGCCTCGCGGGCGAGCTTGCTGTCGGAGAACAACTGCGCTGCGTCCCGCAGCGTCGCGGGCACCTGCGGCAGGTCGGCGTCGTAGGCGTTGCCGGTGAACTCGGGCTCCAGCTCCAGTTCCCGCTCGATGCCGTGCAGGCCCGCCGCGACCAACGCGGCGACCGCGAGGTAGGGGTTCACGTCGCCGCCGGGCACGCGGTTCTCCATCCGCAGCGACTGACCGTGCCCGACCACCCGCAGCGCGCAGGTGCGGTTGTCCATACCCCACGCCACCGTGGTCGGCGCGAAGCTGCCCGGCTGGAACCGCTTGTAGGAGTTGACGTTCGGCGCGAACAGGTAGGTGAGCTCCGGCAGACACGCCTGCTGCCCTGCGACGAAGTGCTCCATCAGCGTGGAGAACCCGTGCGGTCCGTCGCCCGCGAGCACCGGGTCGCCGTCCGTCGACCGCAGCGAGATGTGGATGTGGCAGGAGTTGCCCTCCCGCTCGTCGAACTTGGCCATGAACGTCAGGCTCATGCCCTCCTGTGCGGCGATCTCCTTGGCGCCGGTCTTGTAGATGCTGTGGTTGTCGCAGGTCGTCAGCGCCTCGTCGTAGCGGAAGGCGATCTCGTGCTGGCCGAGGTTGCACTCGCCCTTGGCGGACTCGACGTACATCCCCGCGCCTTCCATCCCGGTGCGGATGCGGCGCAGCAGGTGCTCGATCCGGCCGGTGCCGATCATCGAGTAGTCCACGTTGTACTGGCTGGCCGGTTCGAGGTCGCGGTACGCCTTCCGCCACGCGGACTCGTAGCTGTCCCGGAAGACGATGAACTCCAGCTCGGTGCCGACGTAGGCGGTGAGCCCGCGTTCGGCGAGCCGGTCGAGCTGCTTGCGCAGGACCTGCCTCGGCGACGCGGCGACCGGGGTGTCGTCGTCCCAGCTCAGGTCGCAGAGCACTAGGGCGGTGCCCTCCTGCCACGGCACCAGCCGCAACGTCGAGAGGTCCGGCCGCAACACGAAGTCCCCGTAGCCGCGCGCCCACGACGACATCGCGTACCCGTCGACGGTGTTCATGTCGACGTCGACGGCGAGCAGGTAACTGCACGCCTCTGCGGCGTGGGGGAGGACCTCGTCGAGGAAGTATCTGGTGGCGCACCGCTTGCCCTGGAGCCGTCCCTGCATGTCGGTGACGGCGATGAGCACGGTGTCGACCTGCCCGGCGTCGATGAGCGCGCGCAGTTCATCGACGGTCAGCGGGCCATCTGAAGCAGGCTCGGAATTAGACACTGCCGCCGCTCCTTCCAATGGGCTAAAACTAGTCCTTTTAAGGTCATGGAACCACCCTTGGCGCCAGCGGTCAACGGGGCGCGTCTGTGCCGGGTCTTGACGTCGTTATGTGACCCATGCCACGCTCTCGTCCAATAAGCTAAAGGACCGATCATAGCCCATTGAGTTCAGGTTCACGGCTGAGAAAGGGAACCCCGATGGCGCACGACAAGCAGCACCCCCACCGCGTCACCCACGTGCACGGGGCAGGCGTTGACGTCGACTACGAGACGAAGGGCGAAGACTACTTCGACAACCGCAAGCTCCGCAGGGGCGCGGCCGGGTGGGTGCTGCTCGCCGGACTCGGGGTGTCATATGTGATCTCCGGCGACTTCGCGGGCTGGAACTTCGGCCTCGCCCAGGGCGGCTGGGGCGGGCTCCTGATCGCGACCGTCCTGATGGCGACGATGTACACCTGCATGGTGTACGGCCTCGCCGAGATGAGCGCGGCCATGCCGGTTGCCGGTGCTGGCTACGGGTTCGCCCGGCGGGCGCTCGGCCCGCTCGGCGGGTTCGCCACCGGCACCGCGATCCTCATCGAGTACGCCATCGCGCCTGCGGCCATCGCGGTGTTCATCGGCGGCTATGTCGAGGCGCTCGGCCTGTTCGGACTGACAAGCGGCTGGCCGGTCTTCCTTGTCACGTACGCGATCTTCGTCGGCATCCACCTGTGGGGGGTCGGCGAGGCGCTGCGGCTGATGTTCGTGATCACCGGGTTCGCGCTTGTCGCGCTCGTGGTGTTCGTCGTTGGCATGATCGGCAAGTTCGATGTGGACAACCTGTTCGACGTCCCGATGACCGATGCGTTCGGCGCGAGCTCGTTCCTGCCGTTCGGCATTTTCGGCGTGTGGGGTGCGCTGGTGTTCGCGATCTGGTTCTTCCTGGCCATCGAGGGCGTGCCGCTGGCGGCGGAGGAGGCGCGCGACCCGAAGCGAGACATGCCCAAGGGCATCATCGTCGGCATGGGCATCCTGCTCGCCACCGCGGCGCTGATCCTGGTGACCGCACCGGGTGGCGCTGGCGCGAAGGCGCTGATGGACTCCGACAACCCGCTGCCGGACGCGGTGCGGCAGGCCTACGGCGGCAGCAACTTCGTGGCGGACTTCGTCAACTACGTCGGGCTCGCCGGCCTGATCGCCAGCTTCTTCTCGATCATCTACGCCTACTCGCGGCAGCTGTTCGCGCTGTCACGGGCTGGCTACCTGCCGCGCTGGCTCTCGGTCACCGGCAGCCGTCGCACGCCGTACCTCGCGCTGATCATTCCCGGCACGATCGGCTTCGCGCTGGCCTCCATCACGCAGGCAGGCGACTTGATGATCCAGATCGCGGTCTTCGGCGCCGCCGTGTCCTACGTGCTGATGATGATCTCGCACATCGTGCTGCGTAAGCGCGAGCCAGGCATGGAGCGGCCCTACCGCACGCCTGGCGGCGTGGTCACCACCGGTGTCGCGCTGGTGCTCGCGGTGACAGCGCTGATCGCGGTGTTCCTCGTCGACCTCCTCGCGGCGGCCATCGTGGCAGGCATCTTCGTCGCCGCGCTGGCGTACTTCTGGTTCTACTCCCGTCACCGGCTGGTGGCGAACGCGCCAGAGGAGGAGTTCGAGGCCATCGAACGCGCCGAGGCCGAGCTCTCCTGACCGCTCGCGCGGCCTCGCCGCTGACCGCACTGGGCACTGGCGCGGCACAATGTCGGTGAGGCGATCGTCGTGCAGCTTCCCGATGACGAGCAACGACAGCTCGACGAGATCGAGCAGTACCTGGAACGCGAGAGTCCCTGGCTGGCAGAGGAGCTCCTGCGGCACCGCGTGACGTCCATTTCCCTGGACATCGCGGGTGCGGGACTCGCGATCTCGGTCGGGCTGGCCGCCGGCGCCTTGCCTCCGCTGGTCGGTTGATATCCCGCCAAGGCCTTGACACGACCGTGTGAGCGCCGCCATAGTCTCTCAACTAGAGCGCACTAGTAGAGCGCGCTAGTACACATACCAGTGAGTAGACCTGTCTTCGGCGGGCGAGGGAGGACACCGCGTGACCCAGACCAGCGAAGCCAGCCGTCCACCGTCCGGTGGGGTGGCGGACGCGCCAGGGCCGCACCGCAGACGTCTGAAAATGGTGACGGTGGTCGCCACCTTCGGCGGTCTGCTGTTCGGCTACGACACCGGCGTCATCAACGGCGCGCTGCCGTACATGGCCGAGGATCTCGGGCTCACGCCGTTCACCGAGGGTCTCGTCACCAGTTCGCTGCTCCTCGGCGCCGCGCTCGGCGCGATCGTGGGCGGCAGGCTCTCCGACCGGCGTGGCCGCCGCAGGAACATCCTCATGCTCGCGGTGCTGTTCTTCGTCGGCGCGCTCGGCTGCACGTTCGCCCCGGACACCGGGATCATGGTGGTGGCCAGGTTCGTGCTCGGCATCGCCGTCGGTGGCGCGTCGGTGACCGTGCCGACGTATCTGGCCGAGGTCTCGCCAGCGGAGCGACGCGGCCGGATCGTCACCCAGAACGAGCTGATGATCGTCTCCGGTCAGCTACTCGCGTTCACCTTCAACGCCGGGATCGCCGCGGCATTCGGCGACGCGGCCGATGTATGGCGGTGGATGCTCGTTGTCGCGACGCTCCCCGCGGTCGCGCTCTGGCTTGGCATGCTCGTGATGCCGGAGAGTCCCCGGTGGCTGGCGTCGATGGACCGGTTTTCCGACGCGCTCGCCGTGCTGAAGCAGGTGCGCTCCGCGCAGCGCGCCGAGGCGGAGATGGCCGAGGTCAAGCGGCTGGCGTTGGAGGACAAGCAGTCGCAGACCGGCGGCTGGCGGGACCTGGCGACGCCGTGGATCCGCAGGCTGGTGCTCATCGGCATCGGGATCGCGATCATCCAGCAGATCACCGGCGTCAACTCGATCATGTACTACGGGACGCAGATCCTCACCAACGCGGGTTTCGACACCAACAGCGCGCTGACCGCGAACATCGCCAACGGCGTCATCTCCGTGCTGGCCACGTTCGTCGGCATCTACCTGCTTGGCAAGGTCGACCGCAAGCCGATGCTGCTTGTCGGCCAGCTCGGCACCACGACTGCGCTGCTGCTGATCGGGGTGTTTTCCATCGTGCTGCCTGCTGGGGAGCCAAGGGCCTATGTCGTGCTGAGCCTGACGGTCACCTTCCTCGCCTTCCAGCAGGGCTCCATCTCCCCTGTGACCTGGCTGATGCTGTCGGAGATCTTCCCGTTGAAGCTGCGCGGCTTCGGGTTCGGCCTTGCGGGTCTCACGTTGTGGCTGACCAACTTCGCGGTCGGCATGACGTTCCCCATCATGGTGGACGCGCTGTCGATCTCGACGACGTTCTTCGTGTTCGTCGGGCTGGGCGTGCTCGCCATCTCGTTCGTCGCGAAGTTCGTACCGGAGACAAGGGGTCGCTCCCTCGAAGTGCTTGAGCAGGAACTGCATGCCCGCTTCAGTGACCGACCAGAAAGGACAGTGGCATGACAGTCGCCGTCGCCGTGACCGACTCAGCGGAGGGCATCGCCGCACTAGCCAGCGCACACGCCGAGGCGCGCCTGCGGGGGAGCGGGCTGCTGATCGCGAACCTGCGCCTGAACCCGCTCGACGATGCGGAAATCCCTCGCGACGTCGACGTCAAGGTCGTGGAACGGGAGCCGGGCGTCGAGGTCGGCGACCACGTCCTCCGGCTGCTTGACGACCACCGCGACGAGGTCGAGCTGCTGGTGATCGGCATGAAGCGCCGGTCTCCGGTCGGCAAGCTGATCCTGGGCAGCCTGACGCAGGAACTCCTGCTCAGCGCGGACGTCCCCGTGCTCGCGGTGAAGGTGGCCTGACACGCGTCACCGCACGAGGCAGGGCCGTTTGATCCGCTCAGTCCTCGACTGGGGTGAGCAGGGTGCCTTCCGCGAGGAAATGCTCCACATTGGACAGAACCAGGTCGCGCATATCGGCTCGCGTCTCGGTCGTGCCGCTCGCGAGGTGGGGGAGCAGCACGACGTCCTCGCGGTCGAGCAGCGCACGCGGCACGTGGGGCTCGTCGGCGAACACGTCGAGCCCCGCGCCCGCGATGCGGTCCGCTTCCAGCGCGGCCACCAGCGCGTCCTCGTCGACGACGGAGCCACGGGCGACGTTCACCAGGAAGCCGACGGGACCGAGCGCGGCGAGCACGTCCGCGTCGACAAGGTGACGCGAGCCCTCCCCGCCCGCCGCGGTCACGACGAGCACGTCGACGGCCGAGGCGAGGCCGGACACCGAGTCGAAGTACGGCCAGGCGACGCCGGGCTTTGGCGTGCGGCTGTGGTAGCTGATCCTGGCGTCGAACGCCGCCAGCCGCCGAGCGACTGCGCTGCCGATCCTGCCGAGGCCGAGGATGCCGACCTTGCTGCCGGTCACCTTGCGGGCCAACGGGAACGAGCCGCGTGCCCAATCCCCGCTGCGCACGAACCGGTCAGCGGCGCTCAGCCCGCGCATCACGTCAAGCACAAGGCCGACGGCGGTGTCGGCGACGCAGTCGGTGAGCACGTCGGGCGTGTTGGACACGGCGATCCCGCGTCGCCAGGCTGCCGCGGCGTCGGTGGTGTCGTATCCGACTCCGAAGTGGACGATTGCCGCGAGGCAGGGGAACCGGTCCATGGCGGCGCGGACGCCGGTGCGGCCGGTGGTGACGACGACCCTGACCTCCTTGGTTCCTTCGGCCACCTGCTCGGCGGGCACCGCGCCGTACTTCTCGGCGAGCGCCCGTGTCAGGTCGGCCATCAGCGGGCCGAGCGTCACCACCTCGGGAGCGTCCGTGGTCATGCGTCCTCCGTGCTGTCGTCGGGCTCCGTGACGGTAGGCCGCGCGGGAGCGCATCGTCCGTTGCCAACTCGGTATTCGTCGTGGGCGCTGTCTTCAGCAAGATCGTCGGGGACCGCGTGTGACACGACCACGTGCGTGCTCCGGCTGACTATTCCCGGCATAGTGCGCAGTGGAGTTGGCGGGTCAGCCAGTGCTCGTACTCCGAGCCGCGCCAGCCCCGTCTGCGGACGAGATCGGTGTAGGGGCCGGGACCGGCGAGGGTCCAGACGATGTCGGCCGCCTGTTGCCTGGTGAGGTCTGGGCGCAACAGTTCATGGTGTGCCAGGTGATCGGCGAGTGCTCGCTGATCCTCGTACCGGGCGGCCTCGGCCTGCTCCCACATGCGAGCGATCTCGGGATGGCTGTCCGCTGCGGCCCCGACGACGCCGACGACGTCCGCGGTTCGCTCGCACACCGCGCGGTTCGCCTGTGCGAACGACGCCAGAATGTCATCGACGTGCTGTTCGGACTGCCAGGCCCGCCACTCGGGGCGGTCGGCCAGCGCCACGTCCGCGTCGTCACCCGCGATGCTGATGTCGAAGAGCTGCCTGAGGACTTCGAGTTTGGATCCGAACGCGGCATACACGGTCTGTACGGATACCCCGGCCTCGTCGGCGAGAGCCTGGATGGTGGTCGCGGCGTAGCCGTCCCGCACGCACAGCCGCCGCGCGGCGTCCACCACACGACGCCGTGTTCGCCGGGCCTGTGCTGATCTATTCCGATTGTCGTATGCGCGAGTTCCGGGCTTGACATCCTGAGTCATTTGACTAGAGTATCACTCTATCCGTTAGATCTCGTCTCTATCCAAAAGTTTGGAGACCTGTCATGAAGAGTGGAACGAGGGGCGAGGTCAAGATCAGCATCGCGGCCTCGCCAGAGGTGGTGTACGGGTTGGTCTCCGACGCGCCCCGAATGGCCGAGTGGAGCCCGGAGTGCCGGGCGTGCCGCTGGGTCGGCGATGCCACCGGCCCGGAGGTCGGCGCTCGGTTCGCGGGCACCAACCGGCGCGGGCTCGTTCGGTGGACTACCCAGCTCGAGGTGCTGACCGCGCAGCCTGGGCGAGAGTTCGTCTTCGCCACGTACTTCAAGGACCGGCAGGAGACCATCTGGACCTACCGCCTCGAGCCGCTCGGCGACGCCACCGTCGTCACCGAGTCGTTCGAGATGGCGACGGACCTGCCACGGTACGTGGCGTTGATCGAACGCTGGGCCATCGGAATCAAGGACCGCAAGGCCGACCTCGAAGCAGGGATGCGGGAGACCCTGCAGCGGTTGAAGCAGGCGGCCGAGGCGGCCGCGATCGCGGCGCCGTCCACCCACTCACGAGAGGCAGACCGATGACCGCGCCAACGCCCGAGCACATTATGGAGATCGGATTCGGCTTCTGGCCGTCCAAGACGCTGCTGAGTGCCGTCGAGCTGGGAGTGTTCACGGAGCTCGCCGCTGTGGGCGAGCTGGATGCCGACGCCTTGCGCGAGCGGCTGGGGCTGCATCCGCGCAGCGCACGTGACTTCTTCGACGCGCTTGTCGCGCTCGGGCTGCTCGACCGCGTCGCGAGCCGCTACCGCAACACCGAGGCCACCGGCCTGTTCCTCGATCGCGCCAAGCCAAGCTACATCGGCGGGATCCTCGAAATGGTGAACGCGCGGGTCTACGGCTACTTCGGCGCCTTGACCGAGGCGCTGCGCACCGGCCTGCCGCAGAACGAAACCAAAACCGGCGGCGACTTCTACGACACGCTCTACGGCGACCCGGAGAAACTACGCGGTTTCCTCGCGGCGATGACCGCAGTCAGCTCGGGTGTGGCGCGCACGATCGCCGAGGTGTTTCCCTGGCGGGACTACCGCACCGTGATCGACGTCGGTTGCGCCGAGGGAGGCGTGCCCGCCCAGATCGCGCTCGCCCACCCGCAGGTCAGCGGCGGGGGTTTCGACCTGCCACCGGTCGGCCCGTTCTTCGATGAGCACGTCGCGACGGCGGGCCTGAGTGATCGCCTGCGGTTCTACCCCGGCGACTTCTTCGCCGACGATCTGCCCAGCGCCGACGTGCTGATCATGGGCCACATCCTGCACGGCTTCGGCCTCAGCGAGAAACAACTGCTGCTGAAAAAGGCGCACGCCGCACTGCCAGCGGGCGGGGCGCTGATCGTCTACGACGCGCTCATCGACGACGACCGACGAGAGAACGCCTACGGACTGCTGCTCAGCCTCAACATGCTGATCGAGACACCGGCCGGATCCGACTACACCGGCGCCGAATGCCGGGGTTGGATGCGAGACGCCGGCTTCCGGGACGTCACCGTGCGACACCTGACCGGGCCGGACTCGATGGTCGTCGGCATCAAATAGCCACGTTCAGTCGCACCTGTCGTCGCGTCGGTGTCGATACGGTCAGCGCATGACGACGGGCTCAGCACCACCGCATCGGGAACACTTCGCTGATGCTGCGGTTCGACATCCGGCGTGCGGGCGAACCGGTCGCCGAGGGCTGGCGGGTGCCACCGGGCTGTTCGCCGCATGGGGCACGAGCACCCCGATCACGCTTCCCCTCGGCGGCGTCACACTGCTCAGCCTGGTCTGTGCGGCGGTCGTGACCAGGAGAGCCCGCACCGTGTCGTGACGCATCAGGCACCCCGACCGAACGTCCGGTCTGGGAGAATGCGCCCCATGACCGCGCTTCCGAACACTCAGCAAGGGGCCACCCGCGCCGCACAGCCGAAGCGGCGCGGACGGCCCGGCTACGACCTGGAGTCCCTGCTGCAGATCGCGGCCAAACTGTTCTACGAGCGCGGCTACGACGGCACAAGCATGGAGGAGCTCGGCCGCAAGCTGGGCATCACCAAGTCCGCGATCTACTACCACGTCCGAGGCAAGGAGGAGCTGCTCAAGCTCTGTGTCGACCGCGCGCTGGACGGGCTCTTCGCGGTCGCGGGGGAGGCGGAGCGGGCCGAGGGGCGCGCGATCGACCGGCTCGAACACCTCGTCCGGGGCAGCGTGGGTGTGCTGACCGAGCAACTGCCTTTCGTGACCGTGCTGCTGCGGGTGCGCGGCAACAGCAAGGTCGAACGGGCGGCGCTCGCCCGCAGGCGCGAGTTCGACCACATCGTCGCGGACCTCGTCCAGCAGGCCGAGGCCGAGGGTGACATTCGGCCCGATGTCGACCCAGCGATCACGGCACGACTGCTGTTCGGCCTGGTCAACTCGCTGATCGACTGGTACCGGCCACGTGTCGCCTCCGACAGTGCCGCCCTCGCCGACGCCGTCGCCAAGATCGCCTTCGACGGCATCCGGGTGTGATCTGGCCGTCGCGCGAAGCGGCTCGGCGTCCCCCGACTGGAACGCCGAGCCGCCTCCGGGAAGGCTCTGCCGCGACAGAGCCGTGGGCTTCGCGCAGTCCGCCGTGATTGTCACGCATTGCGCCGACAATCACGATATGAACGGCGGCCGGTGAGCGTTGGCGGCCGTGACCATTTCGTGGCCAAGGCTCAATACAGCTGCGTCCGTGGTCAGAGCTGGTTGAACGGCTCGGCGTAGGTGAAGGCGCCGCGCAGTGCGGGCTGGTACGCGCTCAGCGTGCGGACCTGGAAGTACTCGCCCCAGGTCGGCTCCGGTGGGGTGATGCCGTAGTCGGTGCTGGCGCGGAAGCCGTAGCGGCTGTAGTACGCGGGGCTGCCGAGGAGGGCGACGAGCGGTTCCCCGAGCGCATCCGCCGCGCCGAGCACCGTGTGGACGAGTGCCAGGCCGACACCACGGCGCTGGTGATCGGGACGCACGGTGAGCGGCCCGAGGCCCAGGGCGGGGGAGTCGTCGACATGTCCCCTCGTGCATACGACGTGCCCGACGACCGTCCCGCCGTCCATGGCCACGAGCGACAACGGCGGCAGCCAGCCCGCACAGCTACGCAGGTCGTCGAGGAGCGTGGCCTCGACGGGAACTGGCGTGTCCGTGCTGGCGAAGGCCGCCGCCGTCACCGCACGTACGGCAGGTACGTCGGCCGGTTTCTCCCGTCGGATCAGCACCGGCCCAGTCTGGGCCTGCCTGTCATGCGCCGCAACGGAATTCGCTTACGGCCGCACCATCACCTTCAATGCCTCGCGGTCGGCCATGGCGCGGTAGCCGTCCGGGACCTCGTCGAGGCCGACGGTGCGGTCGAACACCTTGCCTGGCTCGACCTTCCCGTCGCCATCCGGTCGTCGGCCAGCTCGACCTGAACTACGAGTCGATGGAGCTGCCCTCCGAGCCGGGCCTCGTCCTCAACGTCTACACCGCCGCCGCGGACAGCCCAGCCGCCGACGGGCTCGCCATGCTCGCCAGCTGGGCAGCCACGCAGGAAATATTGTGTATTGCACGATTTATCTGGTTGGCGGGGTGGCTGGGCGCGCGAGTTCCGACTGGTGACTGTGTCATGGCTGTTGTCAGATGTGTTGTTCGAGTTGGGCGTTGTCGGCGCGGTGATCGCGACTGGGTGGATCGGGGCTGACCGGGCCGTGCCGTTACGGCTACCAGACCGGACGGCGGACTACTGTTGACCGCATGCGCACTCGAGTCGGCGCCTCCGTAGCGGGCTGGCTACTGCTGTGCACGGTGGGTCTCGGTGTTGTGTTGATGCACCATGTCGGCACACCGACGTCTCACCCGGCCACCGCTGGGCATACGACGGCCATGACCAGCATGGAGCCGGCCGCCGCATCGACCATGGACGTTCAGGCGCCGCACCACGACGGCTCGGACCCGTTGCTCCACCTGCTGCATCTGTGCCTGGCGGTGCTCGCCACCGTGCTCGGGTTAGGCATGGTCGCCCGCGCGTTGATCGGGAGGACGGCTGCGCCGCGCGCACTCCGCGCGCGTCGTGATCGCCCGGGTGTGCGATCCGATCCGTCCCGAGCGCCCCCGATATGGGGTCGCGACGTTCTCCACACCGTGTGCGTGCTGCGGGTGTGATCAGGCAGCTGCCCGCCGCTTTCCAGCGGCGGGTCTTCGCCTGCCCGCAACTCAACCAACCATAAGGAGAACGATCCGTGATGAAGAAGACTGGCGTGCTGATCGCGCTGCTGTCCGCCCTGGCCCTCCTGGCCGGATGCGGTAGTGACACCGAGCAGGAGAACCCGCCCAGCGCCGCGAACGATGCCGACATTGAGTTCGCGACGCAGATGATCCCGCACCACGAGCAGGCCGTCGAGATGGCGAAGCTCGCGCCGTCGCGCGCTCAGAGCGCGAAGGTTGAGGCCCTTGCCGCCAAGGTGGAGAAGGCACAGGACCCGGAGATCGAGACGATGACCGGCTGGCTCAAGGAATGGGGAGCCCCCGCGCCGTCGCAGGGTATGGACCACAGCGGCATGGACCACGGCGGCACGGCGATGCCGGGCATGATGACCGATGCCGACATGGGCAAGCTGAAGAGGGCCACCGGTGCGGCTTCGACCGGATGTGGATGACGATGATGATCGAGCACCACAAGGGCGCGATCGCGATGGCCAAGACCGAGCTCCGGCAGGGCAAGCACGCTGGAGCCAAGCGGATGGCCCAGGACATCATCGACGCTCAGCAGGCCGAGATCGACGAGATGAAGGGCCTGCTCAAGCAGGCCTGACGCTGCGCGGTGGGGCCGCAACCGACGCGGTCCCACCGCCACAGCGTTTATTCGGTCAGCCAGATCAGGACGGACATGGCTGTCACGCCGATCTTCAGCCGCCACATCCGTTCGGTGACTCCCGTTGTGGTGCGCAGCGCTGGCCGCAGGCTAACCAGGCTGACCAGCTCTTCCCCCGGGACACCGAGGGTCATGAGTCACCGGCGCCGACGACGATCGGAACCGTTTTCCCGGGTGCGGTGTATGACGGATATGAGCCGATACTGAACGGAGAGCCGCGATCGATCGGGAGCTGTCGGACGCTGACGTCGTTACGCGCGTACTCGCGGGGGATACCGACGCGTACGCGGTTCTTGTGCGCCGTCATGGTGCCGTCGCGCGGCGCATGGCGGTGCTGTTCGGTGCTGGTGACGATGCCGATGACGTCGTGCAGGAGGCGTTCGTGAAGGCGTACCGCGCGCTGGGGCGGTTCCGAGGGGACGCGTCGTTCCGCCCGTGGCTGTTGCGCATCGTCGCCAACGAGGTGCACAACCTCGTGCGGTCGTCACGGCGGCGTGATGTCCGGGAACACGTTTCGGTCTGCTTGTCGGTTGACGTGGCCGCGCGGTGGGCGGAGGAGGTCGATCCGGTGTCGAGGACGCTGTCCACCGAGCGGCGGGAGGCGCTGCTGGCAGCGGTGGGCAGGCTGGGGGAGAACTACCGGGCCGTGGTGTGCTGCCGCTACCTGCTGGGCCTCGGCGAGGCCGAGACGGCAGTGGTTCTCGGCTGGCCTCGGGGGACGGTGAAGTCGCGGCTGTCGCGCGCGCTCAAGCGGCTCAGCACCGATCTCGCGGTGCACCGGTTGCGGACTGAGGAGGTCGGCCATGCGCGCGGATGACGCGGTGGCGAGGGACCTGCGGGCGCTCGGCGACGAACTCACCGTCGACGCGCCGTCCGATGAGCTGACCGAGGCGATGATGGCTCGGGTCGCCAACGAGCCGATCCCGCGGCCGATGAGCCGGGCTTCAGCCGTGGTCGGAAACTGCGCACGCTGGCTTCGGAACCGCAAGCGTGCGGCCGCCACCGCACTGGCCGGTGTTCTCATCGCGGGTGCGCTCACGCCCCCCGTGCGCGCCGCGGTCGTCGAGTGGTTCGACTTCGCTGGGGTGGTCGTGCGGCCTGACTCGAATCCGCCGCCCGGCGGGGCGCCCCCGCCACCGGATGCGGGCAGCGCCCTCAGCCTCGGCGATGCCGCCGCGCTGGTCGGGTTCGCTCCAGTCGTGCCAGACGAGCTCGGTGCAGCGGACGGGATCGAGGTGTCCGATGACCGCGTCGTGCTGTCGATGACCTGGCGACTGGACGGGCACGGCGTTGTCCGGCTGGATCAGTTCGACGGCTCGCTCGCGCCCGTGTTCGCCAAGCTGGCTCACGACGCCAGTTACGTCACGGTCGGCGGCAACGACGCGCTGTGGTTCCCCAGCCCACACGAGGTAGTGGTCCTGGCGCCCGACGGCACCGAACGCACCGAAACGGCACGGCTTGCCGGGCGGACGCTCATCTGGCAGCGGGCAGGCGTCACCCTCAGGCTGGAGGGGACGTTCGATCGGGCTCGGGCCATCGGGGTCGCGGAGTCGATGACCCCCATTGATGATCACTTGGACGGCGCCGGTACGGGTGGCTGACGGCCGGCGATCCGAAGGCGTTCCGATCGCCGGGGGACGTATCGGGTCGAAACGACATGGCGGGTGAGCAGGTGAGTGACCGGCCGCTGAAAGGGGACGCCTCCGCGACGCCTACCGCGCTGTCCGACGGCTTCGAGGTGCGCCCCAGCGAGCAGCACCTGTCGATCATCGGCGGGGTCGGTTGTGCCAAGGGGACGCCCTCGGCGTGGCCGCGACGGATCCGACACCTGCCGCACACACGCACGCGATGGCGTTGCTCGACGATCCGCAGGATCTCCTCTTTCCGGAGGGACATCCGCTGACGGCGTTGGACGGTGTGCGGCTGGCGGACGCGGCGGGCGAGCGGTTCGCCGTGTCGGCGCTCGCAGTAGCATCTCCGTGATCAACGCAGCGTGCCGGTGCGGGTCGTAAGGCCTGCGGACACCGTGCCTTCGGGCTCGGAACCTTGACCGAGGAGAGTGCCAGCGATGGCGTCGTTCATCGGGCATGCTGACCTCGGCGGCCGATGAGAATCGCCGGTCACGCTGGTCAGTCTTCCCAGCACAGATTCGCAACGCGCAATGACCAGTGGAGGAGCGGGCGGATGTCACTCACACGGATCCATAACTTGTCCATCTCCCT
>WHUD01000046.1:27106-30451 GCA_009377385.1 Actinophytocola sp.
AGGTGCCGTCGAGCACGCGGCGCACAGTCGGGTCGAGCATCGTGGTCATCTCCTGGTGTGAGCGGCGGTTGTCGGCAACGAGGGTCATCGTCGACCGACACCGCGTTGGCGCTGATGACCTTGCTCATCTCCCGTGATCCTTCCCGGCGAGGCCGGTCCGCCAGTGCTCTACCGACACCACGCCTGCGCCGCGAGACGACGTCGCCAGGTGGTGATCACCACCACGCCGAGTGCGACCGCACCGGCGCGCCATGCCTGGTGCGCCAAGGCCGATCGACTCACCGAGCTTTGCCCGCCAGCCACGGCGCGATCGCGCCGTCACCAAAGCGCAGGAAGCTGTAGGCGGCCGACGCCACTCCCGCCATCGCCACCAGGATGAGCACGGCTAGCGGGAATCCGCTGACCAGGAAACCCTCGTCACGAAGCCGGGATTCGGTTCGCCAGTTGCTTGCGCATCCTCGTGAACAGCTTGGGGTTGTTCATGGCGAGCACGCCGACCGTGTCGCCGTTTCTCCGATAGGCGGTGACGAACCTGCGGTCGCTTGGCGAACCGTCGATCACCTCGACCTCGTCGGGCCGATCGAGCTCGCCTGCGACTTGCAGCCGCACCCCGTACTGGTCGGACCAGACGTAGCCGGAGGGCCGGTAGTGCTGGACTGTGGTGCCTGCGAGCAGGTTGCGGATCGCCGTCGTGGGCTGTTCGGCCGCGTTGGTCCAGTGTTCGTGGCGGGCCGTGCCGCCGGGTGCGGCGCGATACCGTGCGACATCGCCGACGGCGACCACCGACGGCAGCTCGGTCACACACCCCGGATCGCACACCACGCCGTCATCGACGGCGACGCCCGACCCGGCGAGCCACTCCGTGGCCGGTCGCATTCCGATCCCCATGACGACGACGTCGGCCGGGAGTTGCGTCCCGTCGTCCAGCCAGACGCCGGTCACCCTGCGCCGGTCGCCATCGCGGGCATTGGTGATCGCACTGACTCGGGTCCGGCACCGCAAGGTCACCCCGTGGTCGGTGTGCAGCGCGGCGAAGACCGATCCCATCGCGTCACCGAGCGTGCGCGACAGCGGCACATCGCCTGCCTCGATGAGCGTCACCCGCAGCCCGAGTTCGTGGCACGTGGAGGCGATCTCGGCGCCGATCCACCCCGCGCCGACCACGACCACCTCGCCAGCGCCGCCGGTGAGTTCGGTGCGCAGCGCGATCGCGTCCTCGATGGTGCGCACCGTGTGCAGTCCCCGCATGTCCTCGATTCCGGGCAGACGGTGGGCGCGGCCTCCGGTGGCGATCACGACGCCGTCGGTGTCGATCTCGGCGCCGTCCGACAACCGCACCCGGCCTGCGGCGGCGTCGAGCTGCTCGGCGCGGACACCGAGGAGCCACTCCGCGCCGAGCTCGTCCTGGTCTTCTTCATCGCACAGCCACAGATCGTCGACGTCCGCTCGCCCTGCGAGCAGCGCCTTGGACAGCGGCGGGCGATCGTAGGGCCGGTGCGCTTCCTCGCCGACGACCACGATGCGTCCGTCGAAGCCTTGCTGCCGGAGCTGTTGCACCGAGTTCAGGCCGGCGAGGGACGCGCCGACGACGGTCACCGTCTTCATGCGACGGCCTCGCCCGCCGACGCCGTCGCGGGCTCCGCAGCTGGCTGCGGGACGCGCTCGTGCGCGTTGGTGTCCACGTAGATGTGGCCATCGTGGACGAGCACCATGTGCGTGCGGACCGGCTTCTTCGCGGGAAGGCAGCTCGGCATCCCGGTGCGCAGGTCGAACAGAGCGGCGTGCAGCGGGCATTCCACGAAGCACCCTTCCAGCCAGCCATCGGACAGCGAAGCGTCCTGATGGCTGCAGGTGTCGTCGATCGCATAGAGGTTGCCGTCGGCGTTGAACACGGCGATGGGCACATCGGCCTGGATGCGAACCGACTCGCCAGGAGGCAGGTCCGTCACGGCGCAGGCTGAAATCATCGAAACCCCTCCAGTTGCTTAATAAGAAACTCTGAGTGTAATGCGCAACAGCGTGCCGATAGCGATACTGCCCAAGGCGCGCCCACGCGTCAAGACGAATCCAGGGGCAATATTCCATGAGTTGCGCGTAGCGCTTACAGTTGCGTAATGGCAAACTCATCTGGGAGTAACGAACCCGTGGTCGTGCAGTCGGTCGACCGCGCGATCGAGATCCTCGAACTGCTGCTGCGCGAGGGCGAGGCCGGGATCACCGAGATTGCCGATGAGCTGGGCGTACACAAGTCGACCGCGTCGCGACTGGTGTACACGCTGCAGGCGAGGGATCTTGTCGAGCAGCACGGCGACCGGGGGCGGTTCACCATCGGCATCGGCATGCTGCGGTTCGCAGGAGCGGTGACCGGCCAAATCGATCTCGCCCGGCTCGGCACACCGCTGTGCGAATCGCTCGCCGAGAAGCTGGGGGAGACGGTCAACATCGCGGTGCTCGACGGTGCGGTCGCGATCAACGTCAGCCAGGCTCGGGGGACGTCGGCCGTGGCGGCGCAGAACTGGACGGGCCAGCGAACGCCGCTGCACGCCACGTCGAGCGGCAAGGTCCTACTCGCCTCGATGGACGAGCAGGACCAGGAGCGGGTGCTCGCGGGCGAGCTCACCGCCTACACGCCGAACACCATCGTCGAACCCGACGAGCTGCGGACCGTGCTGAAGCGCGTGGCCGAGGACGGCTACGCCACCTGCTTCGAGGAACTGGAACCCGGGCTGCACGCGGTCGCGGTCGAAGTGCTCGGCGCGACCGGCGAGGTCGCCGCCGCATTCAGTGCGTCGGGACCTGCCTACCGGCTGTCGCGCAAGCGGATCAGGCAGATCGCCCGCGAGCTGCGAGCCGCGGCGGCCGAGCTCTCCGGCCAGCTCGGCTACATCAACTAGCGGCAGTTTTCCCGGGCCGAAGGTGGCCTTCGGTACATATGCGGTACCGAAGGCCACCTTCGGCGTTGACGGGGCGGGGCGCGGGTCTTCCGCGTCCCGCCCGATTTGTCTGTCCAACGCGGGCCGCAGCGTGCCACCGGGTGACGCCGCTGCGGCCATTCCGTGGACAACTTCTGAGTAGCTCTTGACAGCGCAACGAACGGGCCCCACATTAGTCCGCGTAACGTTGCGTATGACGCCAACAGATGCGCAATACGCAACTCTACCCTCCGGAAGGAGCCCCCGTTGCCATCGACGCAAGTCCATGCTGCCTGCCTGGAAGCATCTCTCGATCAGGTCGATCCGGAGATTTCGGCCGCTATCCAGGACGAACTCGCCCGTCAGCGGTCGACGTTGGAGATGATCGCGTCGGAGAATTTCGCGCCGGTGGGTGTGCTTGAGGCGCAGGGTT
>WHUD01000470.1 GCA_009377385.1 Actinophytocola sp.
GGACCGCGCCCACCACGCCCCGGCAAGATCAAATTAAGGGGGAAACTCCCGCTAGAGATTAGAAGGAGCCCGCACCACGGCCACTACGGCTGCTACCAGGGGTTTTGCCTGCAGTGGTTCGACGAAAGTGATGCCACGAGGCATTGGTGGACCACGTTTCATGCCACACTTCATGCCACGCTGGCCGGGGAGCGGGACGTTAGTATTCGCGGTGCTGTCAATGCGGTCTGTCTAGCCAGTCTGACAGCAGCTCGCGCTCGTCGTCGGGCAGAAGGTGCCCCCGTCGCTCCCGAAACAGGCTCAGTTCACCGCCCTCGAACAGTGCGAGATCGGCGAATTGCGGCTCGATCTTGGCGCGGCGGCGGTTCTCGTCGACACCCAGATGCGCGCGGGTGCGGAGGAGCACCAGAAGGTCCACGCGTTCGCGGTCGAGAACGAAGGCCCGTGCCTTGCTGTACAGCCAGGCCGCCCGATCCGCGAGTGGAGCGCGCCCGGCGCGGTCAGCGTGCTGGCTCAGCAGCCGCACGAGCCAGTGGGTGGGTGGCGTACCGGCCTGGCGAAGCAACGCGAGGCCACGCGCCGCCTCGCCGCGGTCGCTGGCCCAGCGCGCGAGATCGCGCAGCGCCGGCAAGGCCGACCAGACCTCGCCTTTGGCCCGTGGCTCAAGGG
>WHUD01000471.1 GCA_009377385.1 Actinophytocola sp.
CCGCCAGCGACAATGGATCAACGGGAAGGTTTCGCCACATGCGCGCACGTCACATCCTGCCCACCCTGCTCGCGGTCGTGGCCCTCACCGCCGCGTCCTGCGGTGATGCGGGCGAGGATGCCGAGAGCTCGGGCGACCGGACGTCGACGAGTACTGAAGACGATTCCGCGGGCGACACCGACGACACGATGGACGAGCCCGACGACGACGCGGGCGATGACTCGGCCGACGACTCCGGTGCGGCCAAGACCGTACCGGCGACGCTGGACTTCACCGCCATCACGGTGAGCGGTGAGTCGTTCGAGGGCGCGAGCCTGGCCGGGAAGCCGACCGTGCTGTGGTTCTGGGCGCCGTGGTGCCCGGTGTGCGCGAGCCAGGCGTCCGCGGTCGCGGAGTTGGCGGAGACGCACGCGGGCGAGCTCAACGTGATCGGTGTCGCCGGGCTGGACGAGCAGGCCGCGATGGAGGACTTCATCGCGACCAACGGGGTCGACGGCGTCACCCACCTCTCCGACGAGGAGGGGACGGTGTGGAAGCGGTTCGAGGTGACCGAGCAGTCGTCGTTCGTCCTCCTCGACGCCGACGGCGAGCAACGCTACCGCCAGGGCTACCGCGAATCCGACGAGCTCTCCGAGCACGTCGACGAGCTCCTACCCTGACATGGGTGAC
>WHUD01000472.1 GCA_009377385.1 Actinophytocola sp.
GGAAGGTCACGGCAACCTCTGGATAGAAGGAGGGCTGGTCGCCGAAGTAACCTGCGGTGTCGAAGGTCAGCCGGTGGACGCCTGCGGCCGGGCCGTCGGCGACGAACTCGCGGACGCGCCCGTCGTCGTCGGTCACGCTCTCGGCCGCCGATGTCCACTCGTCGCCACTACGGCTCTCCAGCCGCACCCGTACCCCGGCGGCGGGGCGGCCTTTGGCGGCATCGAGCACGTGGGTGGACAGGCTCATCAGCCGATCAACTCCTTCAGCCGAAGTCGGGTGATCTTGCGGAGTTCCTCATGATCGCGGCGAAGTCGCGCAAGGTGGTGCCGTCTCCTGGGATGTGATCTGCGTCATGCTGCTGAGTACAGCAATCCAGCGGTCGAGTTGTCACCGGCAGGACACCTGAAACCAGGCCTCGACCAGAGCCGCGCACCGGGTTGCCTGTGTAGCCGCTGGGGATGCGGCGTACGGAGAGGTCCCCGACGATCTGGTGGCCGCCTGCCGCGAGCATGGCATCCCGCTGCTGGAGGTGCCGATCGACGTGTCGTTTGCGACGATCACCGAGCGGGTCATCCGGCGGCTGACCGTCGAGCGGCAAGGTGACCTGGCCGAGCAGCTGGGGCTGCGGCGCCGACTGCTGGCCGCGGTCGCAGAGGGCGCCGGACTG
>WHUD01000473.1 GCA_009377385.1 Actinophytocola sp.
ACAAGGCGGGACGGGCGATCGGCGCCGCGCCCGTCGCCCGCCGCTCGGGCCGCGGGCCATGTGCACTGAGCACCGGGCCCTGCGGCGGCGGCGCACACCAGGACCGGCTAGCGGCGGGTGAGGCGACGGGTGCTCGCGCGGATGACGACCTCCGCGGGAACGCGCTCCACCCGAGGAGTGTCCCCGCCACCGAGGGCGAGCTCCGCGGCGCGATGACCCATGTCCTGCAGCGGCAGGCGTACGGTGGTCAGCGGCGGCCAGGTGTCTCTGGCGCCGACGACGTCGTCGAAGCCGGCGACGGAGATGTCGCGGGGAACGTCGAGGCCGGCCTCGCGGAAGGCCGTCATCGCTCCCACGGCCATCACGTCGTTGACGGCGAACACGCAGGTGGGGCCGCGACCGTGGGCGGCCAGGTCGGCGGCGACCGCGTGGCCGCCGTCGCGGGTGAACGGGCCGCGTAGCACCGCGTTGCGGTCGAGGTCGACGCCCTCGGCCCTGAGCCCCTCGCGGAAGCCGGCTAGCCGTTCCTTGGCGGTGAACAGCTCGGTGGGCCCGGCGAGAACGGCGAACCGGCGATGGCCGAGGCCGACGAGCGACCGCGCGAGCGCCCTGGCGCCGCCCCTGTTCTGCGGCTTGAGCGTGTGCGCGGGCAGTCCGCGCTGGCTCAC
>WHUD01000474.1 GCA_009377385.1 Actinophytocola sp.
GCGTTATGACACGCTCAATCCCTCGCTAAATTGACCAGGCTTTTGCATAAGCCTCTATCTCCCGGTGTGGGTGATCAACGCCGAGCATCTGCGGAATGTGCCGGGCCGGAAGACGGATGTGGCCGATTCGGTGTGGATCACGCAATTGCTTGAACACGGATTGGTGCGGCCGAGTTTCGTACCGGCAAAACCGATCCGGATGCTGCGGGATTTGACCCGCCACGGCCGCCGGTTATCCGAGGAACGCACCCGGGTGATCCAGCGGCTGGAGAAAGTTCTGCAAGACTCGGGTATCAAACTCACCTCGGTCGCGTCAACGATTCTGACCAAGTCGGGTCGGGCGATCCTCCAGGCGTTGCTGCAGGGCGAGACCGACTCAGCGGTGTTGGCCGAGTTGGCCAAGGGACGGCTGCGGTCGAAGATCCCGGCCTTGCAGGAAGCGTTGAGCAATCGGTTCCGGCCAGAGCATCACGGTGCGCTGGTCAAGCAACTGTTGGAACACGTCGACTTCCTCGACGCCGCGATCGCCGAGACCCACGAGCGGGTCGCGGTGCGGCTGCGACCGGTGGAGCCCATGGTGGAGTTGATCACGTGAGAATGACAAGTCGGTTTGAACCATCCCGGGTTTCGTACCCCCTTCCGATCTTGGGAAGGATGGCACGATGC
>WHUD01000475.1 GCA_009377385.1 Actinophytocola sp.
GCCCTCCAACGCCTGCTCCACCCCGACCAACCACAGGCGGCTTGACACAGGGCTTCTCATGCCGGCTCTATCCACAGCAGCGGCTGCCCGTACTCGACGAACGCGCCGTTGTCCACGTCGATGCGGGCCACCTTGCCGGCGACATCGCACGTCAACTCGGTGAACAGTTTCATCACCTCGACCAGGCCTACCGTAGCGCCAGGTTCGACGTCGTCGCCGACCTCGACGAAGGGTGGCTCTTCCGGAGCAGACGTGCGGTAGAAGGTCCCCACCATGGGAGCCTCGATGGACACCCAATGCTCCGGAACGTCGGCAAATGGGTTCGTCGTCGGTGCCGACTGGCCGCGCGGCGCGGGCTCGACGACTGGCTGCGCCGGCACGTCGGTCGAGGTCCTCGCGGCTGTCGCGGGGGTGGCCGCGGCGCCACCTCGGTGGACATGCACGCTGAGGTCGCCCCAGGTGAGCGTCACGTCGCAGCCCTCGATGCGTTGCACCAACCGCAGGAGCTCCTCGACCTCGGCGAAGGACAGGTCCGGCACGGTAACCCGCTCCCCTCGCGAAGGACACGTTTCCCGCCTGTTGGGCTGACGCGGTCGCAATGACCCAGCATCGCGATTACTTGGGATAGTATTCCAACTTGAGCCATAAAGTGCCACAGGGTGCCTG
>WHUD01000476.1 GCA_009377385.1 Actinophytocola sp.
CTGCGGACAAGCCGCGGTTCGTCGACCGGATCTGGGAGCGGGTTCGCGAGGAAGTCGATGCCGGGCACCAGGTCTACATCGTCTGCCCGCGCATCGGCGATGAAGGTTCGGACGAACTGGCCTCGCCAGGGGCGCCGTCGTCGCTGATATCGGTCTTGGAGCTGGCCGAGACGTTGCGCATCGGCCCGCTGGCCGGCATCGACATCGGCATCTTGCACGGGCGGATGCATCCGGAGGCCAAGGACGAGGCGATGCGGCGGTTCATATCGGGTGCCGCGCCGGTTCTGGTGTGCACGACGGTGATCGAGGTTGGAGTGGACGTGTCCACGGCGTCCACGATGGTCGTCATGGACGCTGATCGATTCGGGGTGTCCCAACTGCACCAGATGCGCGGCCGGGTCGGACGCGGGAGCGTGCCGGGGCTGTGCCTGCTGGTCACCGAGACGCCGTCCGAAACTCCGGCGTGGGAGCGGCTGGAAGCGGTCGCCGCGACCCGCGACGGCTTCAAGCTGGCCCAGGTCGATCTGGAGCAGCGACGTGAGGGCGATGTGCTGGGAGCGTCGCAGTCGGGCCGCCGTTCGAGCCTGCGACTGCTCAGGGTGTTGCGGCACGAGAACATCATCATGAACGCCCGCGACGCGGCCACCTCGATCATCACCGACGAC
>WHUD01000477.1 GCA_009377385.1 Actinophytocola sp.
CGTGAGCGGATCCGGCACGGACGGCTCGCTCCAGGACAGCATCTGATCCAGGAGGATCTTGCCAATGACCTCGGGGTGAGTCGCATTCCGCTGCGCGAAGCCCTCCATACGCTTTCCGCTGAAGGGCTCATCAGCGTTCTTCCACAGCGCGGCATGGCAGTTGCCGAACTCAGCCGCACCGAAGTGGCCGAACTGTTCGAGCTACGGGCCACGCTAGAGCCGCGCCTCGTCGATGAGGCCGTGCGCGGTGCCCGCCGCAGAGATATCGACGAGCTTCAAGTATGTGCCGATCGAATGCGGCAGGTAACCGGCGACGTCCGCGCCGGCCAGAACTACCGGTTCCACCGGCATATCTACAGTCTTGCCGAACAGCCACTCACTCTTCGATTCGTAGATCAGCTCTTGCATCTGGGCGAGCCGTACAGCAGACGGTGGGTGCGATCAGGAACCGACCTCGCACGCATTGATGATGAACACCAAGCCATGGTTGACGCGCTGCGCGACGGGGATGCCGACCTGCTCCGAACCACAATCGTCGATCACATCACCGGCGCACGCGACCATGTACTCGCCACTTTCGATTGACCGAACACGGAACCATGAACCATCCCGGGTTTCATGATCGTACCTGTTCGGCATCGTGCCATCCTTCCCAAGATCGGA
>WHUD01000478.1 GCA_009377385.1 Actinophytocola sp.
CGCCTACATGATCAAGCTCCTCTCTTGCGTTCGTGGCACACCAGGAGTTCTGGATCCAGGACGCCCTTGAGTACGCCCGGCATGGGCAATTTCCCCTGATGGCCGCCCACAGGACGACCAGACGGTCAACCGAAGTTGATGTGGACCGACTTCGTCTGGGTGTAGGAGGCGATCTCCTCGGCAGACTCCTCGCGACCGATTCCTGAGTCCTTGAATCCACCGAAGGGCATCCCCGGATAGTGCGCCCCTACGTCATTGACCCAGACGTAGCCGGCCTCCACCGCATGAGCGACCCGATGAGCCCGCCGCAGGTTCTCGGTCCAGATGCTCGCAGTCAGTCCGTAGCGCAGCTGGTTGGCGACCTGAACGGCCTCGGCTTCTGCTTCGAAGCGGGCGACCGCGACGACCGGTCCGAAGATCTCCTCCTGCGCGATCGGCATCTCGGGAGTCACATCGGTGAACAAGCTCGGTGCCGCATAGAAGCCGTCCCCCTCGGGCATCGAACTGCAGGTGATCCGATGCGATGTCGCACCGTCCTGAAGACCTCGATCGGTCCAGGACTCCACCCTCGCCAGGTGATCGGCTGAGATCAACGGTCCCATGGTCGTCAGTTCATCCAATGGATCTCCCAGCCGGATCGAACTCAGATGGGATGCGAGTTC
>WHUD01000479.1 GCA_009377385.1 Actinophytocola sp.
TGCCCGCCGTTGAGCCTGCTGACGACGACGTGCTCGGCGATGCGGTGCTGCGGGTGTCGAAGCGGTCCCGGATGCGTCGTCAACGTACGACGTCGCGGTCACCGGTGACTGGGCGCTCGTTGGCGTGGCCGCCGTCCTCGCGGCGTCGGTCGCGGCGGCGATGAACCTGGTGTGTTGGTGTGGCGACTCCTCACGTTCCTCGACCTGGTAGGTACGGCGCTTCCCGTCGAACCAACGGTTGATCTGCCGGTTCCGCATGCGCACGACGTGGAGCGGTACCCGGGCTGATTCTTGATCGGCTCCACCCTGGGCCGGTGCACCCGGCCCGGACCGCACACCTGCTCACCGATCGAGCCCGGTCTCGGTGCGACGCGGCAAGATCACGCTTGAGACTCAAAGGTGATGAAAAGCATGACCAGCACGAGCCTGCGTAGAGCGGCGGAGCCGCGCTACTGGGATCAGCGCGTGCGGCCGTCGCGCGATCACCGGCCGTTGGCGAGGGCCCGTAGTCGCGTGTGGTTGCCGTTGAATGTGTTCTGGTCGATCGGGTCGCTGCTGTACTGCCAGAAGGTGTAGCGGTTCCAGCCGGGTGGCAGCGCGCCGACGTTAGGACTCGCGGCGAAATAAAGTAGGTTTTTGATCCCGCGGCCGCTACGGTTGT
>WHUD01000047.1 GCA_009377385.1 Actinophytocola sp.
GTAGAACCGCAACGTCGTGTGCGGGACGCCGCTGCGTTCGGCGACCTGTCCGATCGTGAGATGGTGCGCGAGTGCCGTCACACCACCCAGCTTAGCCATCACCTCCAGTTAAGTCGAAGTTTACACCGTGACGTGCCCGGTCGTAGGCTGGTGACAGCGTCGCGGGGCGGTGCGGGCGACGGGGAACATGGCGCCGCGAGCGGCGAACACAGTGTCGAGAGCGGGCAAGACGGCGTCCCGAGTGGCGAACATGGCGTCCAGAGCGGGGGACACGACCCCGCACGCACCGCCCGCATCCCAGTCCACGGAATACCCGATTGCGCCTCGGTGTAGGACTGGGATGTGCCCCTTACGTCGTTGAGCCACCCGGACGCGGCCTCGCCGTTGCGCAACGGCCGCTTCGTCGCCATGCTGCTGGCCTCGACCGGCCTGTTCGCCGGGTTTTCGCTGTTGGTCTCGGTCGTGCCGCTCTGGGTGGTCCGCAACGGCGCCGGTGAGTTCGCCGCAGGCGCGGCGACCGGCGTATTCATGGCCACGACGGTGCTCGCGCAGCTGCTCATGACCGGCCTGGTGCGGCGGTTCGGCTACCGTGCGATGTCGATCGTGGGCGCGCTGTTCATCGGCGTGCCGGTGCCCCTGCTCATCCTGTCAACGACGTGGCAGCCGGTGCTGGTGATCTCTGGGGTGCGCGGCGTCGGGTTCGGCATCATCACGGTGTGCGGCAGTGCCCTGATCGCGGAGCTGCTGCCTGCGGGCTCGCTCGGGCGCGGCTCCGGGCTCTACGGCGTCGCCGTGGGGCTGCCGCTGCTGGTCTTTCTGCCAGCGAGCACCGCCATCGCCGAGTACGCCGGATTCTGGCCGGTGTTCGCGGCAGGCACTCTGCTGCCGCTGCTCGCCGTCCCCGTCATGGTGGTGCTGCCGAAGGGCCAGCGGGAGGAGCGCGGCGAGAAGCAGCCCGTCGCCGCTGCCGCCGCCTCGGTGTGGCGGCCGTGGCTGCCCATGCTGGCGGGATCGATCGCGTTCGGGGCGATGGTGACCTTCCTGCCGCTGGTGTTCGCCGAGCTGCCCGCGCTCGGCTCGGCGTCGCTGCTGCTGATGTCGGCCACCGCGCTCGCCGCCAGGTGGCTGGCCGGGATGTGGGGTGACCGCGCCGCGACGGCGGGCCGGATGCTGCTCGCCGGGCTGGCCGCCGTCACGGCGGGGCTGCTCGGCTTCGCCGGGAGTAGCGGCGTCGCGACGACGGCGGCGATGGTTGTCGCTGCGGCCTGCGTGGCCGTGTACGGCGCGGGCTTCGGCATCGTGCAGAACGATTCGCTGGTGCTGATGTTCGCGCGCGTCTCGCCCGCGCACGCCAGCGTGGCGTGGAACGTCGCCTTCGACGCGGGACAGGGCGCAGGAGCCGTCGTCGTCGGCGCGGTGGCCGCGACGACCAGCTACTCGGTCGCCTTCGGCGTACTCGGCCTGTTCGCGCTGGCCGTGCTACCGGTGTCCGCGCGGGCACGGGCGGGGCGGCCGACTCCGGAAAGTAGGCTGAAGCCGTGACACACGTCGTCATCTTGGACTATGGGTCGGGCAACCTCCGTTCCGCCGAGCGTGCCGTGCGGCGCGCGGGCGCCGACGTCGAGGTGACCTCCGACGCGCATGCCGCGCTCAACGCCGACGGCCTCGTCGTGCCCGGTGTCGGCGCGTTCAGTGCGTGCATCGCGGGCCTGCGCGAGGTCGGTGGCGACAAGATCGTCGGCAAGCGCCTCGCGGGCGGCAGGCCGGTGCTGGGCATTTGCGTCGGCATGCAGATCCTGTTCGAACGCGGCGTCGAGCACGGCGACGAAGCCGACGGCCTCGGCGAGTGGCCGGGCGTTGTGGACGGCCTGCACGCCGACGTCCTGCCGCACATGGGCTGGAACACCGTGCGCGCCCCGGAGGACTCGGTGCTGTTCGCGGGACTCGACGCCGACACCCGGTTCTACTTCGTGCACTCCTACGCCGCCCGCCGCTGGACGCTCGACTCCGAGCTGACCGGCCAGGCCCCCAAGGTGACCTGGGCGCACCACGGCGAGGACTTCGTCGCCGCCGTGGAGAACGGCGCGCTGTCCGCGACCCAGTTCCACCCGGAGAAGTCGAGCGACGCCGGTGCCCAGGTGCTCCGCAACTGGCTGGGCACTCTCTCGTAACCTGGCCCAACTCGCTAGAGTGAGACACCGTGACTTTGACGCTGCTCCCCGCTGTTGACGTCGCCGATGGCCAGGCCGTGCGCCTGGTGCAGGGCGAGGCCGGAACCGAGACCACCTACGGCGCGCCGCTTGACGCCGCGCTGTCCTGGCAGCGCGACGGCGCCGAGTGGATCCATCTGGTCGACTTGGACGCCGCGTTCGGCAAGGGCTCGAACCGGGAACTGCTCGCCGAGGTCGTCGGCAGGCTCGACGTCGACGTCGAGCTCTCCGGCGGCATCCGCGACGACGCCTCGCTCGAAGCGGCGCTCGCGACAGGGGCACGGCGGGTCAACCTCGGCACCGCCGCGCTGGAAAACCCGGAGTGGACGTCGAAGGTGGTTGCCGAGTACGGCGACCGGGTCGCCATTGGCCTCGACGTGCGGATCACGCCCGAAGGGCATCGGCTCGCTGCGCGCGGCTGGACCACGGACGGCGGTGACCTGTGGGAGGCGCTTTCCCGGCTGGACGCCGATGGCGCGCAACGTTACGTCGTCACCGACGTCAGCAAGGACGGCACGCTGCGCGGGCCGAACCTGGACCTGCTCGCCGCCGTGTGCGCCCGCACCGACGCCGCCGTAATCGCCTCGGGCGGCGTGTCCAGCGTCGACGACCTAGTGGCGCTGTCGAAGCTGACCGGCGACGGCGTCGAGGGCGCCATCGTCGGCAAAGCGCTCTACGCGGGCGCGTTCACGTTGCCGGAGGCGCTGGCCGCCGTCCGGTAGCTCAGCCGTCCAGGGTGATGCCGACGCCGATGGTGCGCTGCTTGCCGCCGCGCAGGATGCTGCCGACCACGCTGAGGAACCCGAGCACGCCGTACTTGCGGCCGAGGAGCTTGCGCACCCGGTCGGTCTCGGCGTCGAGCAACCGCGCGGTGCCGCTGACCGTCTCGCCGTGGGTGCGGGCGCCGCGCAGGTCGCATGCGGTGACCTCGACGCGCGGGTTGTTGCGGATGCGCTTGACCTTGCCGGAGTCCCGCTCGGTCCAGATGTACAGCTCGCCGTCATCGGCGACCGCCCAGATCGGCGTCGGCATCGGCGTGCCGTCGCGGCGGAACGTGGTGAGCTGGACGTACTTCTCGTCGGCGAGGCGACGTAGCGCGGTAGGCATGGCGCCAGGCTAGCGTGTCAGGATGCGAGCATGACCGACTCGTGGTGGGCGTCCTCCTCACCGTCGTGCTTGTGGTGGCGGTCGTGTGGCTGCTGCTCCTTGGCGCGCTCGCCATCGCGCGCCCGCGCGGTGGGACGCTTCGCGAGGCGGTTCGGCTCCTGCCGGATCTGTTGCGGCTGACCTGGCGAGTCGCCGCCGATCCCGCGACGCCTCGGCGTACCAGAATCCTGCTCGGCTTGCTCGCGGTATACCTCGCGATGCCGATCGACCTCGTGCCGGACTTCATCCCCGTGCTCGGCTACACCGACGACGTCATCGTGGTGACGCTGGTACTGCGGCACGTCGCGCGCCGCGTGGGCCGTGAGCGGCTCCGCGCGCACTGGCCGGGCAGTGACGAGGGCTTCTCTGCCGTGTGCCGGGTGACCGGTCTGGCCGCCGAGCCCACCGCGACCGCTTGAGTCACGGCGTCCTGCGGCGGAGCGTGGCCGCTCCGAGCACCAACGCCGCCAGCGCACATCCCGCCACGATCAGCAGGTTCTTCACCAGCGTGCCGTCGACCTCGGTGGAGTGGGTGACCTGGGTGAGCGCATCGACGGCATACGACAACGGCATGACGTCGGAGATCCAGTCCAGCACGGTCGCCATCGAGTCGCGTGGCGCGAACAGCCCGCACAGCAACACCTGCGGCATCACGAACGCAGGCATGAACTGCACCGCCTGGAACTCGGTGCGGGCGAACGCGCTGGCGAACAGCCCGAGCGCGGTGCCAAGCAGCGCGTCGAGCACCGCGATGGCGCCGAGTAGCCACACCGAGCCGGTGATGGACAGCCCGAGCCAGGTCAGCGAGATCGTGGTGGCGACTGCGACCTGCGCGATGGCGATCAGCCCGAACGCGATGGCGTAGCCGAACAGCAGGTCCAGCTTCGCCAGCGGCAACGTCATCAGCCGCTCCAAGGTCGCCGTCGTCCGCTCCCGCAGTGTGGTGACCGACGTGACGATGAACATGATCGCGAACGGGAACACCGCGAGCAGCGCTGGTGCGGCCCTGCTGAACGTCTGCTCGTCGTTGAACACGTACCGCAGCAGCGTGAGCAGCAGCGACGGCATGATGATCATCAATGCCAGCGTGCGATGGTCGTGGCGTAGCTGGGTGAGGATGCGGCGGGTGGTGGCCAGCGTGATGGCGGGATTCATGACGGTCATGGCACGGTGTCCTTGATCAGGCGCAGGAAGGCGCGTTCCAAGTCGGTCTCGCCGGTGCGGTCGCGCAGCTCGTCGGGGGACTCCGAGGCGAGCAGATCGCCCTCACGCAGCAACAGCAGGTGCTCGCAGCGGGTGGCTTCGTCCATGACGTGGCTGGACACCAGCAGCGTGACACCGCGCTGGGACAGCTCGGTGAACAGCTTCCACAGCTCGTCCCGAAGCACCGGGTCGAGTCCGACGGTTGGCTCGTCCAGGATCAGCAGCTCCGGCTTGCCCAGCAGCGCGACCGCGAGGTTGGCACGGCTGAGCTGGCCGCCGGAGAGCTGGCCGATGATGGCGTCGGCGTGCGAGGTCAGGTCGACCTCGTCGATCACGCGGGAGACGTCGGAGGCGGGCGCCCGCAGTACGGAGGCGAAGTAGGTCAGCGCCTCGGTGACGGTGATGTCGGGGTAGATCGCCGGGTTCTGGGTGGCGTAGCCGATGCGGCTGCGCAGCTCTTTGTGACCTGCCGGCTTGCCGAGGACGGTGATCTCGCCGCCCTCGACGATCTGTACCCCGACCAGTGCACGCATGAGGGTGGTCTTGCCGCATCCGCTCGGGCCGAGCAGCCCGGTGACGGTGCCGGACTCGATCTTGAAGGTGATGCCCTTGAGGACGTCGCGACCGCCACGGTTGACGCGGAGGTCGTTGACCACGGCAGCGGAATTAGTCATGCGTTTAATTCTGCGCGTGTTGAATGGCGTTGTCAAGCGTTAGATGTCGTGATTGGTGCACGTCCGTTCGTCATGAGTGGTTCGTCGAATCCGGGGGCTGTCGGGTCGCGCGCCGACCGATCATGTGATCGTGTCGGCATTGTTTACCACCGCTGGGGAAGCGGCGGAAACTGTGAGGAGATACCGTCCTACGCGGTGTCGACTTTGTCGGAAAGCCAGCAGGTCACGGCGGATGGCACGGAGGATTCAGGCGCTCGGAGCCGACGCGGTTATGGCGCGAACAGTTCGTCGACGGAAGCGACGGAGACGGCGCGGTCGAGCCATCGTTCGAGCTGGTCGATGTCGGTGCACGCGGTGATCCGGGCACGCGCGTCGTCGGGCACAGCGATACGGCGGGCGGCCAACACCCGCAGCAGTGCCTCGGCCTCGCCCTGGCCGTAGTACCGGCGGGCGAAGTCGCTTTGGTACTCGTAGGTCCCGATCGCCATCATGTCCTCCCAACAGGCTTGCGCCGCCATGGGCAGCGCCGCCATTACCTGATCAGCATACAGTGCGGCAAGATCGTCATCGACCGTCTGCAGGCCCGCGAGCAACGCGGATAGTACTTTCTCTCCACCCGGCTCGCCGCCGTGTGCCATCGCCGACAACACGGCAAGCTCCGGATTCCGAGATGCTCGACCGGGGTCGTTCACCAGCGGAATCCCGTGCGGTCCGACCACCAGCGGTCGTAGCACATATCCAGGATGGCCGACCTCGATCGGCGCGCCGCACCATTCGGCGATCTTGTTGTCGGCACACCAGCAGCACCGTCGGGCACCGCAACCGGGCGCGCAGTGTCGGCAAATAGACGGGCCATGACCAGCGCTTCCCCGGGTCCCGCGAGAGCTGGACCTCGACCACCACTGCCAACGCCGGACCTGTCCGCGCAGACAACACCACCACCACCGTGTCAGCGCGATACTCCGTTGGCGCGAGATCCGTCAGCTCGCATGCTTCAAGCCGCGCCTCCTCGAACGGCGGCACCGCCACCCAGTCGGCCGCCGTGAGCAGGTCTGCCGCCAATTTCGGCCGTCGGTGAAACAGCTCCACGAGCACCTCGTGCAGTTGCGAAACCATGCCCGCACGCTAGGTGCACCCACCGACAGTCTCCCGGACGCTCAGTCGAAGTAGCGCTGGATGACGGGCGCGACGGTGGCCACCACCTCGTCGTCGCTCGCCGAGGCCAGCGGCTCCACCTGGACCACGTAGCGCAGCATCGCGATGCCGATGAGCTGCGAGCCCGCCGCCGACATCGTCAGCTCGCGGATGCCCAGTTCGGCGGCGATCGGGCGAACGACGGTGCGGTGCATGAACTCCCGCAGCATCCGCGCGGCGTCCTCGTTCGACGCCACCGAGCGCAGCATCGCCAGGAAAGGCTGCCGCGCGACGGGGTTGCCCCACACGCTGAGGAAGAACCGCACCAGCCGCTCGCCGATCTCCGCGCGTGGCCCCTTGATCGCCTCGCCGACCACCTCGGCTGGGTTGACCGGCAGCGCCAGCGCCGCGACGAACACCTGGTCCTTTGAGCCGAAGAAGTGGTGGACCAGCGCGGGGTTGACCCCGGCATCGGCCGCGATCGCGCGGATCGTCGTCGCATCGAAGCCGTGCTCGGCGAACAACCCGCGCGCCGAGGCGAGGATCTGCTCGCGGGTCTCGGTCTGGCCGGGTCGCCGTCCCGCCTTCGCCATGCACACCGTCCTTCCGTGCCGGTCGCTGCCAGGGGTGTGATCAAGCGTATGCCGAGGCCCCGCCAGCGCACCCGGGCACAGGGGCCTCAGTACGCTCGGGGCATGGCCGTCGCGGTAAGGGTGATCCCGTGTCTTGACGTCGACGCGGGCAGGGTCGTCAAGGGCGTCAACTTCGAGAACCTGCGGGACGCGGGCGACCCGGTCGAGCTGGCGCGGCTCTACGACGCCGAGGGCGCCGACGAGCTGACCTTCCTGGACGTCACAGCGTCCTCCGGCGACCGCGAGACGACCTTCGACGTCGTGCGGCGCACTGCGGAGCAGGTGTTCATCCCGCTCACCGTCGGCGGCGGCGTGCGCAGCACCGACGACGTCGACCGGCTGCTGCGGGCCGGTGCCGACAAGGCCAGCATCAACACCGCCGCGATCGCACGCCCGGAGTTGCTGCGGGAGGCTTCGCGCCGGTTCGGCTCGCAGTGCATCGTGCTGTCGGTGGACGCCCGGCGGGTGCCAGCGGGCGGCGAGCCCACGCCGTCCGCGTTCGAGGTCACCACCCACGGCGGCCGCAAGGGCACCGGCATCGACGCCGTCGAGTGGGCCGCACGCGGCGAGGAGCTCGGCGTCGGCGAGATCCTGCTGAACTCGATGGACGCCGACGGCACCAAGGCAGGGTTCGATCTCGAGCTGATCCGGCTGGTGCGGGCCGCGGTGCGGGTGCCGGTGATCGCCAGCGGCGGCGCTGGCCAGCGGGCGCACTTCCCGCCCGCCATCGAGGCCGGTGCCGACGCTGTGCTCGCCGCGAGCGTGTTCCACTTCCAGGAGCTGTCGATCGGCGAGGTCAAGACGACGATGCGCGAGGCGGGGGTGGTCGTCCGATGAGCGCGCTCGACCCTACGGCGTCGGCGCGGCTCAAGCGCACCGATGACGGCCTTGTCGCCGCGATCGCGGTGGACGACGCCAGCGGCGAGGTGCTGATGTTGGCGTGGATGGACGACGAGGCGCTGCACCGCACGCTTACCACTCGCCGCGCGACGTACTACTCCCGCAGCAGGCAACAGCTCTGGACCAAGGGCGAGACGTCGGGGCACACGCAGCACGTGCGCGAGGTCCGCATCGACTGCGACGGCGACACACTGCTGCTGCGGGTCGACCAGACCGGACCCGCCTGCCACACCGGCACAGCGACCTGCTTCGACACCGACGAGCGGGTGCTGCTGCCCCGGGAGTGAGCGTCAGTCGATCTGGCCGGTGAGGTACCGCTGCAGGGTGGGGGCGATGGCGGTGACGACGGTGTCGACCTCGGCGGAGGCCAGCGGCTCGAACTGGGCGACATAGCGGACCATGCCGAGCCCGATCATCTGCGACGCCGCGAGCGTGGCACGGAACATCTGCTGGTCGGAGCCCGTCGAGCGCACCACCTCGCTGAAGATGTAGCGGATGAAGAAGTCCCGCAGCACGTGCGTGGCCTGCTCGTGGCTGGTCACGCTGCGCACGATCGCGGCGAACGTGCCGCCACCCGCAGCGTCCCATGTGGTGACGAACGTGCGCACGATCCGCTCACCTAGCGTGTCCGGGTCGCCGTCGAGCAGTTGGGCGACCAGGTCCTTCGGAGAGAACGGCAACCGCAGAACCGCCTCGGCGAACAAGCCTTCCTTGCCGCCGAACCAGTGGTTGACCATGGCGGCGTCGACCCCGGCCCGCTGTGCGATACCCCGCACGGTGGCGCCGTCGTAGCCCGATTCGGAGAACACCGTGCGTGCCGCGTCGATCAGCGCGGTCCTGGTGTCGCCGCCACCGGGACGCCGGCCTCGCCGCTTGGTGCCCGTCGTGCTCGCCGTTGTCGCTTCTTCGCCCACGGTGTCCATCATCGCGCATCAGGTGTGCGACGCCGGTCAACACCTGTCTTCTGCCAGAAGACAGTGCGGCAGAATGACGCCCATGGTCAGTACCGGTCCCGCCCTTGGCGAGGTGAGCCCCAGCAAGGCGGAGTTCGCCTCGCTCGCCGCGTCGCGCAGGGTCATCCCCGTTGTTCGGACCCTGCTCGCCGACGCGGAGACGCCGATCGCGCTGTACCGCACGCTCGCGCAGGACCGGCCGGGCACGTTCCTTTTCGAGTCGGCTGAGAACGGCGAGTCGTGGTCGCGCTGGTCGTTCATCGGCGTGCGTAGTCCCGCCGCGCTCACCGTGCGCGACGGCCAGGCGTGCTGGCTGGGCACCCCGCCGGTCGGCCTGCCAACCGAGGGCAACCCGCTGGACGTCCTCCGCGAGACCCTCGACGTGCTGCACACGGAGCCGCTGCCGGGCATGCCGCCGCTGACCGGCGGGCTGGTCGGCTACGTCGGCTACGACGCGGTGCGCTGGCTGGAACGGCTGCCCGAGCTGGCGGACAACGACCTGCGCATCCCCGAGCTGATCATGCTGTTCGCGACCGACCTCGCCGCGTTCGACCACCACGAGGGCACCGTCACGCTCATCGCCAACGCCGTGAACTGGGACGATTCGCCCGAACGGGTCGAAGCCGCCTACGAGGACGCGGTGCGCAGGCTCGACGTCATGACCGAGCAGTTGGCCACCCAGGCCCCGCCGACGACGGCGATGTTCGAACGACCCGCGCCGGAGTTCACCCGCCGCCGCGACAAGGCGGACTACCACAAGGCCGTGCTGGAAGCCGTCGAGGCGATCCACGCCGGCGAGGCGTTCCAGGTGGTGCCCTCGCAGCGGTTCGAGATGACCACCGACGCCGACGCGCTCGACGTCTACCGGGTGCTGCGCAACACCAACCCGAGCCCGTACATGTACCTGCTGCGGCTCGACGGGTTCGACACCGAGGGCACCAAGATCGCCTTCGACATCGTCGGGTCCAGCCCGGAGTCGCTGGTCACCGTGCGTGATGGCCGTGCGACCACCCACCCCATCGCGGGCACGCGCTGGCGCGGACAGGACCCGGACGAGGACGCGCTGCTCGCGAAGGACCTGCTCGCAGACGACAAGGAGCGCGCGGAGCACCTGATGCTGGTCGACCTCGGCCGCAACGACCTTGGGCGGGTGTGCAGGCCGGGCACGGTGCACGTGGTGGACTTCTTCGCCATCGAGCGCTACAGCCACGTGATGCACATCGTCTCGACCGTCACCGGACAGCTCGCCGACGACAAGTCCGCCTTCGACGCCGTCGCAGCCTGCTTCCCGGCCGGCACGCTGACCGGCGCGCCCAAGGTCCGGGCGATGGAACTGATCGAGTCACTGGAACCCACCTGGCGCGGCCTCTATGGCGGCGTCGTGGGGTACTTCGACTTCGCCGGCGACGCCGACACCGCCATCGCGATCCGCACCGCTCTGATGCGCGACGGCACCGCCTACGTGCAGGCAGGCGGGGGAGTGGTGGCCGACTCCGACCCTGACTACGAGGACAACGAGTCGCTGAACAAGGCCCGCACGGTGCTCTCCGCCGTCGCTGCCGCCGCGACCATGCGAGATCCCCGTGGCTGACATTCAGCGCCCCGCCAAGCGGAGCCTGCTCATCGTCATCGCGCTGCTGGTGCTGAGCGCGATCGCGTTCTGGGGCGCGTCGACACTGGCCTGGGTCGAGATGACCGGCGGCCGCATGAGCCACACGCTCACCGGCGCTGATCTCGCCGGATGGCTGGTGCCGCTGGCCGTGCTCACGCTTGCCGCCATCGCCGCCGTGCTCGCCCTGCCCGGCGTGGTGCGGCAGGTGCTCGGCGTCGGGCTCGCGGTGGCCGCGCTGCTGGCGCTGACGCTGATCCTCAGCGGCAGCCCATACGACACCTCGGGGTCCCCGTACCAGCCCGTCGGCGACCCGGAGCGCACGCTGGTCGGCCCCGCCGCTGCCGTCGCGGGCGGGCTGCTGTTGCTCGCGGCGGCCGCGCTGCTGGTGATGCGCGGCAACCGGATGCCCCGGCTCGGCGCGAAGTACTCGGCCCCTGGCGCCAAATCCCCAGCCAGGGACCCGGATGACGACCTCTGGCGCGCCCTGTCGGAGGGGGAGGATCCCACGTCGGGGTCGTAGCCCATTCCCGACCCCCGGCCGGGGATCGGCCGAAATGCGCGGGGTAGCATCTTTGCGGCGGGAAGGGAAAGGTTTTGTGATCGAGCTTGCGAGGACTGTGTCCGATCCGGTAGTGCGTGAGGGCGCCCGGTGAGCGTGCTGGAAGACATCATCGCGGGAGTCAGGGAGGACCTGGCCGAGCGAGAGAAGGCGTTGCCGTTCGACGAGCTCAAGCAGCGGGCCGCGAAGGCCCCGGAGCCTTGGAACGCCATCGCCGCGCTGAAGGAGCCGGGCATCGGCGTGATCGCCGAGGTCAAGCGGCGCAGCCCGTCCAAGGGGCAGCTCGCTGATGTGCCCGACCCGGCGGCACTGGCCACCGACTATGCCGACGCGGGCGCACGGGTGATCAGCGTGCTCACCGAGCAGCGGCGGTTCGGCGGGTCACTCGCCGACCTCGACGCGGTGCGCGCCGCCGTCGACGTCCCGATCCTGCGCAAGGACTTCATCGTCAGCCCGTACCAGGTGCACGAGGCGCGCGCACACGGCGCCGACCTGGTGCTGCTGATCGTCGCTGCTCTCGAGCAGAACGCCCTCGCGGCGCTGCTGGACCGCGTCGAGTCGCTCGGCATGACCGCGCTGGTCGAGGTGCACAACGCCGAGGAGGCCGACCGGGCGCTGGAAAGCGGCGCGAAGGTCATCGGCGTCAACGCCCGCAACCTGCACAACCTCGACGTCGACCGTGACGTCTTCAGCCGCCTCGCGCCCGGCCTGCCGCCTGAGGTGCTCAAGATCGCCGAGTCCGGCGTGCGGGGGCCAGGTGACCTGATGACCTACGCGGGCCACGGCGCGGACGCCGTCCTCGTCGGCGAGGGCCTCGTCGCCAGCGATGACCCGAAGTCGGCGCTGGTGCAGCTGGTGACGGCGGGCTCGCACCCGGCGTGTCCGAGGCCTGCCCGGTGACGGAACGGCAGCGCAACCCGCACGATCCGGACGAGCGGGGACACTTCGGCCCCTACGGCGGCCGGTTCATGCCGGAGGCCCTCATCGGGGCGCTGGACGAGCTGGCCGCCGAGTACGACAAGGCGCAGCGGGACCCGGCGTTCGTCGAGGAGTTCACCCGGCTGCTGCGGGACTACGCCAATCGGCCGTCGCTGCTGACCGAAGCGCCCCGGTTCGCCGAGCACGCGGGCGGCGCGCGGATCTTCCTCAAGCGCGAGGACCTCAACCACACCGGCTCCCACAAGATCAACAACGTGCTCGGCCAGGCGCTGCTCACCAAGCGGATGGGCAAGAAACGGGTCATCGCCGAGACCGGAGCCGGTCAGCACGGCGTCGCCACCGCCACCGCGTGCGCGCTGATGGGCCTGGAGTGCACTGTCTACATGGGCCAGGTCGACACCGAACGGCAGGCGCTCAACGTGGCGCGGATGAACCTGCTCGGCGCGGAGGTCATCCCGGTCAAGACCGGCTCACGCACCCTGAAGGACGCCATCAACGAGGCGCTGCGGGACTGGGTCACCAACGTCGACACCACCCACTACCTGCTCGGCACGGCGGCGGGCGCGCACCCGTTCCCGATGATGGTGCGCAACTTCCACACCGTCATCGGCGAGGAGACCCGCCGCCAGATCCTGGAGAAGGCGGGCAGGCTGCCGGACGCCGTCGCCGCATGCGTCGGTGGCGGCTCGAACGCCATCGGCATCTTCCACGGCTTCATCGACGACCCGGACGTCCGGCTTGTCGGGTTCGAGCCCGGCGGGCACGGCATCGCGTCCGGCGAGCACGGCGCGACACTGTCCGAGGGCACCCCCGGCGTGCTGCACGGCGCCCGGTCGTACCTGCTGCAGGACGACGACGGCCAGACCATCGAGGCGTACTCGATCTCGGCAGGCCTGGACTACCCCGGGGTCGGGCCTGAACACGCCTGGTTGAAGGACACCGGCCGCGCCGAGTACCGCTCCGTCACCGACGACGAGGCGATGGACGCCTTCCAGCTGCTGTCCCGCACCGAGGGGATCATCCCGGCGATAGAGTCGGCACACGCGCTGGCCGGTGCGTTGGTGCTCGGCCGCGAGCTTGGGCAGGACGGGCTGATCGTGGTGAACCTGTCCGGCCGTGGCGACAAGGACATGGACACCGCCGCGAAGCACTTCGGCTACGTGGAGGACTCGTGAAGACCCTCGACGCGCTGTTCGCGCAGGTCAGAGCCGAGGACAGGGCGGCGCTGATCGGGTACCTGCCCGCCGGGTACCCCACCGTGGCCGAGTCGAAGGAGCTCCTGGCCGCGATGCTGGACGGCGGTTGTGACCTGGTCGAGGTCGGCGTGCCGTACTCCGACCCGGTGATGGACGGCCCGACGATCCAGGCCGCCGCCGACACCGCGCTGCGCAACGGCTTCCGGCTGCGGGAGACCTTCGACGTCGTCCAGTCGGTCACCGACCACGGCGGGCACGCGGTCGTGATGACCTACTGGAACCCGGTGCACCACTACGGCGTCGACGCCTTCGCGCGCGACCTCATCGCAGCGGGCGGGCACGGCCTGATCACCCCTGACCTGATCCCCGACGAGGCCGAGGAGTGGCTGGACGTCTCCGAGAAGCACGCGCTCGACCGGATCTTCCTGGTCGCGCCGTCCTCATCGGAGGAGCGCATCGCCCGCACGGTCAAGGCGTCGTCCGGCTTCGTCTATGCCACAGCGGTGATGGGCGTGACCGGCGCGCGGGAGTCGGTCGGCGCGGGAGCGGCGGAACTCGTGCGCCGCACCCGTGCGCACACCGAGCTGCCTATCGGCGTCGGCCTCGGCGTGCGCTCAGGGGAGCAGGCGGCCGAGGTCGCGAGCTTCGCCGACGCCGTCATCGTGGGCTCGGCGTTCGTGACGGCGGCCAAGGAAGGAGCTGGCGCGGTCCGCGCGCTCGCCGAAGAACTTGCCGGGGGAGTCCGGCGGAAATCGGGACACGCTACGGTAGCGCCGTGAACATCGCAGCAGGCCCCGTCCTCGCCAGCTTCCCAAGCCCGCCGCAAGGCGTGTGGCAACTCGACCTCGGGTTCGTCACCCTTCCGATCCGTGCCTACGCGTTGTGCATCATCGCGGGCATCATCGTCGCGATCTGGTGGGGTGAGCGGCGCTGGGTCGCACGTGGCGGCACCAAGGGCACGATCATCGACATCGCGGTCTTCGCCGTCCCGTTCGGCCTGGTCGGCGGCAGGCTGTACCACGTAATGACCGACTACTACCGCTACTTCGGCGAGGGCGCCAACCCGGTCGACGCCCTCAAGATCTGGGACGGCGGTCTCGGCATCTGGGGTGCCATCGCGCTCGGTGCCGTCGGCGCGTGGATCGCGTGCCGCACGAGAGGCATCCCGCTGCCTGTCGTCGCCGACGCCATCGCGCCAGGCATCGTGGTCGCCCAGGCGATCGGCAGGCTCGGCAACTACTTCAACCAGGAGCTCTTCGGCCGCGAGACCGATGTGCCGTGGGGCCTGGAGATCTACAGCCGGATCAACCAGGAGACCGGCCAGCTCGATCAGCTGCTCGGCGAGTCCACCGGCGAGGTCGTCGCCATCGTCCACCCGACGTTCCTCTACGAGCTGCTGTGGAACCTCGGTGTCGCTGTGCTGCTGGTATGGGCCGACCGCCGGTTCCGCCTCGGCCACGGCCGGGTGTTCGCGCTCTACGTCGCCGGGTACACGGCGGGCCGGTTCTGGATCGAGATGATGCGCACCGACCCGGCCACCGACGTCTTCGGCGTACGCGTCAACGTATGGGTCTCGGTGCTGGTCTTCCTCGGCGCGGTGGTCTACCTGCTGCTTGCCAAGCGCCGCGGCGGCAGGGAATCGCCGGAGGTCGCCCGTGGCACGGCGGAGTCGCCGGAGTCCGACAGCGCCGACACCGCCGCGAGCGACGACGGCACCGCCGAGGACACCGCAAGCGACGAGCCGAGCCCCGAGCCAAGCACTGAGTCCAGCGAGACCGACGAAAGCACGGCCGACAGCAGCGGCAAGGGATAGCCACCCCGCGCCCCATCCTGAGGACGCGCTGAGAAATCGGCGGACAATTCGAGACATCGCACTAGTCTCTGGTTGTTCCTGATCTTTCGGCTGCTCAGAGGGAGGGCGCCATGACAGTGGCGGCCATAGGGTGCGCGCTGGCGTCGGCGGTGTTCGCGGCGCTCGGCGCGTTCCTGCAGCACAGCGGCGTGCGTCAGGTCAGCGCGGACGGCTCGTTGCGGCTACGCACCCTGCCTCTGCTGGTGCGCGAGCGCACGTGGCTGCTCGGCGTGCTTGCGCACGTCGGCACCGCCGCCGCGCAGATCACCGCGATCGGGCTCGCGCCGCTGGTCGTGGTACAGCCGATCGTGGTGCTCTCGCTGCCGTTGGTTGCACTGTTCGGCGCTAGGGCGAGCGGCGGCAGGCTCGGCTCACTGGCCGTCACCGGCATCGCCGCGACGGCGGGCGGGCTCGCGGTGTTCGTCGTGCTCACGGCCCGGACGGCCGTGGCCACTCCGGTCAGCGCGGACCAGACGCTGCTGGCGGGTGAGATCATCGCCGCGTTCGCCCTGGTGCTGGTCGGGTTCGGCGCGAGCCGCACCGGCCGCGCCCGGTGCCTCGCGCTCGCGGTGGCTGCGGGTGCGCTGTACGGCCTGGTGTCGGTGCTGATCCGCCGCATCACCCAGGCGGTCATGGTGATGGACCAGCCGGAGTTTCCGTGGCTGTCCGGATTCGCGCTCGCCATCACTTTTCTCGCCGGGTCGTGGCTGGTGCAGGTCGCGTACGCCAGCGGCCCACCCGACCTCGTCGTCGCCTGCCTCACCGCGTTCAACCCGATCACCGCGATCCTGATCGGGGCGAACGTGCTCGGCGAAACCGCAGGCGTCGGCGCGGCCGTGACGATGACGCTCGTGGTGTGCGGCGGTATCGCCGTGTTCGGCATCGCCCTGCTGGCGCACTCGCACGCGGCGACCTTCGCGGCCCCGGCAGATGAAGTGATCATCTCACCAAATGATCCTGATCGGGCCAAGAGTTCCCATGGTCGTTAGACTGTGGACGCAGTGACCTCGCGCAGACGCGCACATCGGAGGCCGCATGCGCTTCTCGGCACTCCCACAGCGGCAGAACGGCTATGACCCCGCGGCCGAACACGACGGCTGCGGCGTCGCGATGGTTGCCGACATCCAGGGCAGACGCTCGCACGGCATCGTTAGCGACGGCCTGACCGCGCTGGACAACCTCGAACACCGGGGTGCCGCTGGCGCGGAGCCCACCAGCGGCGACGGGGCAGGAATCCTGCTGCAGCTCCCGGATGACCTGCTGCGCGCCGACGTCGACTTCGCGCTGCCGGACCCCGACCCGGAGCACGGCAACCGCTACGCCGCCGGGATCGCGTTCCTGCCGACGGGGGAGCCTGGCCGGGACGCCATCGCGCTCGTGGAGCGGGTCGCCGCCGACGAGGGCCTCGACGTCCTCGGCTGGCGCGAGCTGCCCACCGACCCCGACCGCGCAGGCATCGGACCCACCGCGCGCGAGGTCATGCCGCGCATGGCGATGCTGTTCGTCGCCGACGAGGACGACGCGGCGGGCATCGCGCTTGACCGGCGGGTCTACGCCCTGCGCCGCCGCGCCGAGCACGAGAGCGTGGCCGCGGACGTCGGGTTGTACTTCGCGTCGCTGTCGGCCCGCACGATCGTGTACAAGGGCATGCTCACCGCGCCGCAACTGCGGGAGTTCTTCCCCGACCTGCGCGACGAACGGCTGAACTCCGCGATCGCACTGGTGCACAGCCGGTTCTCCACCAACACCTTCCCGTCGTGGCCGCTGGCGCATCCGTACCGGTACGTCGCACACAACGGCGAGATCAACACGATCCGGGGCAACCGCAACCGGATGCGCGCCCGCGAGGCGTTGCTGGAGTCCGAGCTGATCCCCGGCGACCTGGTTCGGCTGTACCCGATCTGTTCGCCGGAAGGCTCCGACTCGGCGTCGTTCGACGAGGTGCTTGAGCTGCTGCACCTCGGCGGCCGCAGCCTGCCGCACGCGGTCATGATGATGATCCCGGTGGCGTGGGAGAACCACGCCACCATGGACCCCAAGCGCAGGGACTTCTACCAGTTCCACGCCAGCCTGATGGAGCCGTGGGACGGCCCGGCCAGCGTCACCTTCAGCGACGGCACCGTCGTCGGCGCTGTGCTCGACCGCAACGGCCTGCGGCCCGCCCGCTGGTGGCGCACTGCGGACGACAGGGTGGTGCTGGCCAGCGAGGCGGGCGTGCTCGACGTGCCGCCGGAACGCATCGTCGCCAAGGGCAGGCTCAAGCCGGGCCGGATGTTCCTCGTCGATACCGCGGCGGGACGTCTTGTCGACGACGACGAGATCAAGGACGACCTCGCCAGCGAACGCCCCTACGGCGACTGGGTGCATGCCGGGTTGCTCGCGCTCGCCGATCTGCCCGACCGCGAGCACGTCGTGCAGCCACACGAAGCGGTGCTGCGGCGCCAGCTCACCTTCGGCTACACCGAGGAGGAGCTGAAGATCCTGCTCGGGCCGATGGCGCTGAGCGGCGCCGAGCCGGTCGGCTCGATGGGCACCGACACGCCCACCTCGGTGCTCTCCCGCCGGTCCCGGCTGCTCTACGACTACTTCTTCCAGCAGTTCGCGCAGGTCACCAACCCGCCGCTGGACGCGATCCGCGAGGAGCTGGTGACGTCGATGGCGCGGATCATGGGCCCGGAGCAGAACCTGCTCGCGCCCGGCCCCGCGTCCTGCCGCCACATCCAGTTGCCGCTGCCGGTCATCGACAACGACGAGCTGGCCAAGCTCATCCACGTCAACGACGACGGCGACCTGCCGGGCTTCGCCTGCCGGGTGCTGTCCGGCCTCTACGACGTCGACGGCGGGGAAGCGGCGCTGGCCGATGCGATCCAGCGGGTGCGCAAGGAAGCGTCGGACGTGATCGCCGACGGCGCGCGGATCCTGGTGCTCACCGACCGCGACTCCGACCGCCGTTGGGCGCCGATCCCGTCGTTGCTGCTGGTGTCGGCGGTGCACCACCACCTCGTGCGCACCAAGGAACGGCTGCGGGTCGCGCTCGTCGTCGAGACCGGCGACGCCCGCGAGGTGCACCACATCGCGCTGTTGCTCGGCTACGGCGCCGCCGCCGTCAACCCGTACCTGGCGTTCGAGTCCATTGAGGACCTGATCTCGTCTGGCGCGATCACCGACGTCGACCCGCCGGTCGCGATCCGCAACTACGTCACCGCACTGGTCAAGGGCACGCTCAAGATCATGTCCAAAATGGGCATCTCCACCGTCGGCGCGTACACGGCGGCGCAGGTGTTCGAGGCGGTCGGGCTCGGCCAGGACCTGCTCGACGAGTACTTCACCGGCACCACATCGGTGCTCGGCGGCGTCGGGCTCGACGTCCTGGCCGAGGAGGTCGCCCATCGGCACCGGCGCGCCTACCCGGAGAACCCCACCGACCGTGCCCACCGGGGCCTGGACAGCGGCGGCGAGTACGCCTACCGGCGGGAGGGCGAACTGCACCTGTTCACCCCGGAGATGGTGTTCCTGCTGCAGCACGCCAGCCGCACCGGCCGCGAGAAGGCGTACCGCGCCTACACCGACGAGGTGCACCGACTGGAACGCGAGGGCTGCGTGCTGCGCGGCATGTTCGAGCTGCACGGCGAGCGGGAGCCGATCTCGGTGGACGAGGTGGAGTCGGTCGATTCGATCTGCCGGCGTTTCAACACCGGCGGGATGTCCTACGGCGCGATCTCGGCCGAGTCGCACGAGACGCTGGCCATCGCGATGAACCGCATCGGCGGGCGCTCCAACTGCGGTGAGGGCGGCGAGGACGCCGACCGGCTCTACGACCCGGAACGGCGAAGCGCCATCAAGCAGGTCGCGTCGGGGCGGTTCGGCGTCACCAGCGAGTACCTGGTCAACGGCACTGACATCCAGATCAAGATGGCGCAGGGCGCCAAGCCGGGTGAGGGCGGCCAGCTACCGCCGAACAAGGTCTACCCGTGGATCGCGCGCACCCGGCACTCCACGCCCGGTGTCGGGCTGATTTCGCCGCCGCCGCACCACGACATCTACTCCATCGAGGACCTGGCGCAGCTCATCCACGACCTCAAGAACGCCAACGACCAGGCGCTGATCCACGTCAAGCTGGTCAGCGAGTTCGGCGTCGGCACCGTCGCTGCCGGGGTCGCGAAGGCGCACGCCGACGTCGTGCTGATCTCCGGCCACGACGGTGGAACGGGCGCCGCGCCGCTGAACTCGCTCAAGCACGCGGGCACGCCGTGGGAGATCGGGCTGGCCGAGACGCACAAGACGTTGCTGCTCAACGGCCTGCGGGACCGAATCAGGGTGCAGGTCGACGGCGGGCTGAAGACCGGCCGCGACGTCGTGATCGCCGCGCTGCTCGGCGCCGAGGAGTACGGCTTCGCCACCGCGCCGCTTGTGGTGGAGGGCTGCATCATGATGCGCGTCTGCCACCTCGACACCTGCCCGGTCGGGGTCGCCACCCAGAACCCGGAGCTGCGGGAGCGCTACACCGGGCAGGCCGAGCACGTGGTGAACTTCTTCCGGTTCGTCGCGCAGGAGGTGCGGGAGATCCTGGCGTCGCTGGGACTGCGCAGCATCGACGAGGCGGTCGGGCACGCCGAGTTCCTGCGGGTCGACGAGGCCGTCGAGCACTGGAAGGCCAGCGGGTTGAACCTGGGGCCGGTGTTCGACCTGCCGCGCAGCTCGCCGTACGGCGGCGCGCTGCACCAGACCCGCGAGCAGGACCACGGCCTCGACGTCGCGCTCGACCGCACCGTGATCCAGCTCGCCGAAGCCGCGCTTGAGGACGCGTTGCCGATGCGGCTCGAGCTGCCGGTGCGCAACGTCAACCGCACCGTCGGCACGCTGCTCGGCGCGGAGATCACCCGTCGCTACAGCGGCGAGGGCCTGCCGGACGGCACCATCGAGCTGACGCTGACCGGCTCGGCAGGTCAGTCGCTTGGTGCGTTCCTGCCGCGCGGCGTGACCATCGACCTGATAGGCGACGCCAACGACTACGTCGGCAAGGGCCTGTCCGGCGGCAGGATCGTGGTGCGCCCGCATCCGGACACCGAGTTCGAGGGCACCGGGCCGGAGGACCACGTCATCGCGGGCAACGTGATCGCCTACGGCGCCACCGGTGGTGAGATCTACCTGCGCGGCAAGGTGGGGGAGCGCTGCTGCGTGCGCAACTCCGGTGCCACCGTGGTCGCCGAGGGCGTCGGGGACCACGCCTTCGAGTACATGACCGGCGGTATGGCCGTTGTACTCGGGCCGACCGGGCGCAACCTCGCTGCCGGGATGTCCGGCGGCGTCGGCTACGTGCTCGACCTCGACCCTGAGCAGGTCAACCAGACCATGGTGGACCTGCAGGACCCCACCGCGGAGGACCTGGCCGCGCTCAAGGGCGTCGTCGAGGCCCACCACACCCGCACCGGCTCCTCGGTGGCCGCCTCGCTGCTCGGTGACTGGACCCGCCGCTCCGCCGGGTTCACCAAGGTGATGCCGCGCGACTACGAGCGCGTGCTGGAAGCCATCCGGCGCGCCCGCGCGCAGGGCCGCGACGTCGACGAGGCGATCATGGAGGCGGCGCGTGGCTGACCCCGCCGGCTTCCTCAAATACCCGCGCCGCGACATGCCGAAGCGGCCAACCAGCGACCGCGTCGGCGACTGGCGCGAGGTGTACACAGACAGCACCACCGACCCCGCCGACCGCAACGCAGACGTGTCCGAGCAGGCCACCCGCTGCATGGACTGCGGCATCCCGTTCTGCCACTCCGGATCGGCGGGCTGCCCGCTGGGGAACCTCATACCGGAGTGGAACGACCTGGTGCGCCGTGGCGACTGGGAGGCCGCCGCAGAGCGGCTGCACGCCACCAACAACTTCCCCGAGTTCACCGGGATGCTGTGTCCCGCGCCGTGCGAGGCGGGTTGCGTGCTGTCGATCGGCTCCGCGTCCGGTGGCCCTGTCATCATCAAGCGGGTCGAGCAGGCCATCGCCGACAACGCCTGGGAACGCGGCTACGCGCGGCCCGAACGCGCGGAAGTCGTCACCGGCAAGAGCGTCGCCGTCGTCGGGTCGGGACCTGGCGGGCTCGCCGCCGCGCAGCAGCTCACCCGCGCCGGGCACGACGTCACCGTGTACGAGCGCGACGACCGGCTCGGCGGGCTGATGCGCTACGGCATCCCCGAGTTCAAGATGGAAAAGCAACGGCTTGAGAAGCGGCTCGCCCAGCTACGCGCCGAGGGCACCCGGTTCGTCACCGGCTGCGAGGTCGGCGTCGACATCACCGTGCCCCGGCTGCGGGAGTGGTTCGACGCGGTGGTGCTCGCCGTCGGTGCGCTCAACGGCAGGGACGACACGTCGACGCCTTGCCGCGAGCTGGACGGCATCCACCTCGCGATGAACCACCTGGTGCCCGCCAACAAGGAGTGCGAGGGCGACGGCCCGACGTCGATCTCAGCCGAGGGCAAGCACGTGATCATCGTCGGCGGCGGCGACACCGGCGCGGACTGCTACGGCACCGCCACCCGGCAGGGTGCGCTTTCGGTGACGCAGCTCGACCAGTACCCGCGCCCGCCGACCGAACGGGACGAGGAACGCTCGCCGTGGCCGACATGGCCGTACATCCTGCGTACCTACCCCGCGCACGAGGAAGGTGGCCAGCGGGAGTTCGCCGTCGGCATCGAACGGTTCGTGCCGGGCACCGGCGACGACGCCGGGCACGTGCGGCACATCGACCTGCGGCCGGTGCGGGTGCACAAGGACGCCGTCAGCGGACGTCGCGAGGTCATCCCGATCGGCTACGAGGTGCGCCGGATCCCCGCCGACCTGGTGCTGCTGGCGATCGGGTTCACCGGCGTCGAGCCGATGCGGCTGCTCGACGACCTCGGCATCACGCTCACCCCGCGCGGCACCATCTCCTGCGGCCCTGACTGGCAGACGTCAGCCGATGGCGTGTTCGTCTGCGGCGATGCGCACCGTGGCGCGTCGCTGATCGTGTGGGCGATCGCCGAGGGTCGCTCGGTCGCCAGCGCCGTGGACACCTACCTCACCGGCGCATCCGAGCTTCCCGCCCCGGTTCACACCACGGCGTTGCCGCTGGCGACGGTGGGCTGACGCCGGGGCCGCTCGCACTGCTCTGTTCAGGTACTTGCCGCGTTAACACGTATTGCTCGGCGCGGGTGGTCGCTTACCGTCGATCGCAGTTGAACTCCGCGTAGAGGTCGGCGCGCCGGGCTCCCGAGGGTGGCGAGGGTCAGTGATGAGGGCGAGGATGAAGCGACTGATCGCACGGATGTCCGCGATGCTCGCTGGGGTGGCGCTGGCTTCGGCTGCGGTGGCTGCCCCTGCGACGGCAGGCGCCGTTGACCCGGTGAGTACCGTGAACCACCTGGTCACCGGCGCGGTGTCATTGGCGGACGCGACCGACTACTGGACGCCGGACCGTATGCGCGACGCCGTCGAACTCGACAAGATCGAGCTGTCGCGGCTGCCGGACTTCGGCGACGTCCGGGTCGGCGAGCCGACGTCGGTGGCGCCGAGCCCCGCTGGGGCCGACGAGTCCCCGTGGACGGACGGCGGCGAGGTCGTCGCCACGGCGGGCAGGGTGTTCTTCACCATGGACGGCAGGGACGCCTCATGCAGCGGCAATGCCGTCACCAGCGAGAACAACAGCACGGTGATCACCGCGGGCCACTGCGTGAAGTACCAGGACGGCTGGCACCGCAACTGGGTCTTCGTGCCCGCCTACCACGACGGCGAGGCGCCCTATGGCGAGTGGCCCGCCGCGAGCACGCACACCACGCCGCAGTGGAACGCCTCCGAGGACATCAACTACGACATCGGCGCCGCCGTGGTCCGCTCGGTCGGCGGGCAGCGGCTCACCGACGTCGTCGGCGGCCAGGGCATCGCGTTCAACCAGCCGCGCGGCCAGCGGACCTACGCCTTCGGCTACCCGGCCGCCGAGCCCTACGACGGCAGCAGGCTGATCCACTGCGCTGGGACGACGTTCAACGACGTCCTTTTCTCCAACGATCTCGGCCTGAACTGCGACATGACGGGCGGGGCGAGCGGCGGGCCGTGGTTCGTGGACTTCGACCCGCTGCGCGGCACCGGCACGCAGAACTCGGTGAACAGCTTCGGCTACGTGTTCCTGCCGAACGTGATGTTCGGCCCCTACTTCGGAGACGTGGCGCAGCAGCTCTACCAGGACGTGCAGAACCGCTGACGCCACTCGCGCCTGCCGACGAGGTGCAGCAACGGCGCGGAAGTGCGTCGCCCGTATCATGGGGGTCGTGAATTGGACAGTTGACGTCCCCATGAACACCCTGCCCTCGCTGCCGCCGCTGCCCGCTGAGCTGCGCAAGCGGCTGGACGACGCGCTCGCGCTGCCCGCGGCCCAGCAGCCGGAGTGGCCGCACGACGAGACGCTGCTGCACGTGCGCGGCGTGCTGGAGTCGGTGCCGCCGATCACGGTGCCCGCCGAGGTCGATCGGCTCACCGAACGGCTGGCGAGTGTCGCCAATGGCGAGGCGTTCCTGCTGCAGGGCGGTGACTGCGCTGAGACGTTCGAGTCCAACACCGAGCCGCACATCCGCGCCAACCTGCGCACTTTGCTGCAGATGGCGGTGGTGCTGACCTACGGCGCGAGCCTCCCGGTGATCAAGGTGAGTCGGATCGCAGGCCAGTACGCCAAGCCGCGCTCCAACTCGACCGACGCGCTCGGCCTGCCGGTGTACCGGGGCGACATCGTCAACTCGCTGGCGGCATCGCCCGAGATGCGGGTGCCGGACCCGGCCCGCATGATCCGTGCCTACGCCAACTCCGGCGCCGCGATGAACCTGGTACGCGCGCTGACCGCCGCCGGCATGGCCGACCTGGCGCATCTGCACGACTGGAATAAGGACTTCGTCATGAACTCCCCAGCCGGGGAGCGTTACGAGGCGCTTGCCAGCGAGATCGACCGGGGCCTTCGGTTCATGTCCGCCTGCGGTGTCAACGACTCCTCGCTGCACACCACCGAGATCTACGCCAGTCACGAGGCGCTGCTGCTTGACTACGAGCGCGCCATGCTTCGGCTCGACGACCCGGAGTCGGCCGGCGCGAAGCTCTACAATCTGTCCTCGCACTTCCTGTGGATCGGCGAGCGCACCCGCCAGCTCGACGGCGCCCACATCGCCTTCGCCGAGATCATGGCCAACCCGATCGGCGTCAAGATCGGCCCGACGACGACGCCGGAGCAGGCGGTGGAATACGTCGAACGGCTCGACCCGCACAACCAGCCCGGCAGGCTCACGCTGATCTCGCGGATGGGCAACGGCAAGGTGCGCGAGGTGCTGCCCGCGATCGTGGAGAAGGTCGAGGCGTCCGGCCACAAGGTCATCTGGCAGTGCGACCCGATGCACGGCAACACGCACGAGTCGTCCAACGGCTACAAGACCCGCCACTTCGACCGGATCGTCGACGAGGTGCAGGGCTTCTTCGAGGTGCACCGCTCGCTGGGCAGCTACCCCGGCGGCATCCACGTCGAGCTGACCGGCGAGGACGTCACCGAATGCCTCGGTGGCGCGCAGGACATCTCCGACCTCGACCTCTCCGGCCGCTACGAGACCGCATGCGACCCAAGGCTGAACACCCAGCAGTCGCTTGAGCTGGCGTTCCTGGTCGCGGAGATGCTCCGCAACTAAGGCCGTGTCCCACGCTCGGGGCGCCGTGTCCCTCGCTCGGGGCGCCGTGTCCCTCGCTTGGGGCGCCGTGTTCTACGTTCCAGACGGCGAGTTCTCCCTCCGACGGCGGGGTGGGTGCGCCCCTCGTCAGCTGCACAGCTCGTGCAGGATCGCGGTCTCTTTCTCGACCGCCTCGGCCAGCACACCGATGTCGGGTGCGGCGTCGGCGTTCGCGTTGAATCCGATGTGGACGGCGTCACGGTACGAGGCGATCGCCACCCCGATCGCCTGCCCAGGCGCGAGGGGCACCACGGGGTAGGCCGCGCTGAGCTGGGCGCCGCCGACCCGCAGCGGAATGCTGGGCAGCGGCACGTTGGTGACAGTGGTGTCAAACAGCGCGTTGCTCGACACCCCGACGAACCCGGTGAGCATGCGGTGCAGCGGCACCGGAACCTGGTTCGCCAGCAGTGGCAGCGTGCCGGGCCCTGCGTGCGAGCCCGCGGCCTTGTTGCGGTCCATGCACGCCCTGACCTCGGCAAGCCGTCCTAGCGGGCTGGCGATCCCGACCGGCAAGTCACACAGGTACCCCGAGAGCCGGTTACCCGCGCCAGCCTCCCGCGCCCGCAGGCTCACCGGGATCAGCGCCCGCAGGGTCATGTCGTCGACGCGCTCGCCCCGCCAGCGCAACCAGGTGCGCAGTGCGCCGGACAGCACCGCCAGCGCGACGTCGTTCGGCGTGCCGCCGTGCCGCTTGCGGATCACCCGTAGGTCGGCGGCGTCGATCCGGACGAACGCGAGCCGCCGCGCCGTCGAGGGGAACGCGGCGAGCGGGGAGGTGTGCAGCGGGCGTGCGGCACGCACGATGTCCCACCCATTGCGCGCGCTGCGCACGACGTCGTCGACCTGGTCGCGCCAGGAGCGCGTCGCCGGTTCCGGGGCTGGCGGGGCGCCGGCCTGCGGCGGCATGCCGTCGAAGAGCCCGGTGGCGACCTGCACCGCGCCCGCGCCGTCGGTCAGTGCGTGGTGCAGCTTGAGCAGCAGCGCGAACTGCCCGCCGGTAGGCCGGTGAGCACGTCGAGCTGCCACGGCGGCGCGTCCTGCGGCAGCGGTTCGGCGATCCACCCGGAGGCGTAGCGCGACAGCAGCGTCGGATCGTGCGCATCGGGGGCACGGCGGACACGGATGTGGCGTTCGACGTCGAATACCGGGTCGCGCTCCCACTGCGCGCCGCCAGGCGGGAACCAGGTCCCACGCAGCCGCAGCCGGAGCCGGGGGATCGCTTCGGCGCGTTCGGCGAGCAGCCACAAGAGCTGCTCGGGTCCCGCAGTGTCGGTGGGGCAGTCGGTGGGCTGAAATACCCCTACCGCGCCCATGTGCATCGGGGTGCTGGGGTTGTCGAGGGCGAGAAAGGCCGCGTCAAGTCCACTGAGCGGTTCAGTGTGTGGCACTGCTGGCTCCACATCCGGAGATTCGGGGGTGAGTGCGTCGGTGCTCCGCCGTCACACTCTACGGAGCCGAGTCGAGGTGTGCGCGGGCAAATCGCGTCGAATGCCGCCGCTGACCGGTCCTGACGTGCATGGTGCCGAGCGAAAGGTGCCACCCGCTTACGGGAAGGCCCACAGCTGCACGGTCGAGCCCGCCTCGACGCGCGTGCCCGCGCTGGGCTGCTGCTGAAATACCCGGGACCCAATGGGACTGCTGCCGCCCTGGACGAGTTCCGCCGTGAGCCCAGCGTCGGCGAGGATCTGTTGCGCTTCCTCCACCGTCTTGAAGCTGAGGTTCGGCACCTCGACGGCGTTGGAGACATACACCCCGACCCGCGGGCCTTCGTTGTCCGGCGTGGCGCCCGCCTTCGGAGCGGTGCGGACGACGTAGCCCGCCGGGACGTCGGGGGAGAACTCCTCGCCTGCGTCGTACGGCTTGAACCCTGCCTCACTCAGGATGGCGAACGCTTCCTCGCGGCTCTTGCCAGCGACGTTCGGCACCGGCGTCGGCGGCGGCCCCTTGGACAGCGCGTACGTCACCGTCGCGTCGATCTTGAGCGGTGTGCCGGGGCTTGGCGCGACCCCGAGGACAGCGCCTTCGGGGACCGACTCGTGGTACTCGTCGATGCTCGGATCGTGCTTCGCGGTGAGCTGGGCCTTTGTGATCGCGGCGACGGCGTCCTCGCGGCTGGTGCCCGGCTGGATGTCCGGTACGGTCGGTCTGCCAAGCGACATGACCAGTGTGATCTCGTCGCCCGCGGGCAGGGTCGTCCCCGCCACCGGATCGGTACCGATCGCGGTGTTCTTGCCGATGGTGTTGTGCCGCTCCTCGACGACCCGCGGGGTGAGTTCGGCTGTGGCGAGCACCTGTTTCGCCCTGTCGAGTGTCATGCCCTCGACGTCAGGCACGGTGACCTGGGACGCGGCGTTGTACACCCACATCCCGCCCGCGACGAGCCCAGCGATCGCGAGCAGAGCGGCGGCGAGCAGGGCGAAGCGGGGCATCCGGCGCCGGGACCGTTGCTCGTCGAAGACCGCGTCGGGGTGGTCCAACATCTGCGTGCGGTTGACCGGCTTGGTTCCTGGGCCGTACAGGGGAGCGCCGTTGTGCGGCATGCCGTTGGCCAGTGTGCCGTTCGGTGCCGGCGTGACCGGCATCATCGCAGGCATGGTGCGGTCCTCGTCGGCCTCGGCGTCAGGCGGTGGCAGGGCGGGCACGGGCACCGGCGCGAGGCCGAGCGTGTCCCTGATCCGGCGCACCTCGGCGAGCAAGGCGGCGGCGTCGGCCGGCCGGTCCTGCACCCGCCTGCTGGTCGCCATGCGGATGAGGCCGTCGAGCGCTGGGGGCACCAGCGGGTTACTCGCACTCGGCGCGGGAACGTCGGCGTTGACGTGCTGGTAGGCGACCGAGAGGGCGGTGTCACCGGAGAACGCCGGCGTGCCGGTGAGCATTTCGTACAGCAGCAGCCCGACGGAGTAGACGTCGCTACGCGTGGTCGCCACGCCGGTCTCGACCTGCTCTGGTGAGAGGTAGGCGACGGTCCCGAGGATCACGCTGGAGCTGGTGGTGCCCGCACTGGCGAGCGCGCGCACCAGGCCGAAGTCCGCGACCTTGACGATTCCGCCGCCTCCGTGCTGGCCAGGGCCGCCCGCACGTCCGATCAGCACGTTCTCCGGCTTGATGTCGCGATGCACGAGGTCCGCCTGGTGCGCGACGGCGAGCGCGGACAGCACCTGCTCGGTGATGCTGAGCGCGAGAGCCGGGTCGAGCTTGCCGCGATGTTCCATGAGGTCACGCAGCGTGCCGCCGTCGACGAGTTCCATCACGAGGAAGGCGTGCGCGTTATCGCCCGAATGGTCGACGCCCTGGTCGTGCACTGCGACCACATTCGGGTGGTGCAGCTTCGCCGCAGCCCTCGCCTCCTGCTCGAACCGTTCAGTCCAGGAACGGTCGGCGGCGTACTGCTGGTCCATGACCTTGATCGCCACCGGGCGGTCCAACCTGGTGTCGATGCCTCGGTACACGGCTGACATCCCGCCGCGCGCGAGCAGGCTCTGTACCTCGTACCGGTGATCGAGCAGTGCCCCGACCAGGGTGGCCTCGCGTGCAGTCACGACACGAAATGTTAGCTGGCCGTGGTGACGGCGTGGACAGCGATGGGCCAATCGTGCGGTCGCACTCGGCTGATCGTCGCGGGTTGTGGCAAGGTGACAGTCGTGGGTGCGATTCCAGTCGCCGACGACGTCCTCGACGCCGAGATCACCGTGATCGGACTCCCCGACGCGGCGAAGCGGTTGGGCGTGTCGGCGAGCAAAGTACGTCAAATGCTCAGGGACGGCCATCTCATCGCTGTCCGGCGCGACGGGGAGCTGTGCATCCCCGAGGAGTTCTTCGGTGAGCGAGGTCCGGTGAAGGGGCTCGCAGGCACGTTGACGGTGCTCGCAGACTCCGGCTTCGAGCCAACGGAGATGCTGAACTGGCTGTTCACCTCGGACGACAGCCTGCCGGGTGTGACACCGATCAACGCCCTGCGCACCAACCACGGCACCGAGGTGAAGCGGCGCGCCCAAGCACTGGCGTTCTAGCGACGACGCACGACGGGCGGACCGGAGCGCCGTTGATCCGGGACGGAGGGTTGCTTCATCGTGAACCTCTGGCTCCACCGCGAATCCCGGCGCAGCTAGATGGGTGGTGGTCCGGGATCGGGTGGTGGCTCTTGCTCTGGTTCCGGCCCTGATCCTAGTTCCGATTCCGGTGGTGGTTCGGGTTCTGCGATGCGGAGTGCGTGGGGTCGGTATTTGCGGCCGGTGGGTGTGGTGATGGTGAGGGTGTCGGTGTCGAATTCGAAGTGCCAACCCGGTCGGTCCTTCAGCCGGTGGTGGCGGCAGAGACTGACGAGGAGGCGGGCGTCGGTGGTGCCGAGGTTCTGACCGGCCGCCAACGCCAACCGACCTCATCGCCGGTCTCCCGCTCACAACCCCGCCGCCTGCGAAGTTCGGCGATCGCCCTGAGCTGCACCGCCTGAACCTGACCGACGAGCCGCTGCGAGAGCGTGGTGACCTCCACCAGGGTGTCCGCCTCGAACTCAGCCCAGTCGACGTCCTTGAGACGCAGCACATCCTCCGGCGCCAAAAGCTCGCCCTCGGGATCGTGCTCTTGATTAGGCGCCGACACCGGCCTCACCCCCTGTCGCGCGACGACACTGACCGTCATCCCGCGCCCCAGAGAGACATCTCACGAAGTTAAAAGTCAAGCCGCGAGGGCGGGAGGAGGTGGAAACGCCTGATGTTCGTCGTAGAGCTGGCCGGTTCGGAGGCAGTGGTGGAGCTGGCCGAGGAATTTGTTGAACAGGTGCCGTTGGGCTTGGTGGTTCCAGTCTCCGGCGGCGCGGCGGGCGTCGAAGTGGCGGCGTGCGCCGGGCGAGGCGCGCAGCGATGCGAGCGCCCAGATCGTGCCGACGGCGTTGAGGCGGTTGTTCTTGATGTGGCGGTGCAGTACGACGGTCTTGCGGCCGCTGGCGCGGGTGATGGGGGCGGATCCGGCGTAGGCCTTCAGGCCGCGGGCGTCGGCGAAGCGGGCGCGGTCGTCGCCGATCTCGGCCAGCACCCGGGCACCCGTCAGCGTCCCGAGGCCGGGGAAGCTGGTGATGACCTTGGCGTCCGGGTGCCGCTCAAAATGGGCGATCGCCGCCTCGGCCAGCTCGTCGGCGGCGGTGCAGGCGGCGTCGAACTGGCGCAGCAGCGACGCGAGCTGGATGCCCATCGCCGCCTCGACCTGCGGCGGTTGGTGCAGGTAGGTGTCGCCGAAGATCTCACGCAGCCGGTCGGCGTCGCGGTCGATGTAGCGGCGGCGTCCGGCCTTGCGCAGCAGGCTGCGCAGCCGCGCGAGGGTCAGTGCGGCTGCGGCGGTCGGGGTGGGCGCGGCTGCCAGCACGGTACGTGCGTCGGCGCGGGCGAGGCCGCCCTCGGGCAGGCTGGCGAACGCGGCCAGCGCGGCCGGGTAGAAGTCCTTGAGCAAGTCGCGGACCTGGTTGCCGATCTGCTGGCGCGACCACACCGCGTCCTGCTGGGCGCGGGCCAGCACC
>WHUD01000480.1 GCA_009377385.1 Actinophytocola sp.
CACGCCAGCCCCAAAGTCACAGTTAATTAACGAATTTCCGGCGCAGGACACTAGGGCGTGAAGCGATGCGCACGCGGTTCCCGCCCCGTCCTGTCGCCGCGACCTGGGCGACTGAGTTCTGTGACCGGCAGACGGCGTTCCGGCTGGCCACCGCCGAGGCGCTCGTGATCAGTAACCCCGTGGTCCAGGCCAAACGTGTCCGCGGCTTGCGGCATCTGCTGGACTGGCTCGCTGACCACCCCGGCGACACCTGGCAGCAGCGGTGGACCAATTCGGGTGCGGAAGTTCTCGGCTCGCGCTGGCGGCAGGCGCCGATCGCCTGGCTGGAAGCACGCGGTCGGCGATCCTCTTGGTTGCCGTCGGAGCTATCGTCGGCGCTGTTGGCGCTGATCTTCGCGGATGTGGTGCGTCCGGCGCTGCGCTGGCTTGCCTGCACGCCGTCGATCAAATCCGAACTGGCCGGCGGCCTGGCCCTGGACCGTGATCCGGGCGGATTCGCACAGCTCCGTGAGCACTGCCAGGCGCAGGCTGAGATCCCCGAGCGGGCAGCACGACTCGCCGCGCAACGCGCCGCGGTGATCTTTGCTGCCAAGGGCGGAACCCTGGCCGATATCACCGTCGGCGATGTGCTGGAGCTGGTGGACACTGAGACCACAATGCT
>WHUD01000481.1 GCA_009377385.1 Actinophytocola sp.
GGCGATGCATGTTCACCGACTACCGCCGACCACTGCGCACCTACAAGGCCGCATTCCAAGCCGTTCGCGCGCTCCACTTCTTCAGACTACGTTTTGCATAAACCTCTTCCCTTGCCGAAGTGGGGCCGGAGCAGACTGTAAAAAAAGTGATCATGCCGACTTCCGTCGTCACCGTGACCGTATGAGAATCGTGGTGGTCGTCCGGTTCGACGTCGGTGCCGCTTGGTGCTGGTGAGCCCGGAAAAAAGTGTGACGCGGGGATCCTGAGGCACCCTGACCTGCTGCTACGAGCGCGAATCTCAGACTCTGATTCTTGGACAGGCTTCCCCCGGACGGCCCTGATCTCGACGGAGAAGGGTGCGGTGCGCTATGGATGTGTTGATCGAACGGTGCGCGGGTCTGGATGTGCATCGGGACACGGTGGTGGCGACGGTGCGCATTCCCGGTCCGGGTGGGCGACGACGGTCACAGACCCGGACGTTTGCCACCACGACCGACAGATTGGAAGAGCTCGCCGAGTGGCTGATCGAGTTACGGGTGACGCTGGTCGGGATGGAATCAACCGGGGTGTATTGGAAACCGGTCTACTACGTGTTGGAAGACTATGAGGCTTATGCAAAACGTAGTCTGAAGAAGTGGAGCGCGCGAACGGCTTGAAAT
>WHUD01000482.1 GCA_009377385.1 Actinophytocola sp.
CTTTACGGGGGCCCCCAACACAGATAAGGAATCATGATGGAATACAAGCAAGTAGTCGGCGACCGGCGGACGATCCGTTTCTTCGACCCAAACATACAGGTGGAGCCGGAAAAGATTCAGGTCATGCTCGAGGCGGCGAACCGCTCATCCCGCGCCGTGAACGCGGACTTCGTCAAAGCCGTGGTGTGCTACCGCGATGAGATCTCCGACGAAGACAGAGAGCAACTGAAAACGCCCACCACCACCGTGGCACTCGATCTCGCGCCCGTCGCCATCTTCTGGTACGGGGACCCCACATTCGCCGAGGGAGCACAAGATAGGCTCAAGCAACTGGTCGACCTGGGCGCCCTAGCCGTAACGCACGGCTGGTCGCACGCCTACGTCGACGACGTCGCCTACAAGCAGACCGTCGCCCCCATGGCCGAGGACAAGATGGCCAGCATGTGGGCGATCTCCGTCGAGTCCGGGCTCGCGATCGACCAGGCACTGCTCGCCGGGGTTGACGAAGGCCTCGGAGTCGGACTGCACTCCTGTAACTTCGCGGCCGCCAAAGAGGTACTGAAAGTCCCCGACCACTGGGTCGGCATGTGGGTGATGCTTGTCGGCTACCCAGCCGAAGACCCCAAAGCGGGAGGACAGCGCCCCCGTCGGCCATTG
>WHUD01000483.1 GCA_009377385.1 Actinophytocola sp.
ATGACCAGCGAAAACGGCCCTCACTGATGCACGGTGAGGGCCGTTTTGCTGTCCGGCAGTCTCAGTTTTAGTCTCAGTTGTCCCCGAAGGCCGAACTCGGTTCTTTCGCGAATGGGGGTGGTTCCAGCCTGGCTTGGCTGATCCTGTACAGGATGAGTTCACCCAAGGGAGCCGCCGTGTGGGGCCTCATGCCTGGATGCGTGCAGGCCCCACGTTGCGCGGTCGTGGCGGGAGATATGGAGGCTCCTGCCTGTGCTTACCCGTTCCACAGCGTCACCTGAGCGTAGACGGTGAAGCCGGCCGCGATGATTACCCAGATCACAAAGAGTGGGAGGAAGAAGCGGACCCACTTGTCCCACCGGACGCCAGCGAGCGCGAGGGTAGCCATGAAGTATCCAGAGGTCGGGTACAGGATGTTGCCCAGGCCGTCGCCGAGCTGGTACGCGAGCACCGAGGTCTGCCGGGTGACGTCAAGCACGTCGGACAGTGGTGCCATGATGGGCATGGTGACCAGGGCCTGGCCACTCCCTGAGGGAACTACGAAGTTGAATCCGAGCTGTGCCAGGAACATGCCGAGGGCGGACAGGGCGACCGGGAAGTCGCCCACCAGGTTGCCTAGACCGTGGACTACGGAGTCCATGATCTGCCCGTCTTCT
>WHUD01000484.1 GCA_009377385.1 Actinophytocola sp.
CATTGACTTGGGGTGGGCCTACCAGGACTTGAACCTGGGACCTCTTCGTTATCAGCTCCAACAGGAGGGTAGCCGAGCAGCTGCCGTGCAGGTGAGCGCCCAGGCCCGGCGTCCATCGACGTCCACATACGAGTACGCACTTCACGTGGGATTGTCACCCAGTTCGTCACCCACCGCCGCGCACGGCTGGAACATCCAGAGGGGCCTCCGAATGTTTCAGCCGCGTGCGCAGACTGCACCCCGTGACAGGGGTGACATAGAGAGAGTGTGGGAGACACGTGCACGACGTAGGTGTCACTCCCCTGTCACACCCGTTTCCGCAGGTCAGAGTGCATGGAGTGACAGAGTGACAGGTGTGACAGCTCCGGCATGTCCTGGTGTCACAGCACCGGCCGGAGTCCGTTGAACCTAATGCCGTGTCCGTTTCGCCCGCTCGGGAGTAAGCCGACCAATCATGACGCCGCACCCTGCTGCTGACGTCGCGCTTTCACGACCGCAAGGCAGTCGGGCACGTCCGCGCCCCCGGCCGACCATCATGCGGAGCCACACCCAGAGTTGGCCGCACGCCGTCAAAACTGCTGGCCGACGCCAAGCGGGACATCCGGGTTGGCGGGCGCATGCAGCCCGGTGAGGGTGGCTCTGAGGGCACCTGAGC
>WHUD01000485.1 GCA_009377385.1 Actinophytocola sp.
CACGAGAGGAACCCGCGCCCGAGCCGTTTACACCGCTCGTGAGACGCCACCCGGCTTCGAGATCGACGAGCTCACTGAGGAACGGCATCGATGAACGAGAGCGTCCTCCGAAATGAAGGGACCATCGAATCCCGAGGCGAGCAACGCGGCGCGCCATCGCGAGGATTGGAGTGATACCGATGCCACCGGCGATGAATACATAACTGGGGGGCGTCGACCAGATGAAAATGGTTGCGTGGCCCGATGACGTCGATCGTTCGACCAACCAGTTGGTTGTCGTGGAGATATCGTGATCCGCCGCGGCTCTGCGGATCACGCCGTACAGCTACCGTGTATGAACCTTGATCATCAGGATCGCTGCAAAGTGAGTACTGCCTCACCATCCCCTTAGGCAGCAACATGTCCAGATGCGCACCTGGTTCCCACAAGGGCAAGTCACATCCTGCTGGATCGACAAGACGAAGCGACACCACGTCGTCCGCTTCCCAGCTCACCTGCGTGACCAACAGGCTCCGACGCCCCAGCCCCACGATACCGGTGTCAGTGCTGGACATGCTCATTCGATCAATCCCTTCAAGAAAGCCGTTTTCGCACCACTACCACTATTTGCACAGGGCACCAGGCTTTCCCCCAACAAGCTGATTCGGCTCAGACG
>WHUD01000486.1 GCA_009377385.1 Actinophytocola sp.
TCCGGGCTCTCCAGCATGATCACAGACTACTGCATCGATATGGATATGCCCTTAACGCAATTGCTCGTAGCTGTATCCCAGAATTCGGGCCAGCGTGGTCAGGTGCGTGTTTTCCAGGCGGGTCGCGATGATTATTGATGCCTCGAACTCGGTGATGATGTCCTCGGTGACCGCGTCGGCCAGCACCAGGTCGGGATGCCCCCACGGGGCGGGCGGCTCGATCGAGCCCAGCAGCGGCAGTCTCCGCGCGGCGTGGTCCCACTCAGCCGCGCGCAGCCGCGCCCCGGCCCGCTGCGCCGCCCACACCAGCCGTGCGGCCAGCGACCCGGCATCCGGGTCGATCGTCTTGAGCCGTTCGGTGAAGCCCGCGACGATCTCGGCGTCGAGATCCTCGACGTCGCCGGTGTAGCCGCGGGCCAACTCGCCGGCCACGTTGCGCAGCCCCGGGACGGCCACCCCGACCGCGCCCACCACCCAGGCGGCGCCGCGGTCGCGCGCGTTGCGCACCAGCACCTGCCAGATCGCCTCCCGCGCCCCGTGACCGGTGCGCGGGTTCAGCAGCAGTTCGCGCACCTCGTCCAGCGGCAGCAGTCGGCGCGGCAGGCCGTGCCCGAGCACCGCCCCGTCCACTGCCAGCGGTGCCGGGCCGGTGGT
>WHUD01000487.1 GCA_009377385.1 Actinophytocola sp.
CCAGCCCTTCGTCTGGATCAAGACCGCCGACGAGATCCTCAACTCACTCGCACGACTTCTTAAACGAATTTCCGGCGCAGGACACTAGTACTAGGGTTTTCAGGTCCATCCGGTGCAAAATCATCAACGCTTGGCCGATCAGCCGGGCGGCGTTTCACCAACGATCGAGCGATTCCTCGGGTGAAGCAGTTGCTGTGGGAGTACCACGAGGTGCGCGGCTGCGGCGAGCTGGCTACGTGCGGCCTGGTGCACGGTGTACCCGCCTTGTCATGGGGCTGGGCACCGCGCGAGCTGTTGGCCACCGAACGGACATCATGATCACCTAGCAGGTGCGTGACCAGCAATGATACACCAGTTTGCGGCCGATTGTGCGCTTCTTACCGGCACCCGGACCCGTGCGGTCTGGCGGGGTGACCCCGGCGCGGATGACGATCCGTTTGCGTTATGGGGTGTCACCGACTACTGGAGGTTGAGGGCATGGTGTCGGCGTGCTCCCGGCTATCGACGACTCGGTAGCCCACCGTACGGTAGAGCGCGGCTGCCGGCTTGGCGCGTTCCACGCTCAGGCTGATGTGGGGCACGTCGCGCTCCCTAAGGGCTTGCCGATAAATAAGCGCTTCATTTAGTGGTCCATCCGTCATGATGTGGTATGG
>WHUD01000488.1 GCA_009377385.1 Actinophytocola sp.
GGTTCACCTCATCGATCGGGCACTCGACGACCCGACCGGTCAGGTTGTGGATCTCCACCTTATGTCGCAGCTCGAGGAACTCGAAGTACGTCTTGATCGCCTGCGCCCGCGCCATCCGGGTATTCGGCGGCACCGCCCGCAACACCGTGCCGAAATACGCGTCCGCATCGGCCGGCTGCATGTCCCACAACGGCCGACCGAACCAGGCCCGCGCCTGCTCCAGATGGGACACGTCGGAGCGGATCGTGCTGTCCGACAACCCAGCCGCCGAGCGGGCCAGCACGAACCCGGCGAACACATCGGTCTCGAACCGCGCGATCTCCTCCGGACCCGCCGCATCGCGCATCTCGCGCAGATCCCGCACGACAGCCAGCCCCACCGCGCCTCCTCGACTTCACGCCTACAGCAAGATCATCGATGGAGGTGACATCGGCTCAGAAACCCCGAAGTTGAGTCAAAACGCGCACAAACCACCCAAACGAGAAAGAAGCCGCTGGTCCAGGCAACAGAACGACCCGAACAGTGCCCAGGAACTCAAGGGTTATCTATTAGGAAAAGGACCCGTCCAACGGGCACCTCGCCGCGCGGTCTACCCAGTTTCCGGGGCCGATCGCCCGCGAGATCGCCACCAACCCCGGATCGATCTGGCGCA
>WHUD01000489.1 GCA_009377385.1 Actinophytocola sp.
CGACGGAGGCGGAGGCCAGGCTCTCTTTCGCGGCGCTGGCCGATCTCTTCGACCCGGTGCTCACGGCAGCGCTACCTGAGCTGCCGATCCCGCAGCGACAGGCACTGGAGGTCGCGTTGCTGCGGGCCGACAGCGACGCGCCGGTCGACGAGAGGGCCGTGGCGTTCGGGTTTCTGTCCGCGGTGCGATCCGCGGCGCGATGGTCTCCGCTGCTGCTGGCCATCGATGATGCCCAATGGCTGGACGGGCCGTCCGCGCGCGTGCTGGACTTCGCGCTCCGGCGGTTGGACGGCGAGCAGGTGCGCGTCCTGGTCTCGGCACGGACCGGTTCTGGCGCCCGAGTCGGCCTGGACCTGGAGCACGACGTGGGCGAGGCGCGGCTACGGCGGCTTACGCTCGACCCGCTCACGCTGGCATCGCTGCATCAATTACTGCTCGCTCGGGTCGGCCTCTCGCTGCCTCGGCACACGCTGCTGAAGGTCCAACGTGTCGTGGCCGGGAACATGGTCTACGCGCTGGAGATCGCCCGGGCTCTGGCGTCCCGCGCACAGCCGCTGACCCCGGGCGAGGCGCTGCCGGTGCCGCCGACATTGGGCGAGCTGGTCACGAACCGAATCGCGGAACTTCCGGCCTCGACCAGGGACGCGCTCCT
>WHUD01000048.1 GCA_009377385.1 Actinophytocola sp.
GCTGGACTAGTCCGAACACCCGGAGCGGGGGCCGGTCTCGCACCGGCCTCCGCTCGTACTCAGCCGACGTCGCTGAGCGCCTGCCGCAGCGCGTCCAGGAACCCCCGCGTGACATGGGCGTCGCGGACGGCGATGCGGAGCCAGTCGGTCGACAAGCCCGGGAAGGTGTCGCCCCTGCGCACCGCGTAACCCAGTTCGCGCAGCCGGAGCCGCACCTTCTCGCCATCCGAGACCTGGACCAGTACGAACGGCGCCCGTGGCCGTCCGGCGACCGTGACGTCCAACTCCCGCAGGCCGTCGATCAACACCGTTCGGTCCTTTTCGGCGCGCGCGGCCAGCGCTTCGGACTCGAGCGCGGCCTCCGCACCGCAGCAGGCGGACACCGCGACGGCGGCCGGCGTGGACGTCGACCACGGCGGCTGTACCGCCCGCAGCCGCGCCACCAGTGCGGAGTCACCCAGCACGTACCCGGCGCGCAGCCCCGCGATCCCCCACGTCTTGGTGAGGCTGCGCACCACGACGACGCCGTTCAGCCGCTCACCGGCGAGGCTTTCCGGTTCGCCGGGGATGGCGTCGGCGAACGCCTCGTCCACCACGAGCACCCTGCCTGGACGGCACAGCGCCCGCAGCGTCTTCGCGGGGTGCAGCACCGACGTCGGGTTGGTCGGGTTGCCGACCACCACCAGGTCGGCCGACTCCGGCACGGCGTGCGGGTTGAGCCGGAAGCCGTCGTCGGCCGAGGTCAGTACCCGGCTCACGGTGTGCCCCGCGCCGCGCAGCGCCACCTCGGGCTCGGTGAACTGCGGGTGCACGATCACCGCGTGCTTGGGTCGCAGCGCGTGCGCCAGCAGGGAGAACGCCTCGGCGGCGCCGGACGTCACCAACACCTCGTCCAGCGGGCGTCCATGCCGGGCGGCGACGGACGTGGCGGCCTCCCTGGCATCCGGGTAGACGGCGAGGTCACCGAGGCTGGCGGCGATCCGTTCCCGCAGCCACGGCGGCGGCGAGGGCAGCCGCACGTTGACGGCGAGGTCGACCAGGCCGGGCGCGACGTCGGAGTCGCCGTGGTGCCGCAGGTCGTGGCCGTCCCATGGGCCGTCCAAGGGGCCGGGCAGGTCGTCGGTCATACGCCTTCTCTCACGCTGTGCTCGCTCGCGGGGCGCGGGCGGCCGCCGTCGCGCTCGCGGCGAACCGGCGGGCGAGCGCGGGGTGCCCCGCCCAGTGGACGTGCAGGTAGGAGGCGTGTACCCCGGTGGGGGTGACGAAGCCATCTGCGGTGTCGTGCCAGCGCCACGCGGCCTGCTCGCCCCGCGCTGGGGTGACGGCCGTGCGGTGGAACTCGTGCCCTGTCACGGTGTCGCCCGTGCTGGCGAGCACGCTGTCCCCGACGGCCCGCGCCGTCCGGTAGCCCAGCGTACGCTTCGGCGTCATGCCGGCGGTCGCGTCCAGCACGCCCGCCATCGGCAGTCCGTCCAGCTCCCGGCAGAGGTAGGTCAGCCCGGCGCACTCGGCCACCACAGGTAGCCCTCGTGCCGCCGCACTGGCGACCTCTGCCCGCAGCGCCTCGTTGGCCGAGAGGTCCTCGGCGTGCATCTCCGGGAACCCGCCGCCGAAGTACAGCCCGGCACAGCCCTCTGGCAGCCGCTCGTCGAGGGCGGGGTCGACGTCGACCACCTTGACACCGGCCGCTGTGAGCAGCTCGATGTTTTCGGCGTAGCGGAAGGTGAACGCCCGGCCGCCCGCTGCGGCGACCACCGACCCGCGCGGCTCGGCGGCGCCAAGCGCCGTCGCCGGATCCCACGGCACGCCGAGCAAGTGTGGCGCCGCGGCGGCCACCCGGCGCACCGCCTCCAGGTCGACGCCTTCTGTCACCCACGCCCTGAGCCGTGCCAGCATCGCGGTGGCCTCGGTCTCCCGCTCGCCGACCGGCACCAGCCCGAGGTGCCTGCTCGGCGCGTGGATGCCCTCGGTGCGGTGCAGCGCGCCCAGCACCGGGACGCCGAGCCCTTCGATGGCCGAGCGCAGCTCGGTCTCGTGCCGCGGCGAGCCGACCTTGTTCAGGATCACCCCGGCCAGCGTCACCGACCGGTCGTAGGTGGCGAAGCCGTGCACCATCGCGGCGGCGCTGCGGCCTGCCGCGCTGGCGTCGACGACCAGCACCACCGGCGCCTCGATCAGCCGCGCCACGTGCGCGGTCGAGGCGAAGCCGTCGCTGCCGAGCGCGCCGTCGAACAGTCCCATGACGCCCTCGACGACGGCGATGTCCGCCCCGGCCGCGCCATGCAGGAACAGCGGCACCACCCGCTCTTCGGCCTGCAGGTACGGGTCGAGGTTGCGGCCGGGACGCCCGGTGGCGAGCGCATGGTAGCTCGGGTCGATGTAGTCGGGGCCGACCTTGTGGCCCGACACGGTGAGTCCGGCCGCACGTAATGCGGCCATCAGCCCGGTCGCGACGGTGGTCTTGCCGTTGCCGGACGCGGGCGCCGCGATCACCAACCGGGGCACCCGCTGGGCATACGACGTCACCACTCGATCCCCCGCTGGCCCTTCTGCCCGGTGTCCATGGGGTGTTTGACCTTGGTCATCTCCACAACGAGGTCGGCGGCGTCGATCAGCGCCTGCGGGGCGTTGCGGCCGGTGATCACGACGTGCTGGCGGCCTTCCCGGCTTCGGATCACGTCAACAACTTCGTCCGTGTCGACCCAGCCCCAGTGCAGCGGGTAGCTGAACTCGTCGAGCACGTAGAAGTCGTGTTGCTTGGCGGCCAGCCTGCGCTTGATCTCCTCCCAGCCCTCACGCGCGTCGGCGGCGTGGTCCTGCTCGGTGCCCTGCTTGCGGGACCAGCTCCAGCCCGCGCCCATCTTGTGCCACTCGACCGGCCCGCCCTGGCCGGTGTTCTCGTGCACCTCGCCGAGCGCGCGCAGCGCCGACTCCTCGCCGACCCGCCACTTAGCCGACTTGACGAACTGGAACACCCCGATCGACCAGCCCTGGTTCCACGCCCGCATCGCCATGCCGAACGCGGCGGTCGACTTGCCCTTCATCGAGCCGGTGTGGATGGCGAAGATCGGCCGGTTGCGGCGCTGCCGGGTGGTCAGGCCATCGTTGGGGACGACGTCTGGCTGTCCTTTCGGCATCAGGCTGCCCTCCCCCTTGTGCCCACTGTGCGGACCCGGACCTCTCCCGCGAGGGTGTCGGCGGCGACCTCACCGAGCGGCACGTGCTCACCGCCGAGCCGCTGCGCCAGCTCGGCCGCGAGTCCGAGCCGCATCCTGCCGGTCTCGCAGTCCATGACGACGCTGGCGATGCCGTTACCGGCGAGCAGTCCGGCTGCGGCGTGCGAGCGTGCGACCGGGTCGGGGCCGTGGGTCGCCCTGCCGTCCGTGACGACGACCAGCAGCGGCCTGCGCTTCGGGTCCCGCAGCGCCTCGACGCGCAACGCGTCTGCGGATTTCAGGAGCCCTTCGGCCAGCGGGGTCCTGCCGCCGGTCGGCAGCGCCTCCAGCCGCGCCGCAGCGGCGTCGACGCTCGACGTCGGGGGCAGCACGAGCTCGGCCTCGCCCCGACGGAAGGTGACAAGGCCGACCTTGTCGCGGCGCTGGTAGGCGTCAAGCAGCAGCGACAGCACGGCGGACTTGACCTCGCGCATCCGCTCGCGGGCGCCCATGGAGCCTGAGGCGTCGACGCAGAACAGCACCAGGTTGCCCTCGCGGCCCTCCCGCAGTGCGTAGCGCAGGTCGCGCGCCTCGATGCGGGGCCTGCCGCCGAGCGCCCCTCGTGCGGCCTGGTGCGGGGCGGCGGCGTGCAGGGTCGCGACGAGGTGCGCGGAACCGGAGCGCACCCCGGACGGCAGCACGCCGACGGTGCGGCCGGCCTCGGTGATGGCGCGGGAGCGTTTGCCCAGCTCCCCGGCGCCGTTGCCGGAGAGGGACAGCAGCCGCGCCCGGTACGGGCTGCCCGCGCCGACGGTGCGTTCCCGCTGGCCATCGGTGTCCTCGGTGTCTCCGGTGCCCTGGGCGCCGCCTAGGCCGTTGCCGTTCGGGCTTGGCTCCTGCTGCGGGGGTGCCGATCCGGAGCCGGGGCCGTCGTCATCGGGGCCGTCGGGCCCGTCCGCCTGGTTGTCGTGGCTGTTGAGGGCCTGGTCGAGCTGCTCATCGTCGATGCCGGGCGCGTCGAACGGGTTGCGCCTGCGGCGGTGCGGCAGCGCGAGCCGGGCGGCGACCCGGACGTCGTCGGTGGTCACGTCGGTGCGGCCCGCCCATGCGGCGTGTGCGACGGCGGTGCGGGCGGTGACAATGTCGGCGCGCATGCCGTCGACCTCGAACGCGGCGCAGACCTCCGCGATCTGCAGCAGCGCGTCGTCGGACAGCGTGACAGACGGCAGCAGCCGCTGCGCTTCGGCAATGCGGGCGGCGAGCGCGGACTCGTCGTCGGCGTAGTGCGCGGCGAAGCCGTCCGGGTCGGCTTCGTAAGCCATGCGGCGCTTGACGACCTCGACGCGCTCGGCGGCGTCGCGGCTGCTGGCGACCTCGACCGTGAGGCCGAACCGGTCCAGCAACTGCGGGCGCAGCTCGCCCTCCTCGGGGTTCATGGTGCCGATCAGCACGAACCGGGCGGCGTGTGAGACGGACACGCCCTCGCGCTCCACCGTCGCCCTGCCCATGGCGGCCGCGTCGAGCAAGACGTCGACCAGGTGGTCGTGCAGGAGGTTGACCTCGTCGACGTAGAGCAGCCCTCGGTGCGCGGACGCGAGCAGGCCGGGCTGGTAGTCGGTGACGCCCTCGCCGAGTGCGCGTTCCAGGTTCAGCGAGCCGACCACCCGGTCCTCAGCAGCGCCGACCGGGAGCTCCACCAGGCGCGCCGGGCGGTGGTGCGATGCCGCGCCATCAGGGTGGGAACCGTCGGGGCAGGCCGGGTCGGGCGCGGCCGGGTCGCAGGAGAACCGGCAGGCGTCGACGGCGTCCACGCCGGGCAACAGCCCGGCGAGCGCCCGGACCATGGTCGACTTCGCGGTGCCTTTCTCGCCGCGCACCAGCACGCCACCCACCGCAGGGGAAACGGCGGAGAGCACGAGCGCGAGGCGCAGGTCGGCCATGCCGACGACGGCGGTGAAGGGGAACGGTCGCACATAGGCTCCTTCGCTATCAGCGGATGTCCACGTCCGCTTCAGCCTCGCCCGTCCGGGAAAGCCCCGGCACGGGCAACGACCACCGACGTTCTGGCTCCCTGCGCACGGCAGGTGACAGTGGCGGGACCGCCCCGGACTCGCACCGGGTTCCTCGGCAGCCGTCGACGCAACATCATCCCACATGGCGGTGCGGACGCGGGTGCGTGTGGTGTCACTAAGGGCATCTTGCTGACGTCTGGCGCCAGCAAGATGCCCTTCGTGGCACCCACCGCGCGCTCGGATACCGTGCGTACGTGGCTTCAGCGGAACGCGGCGTGATCGACGTCGTGGGCATCGGCGCGGACGGCTGGGACGGGCTGTCCGCACCCGCGCGCATGGCCGTGTCCGAGGCCGAGGTGCTGCTGGGCAGCGAACGGCAGCTCGCGCTGATTCCGGACTCCGGAGCCAAGCGGGTGCCGTGGCCGAGTCCACTGCTCCCCCAGCTCGACACGCTGCTCACCGAGCACGCCGAACGGCGGGTGTGCGTGCTGGCCAGCGGCGATCCGCTGTTGTCCGGGATCGGCACCACGTTGATCCGCAGGCTCGGCGCGTCGCGGGTGCGCGTGATGCCCGCGGTGTCGTCGGTCACGCTGGCGCGGGCGCGGCTTGGCTGGTCGTTCGAGGAGACCGAGGTGATCAGCGCCGTCGGCCGCAACGTCCACCGCGTCGCCCGCGCGCTGGCACCCGGCGCGCGACTGCTCGTGCTGTCGTCGGACGGCACGACGCCCGGACGGGTCGCCGCCCTGCTGACCGCACGCGGCTACGGCGCGAGTACGTTGACGGTGCTGGCCAACCTCGGCGCGGACGACGAGTCTCGCACCGACGGCACCGCCAGGGCCTGGCCGGACGGCGACAGCTCGCCACTGAACGTCCTCGCGATCGAATGCCACGGCGATCCCGGTACGCCGATGCTGCCCCTGGTGGCTGGCCTGCCCGACGACGCCTTCGAGCACGACGGCCAGCTCACCAAGCGCGACCTCCGCGCCAGCGCGCTCGCCCGGCTGGCGCCCATGCCTGGGCAACTGCTGTGGGACATCGGGGCAGGCGCGGGCAGTGTCGCGATCGAATGGCTGCGCACGCACCCGTCGACCAGGGCGGTCGCGTTCGAACGCGATCCCGACCGGGCAGCCCGGATCACGCGGAACGCCGAACGGCTCGGCGTGCCGGAGCTGGGGGTCGTCGTCGGGGCGGCACCGGACGTGCTGGACCGCGACGAGACACCGGACGCGATCTTCGTCGGCGGCGGCGTGAGCGTGCCCGGCTTGCTGGCTAGCTGTGTCCAGCGACTCGCGCCGGGTGGGCGGCTTGTGGCGCACGGCGTGACGCTGGAGTCCGAGGCGGCCCTGGCGGCTGCGTACCAGGAGCACGGCGGCGAGCTGACACGCATCGCCGTCGAGCACGCCTCGGGCCTGGGCAGCTTCACCGGCTGGCAGCCCGCCCGCACGGTGACGCAGTGGAGCCTCGTGCGGTAACGCCCGGCGCCCCGTCCCGCGAGTCGCACGCCCAGCCGCGCGAGTCGCACGTTCGTGAGCGGGAGTTGCACGTTCGTGAGCGCGAGTTGCACTTTCAGACGGGCGACTTGCACCTCCGCGTGATCGAGTCGCATCTTCACCGCAAGTCGAACGCCGGGAAGGCAGACTCACGGCACGAACCCCGAAACACGCCGCACGAGAATTCTGAACGCGCACCCACAACGCGGGACACGCGCCACCACACCACGGAACTCGCGGGCTACGTGCCGTCGAACGGGTCCTTCGTCCGGCCGAGGAGGTCCGCCACGGAGTCGAGGATCAACGTCGGGCGGTACGGATACCGCCCTGCGGACTCCGCGGTCGAGATCCCGGACAGCACCAGCACGGTCTGCAACCCGGCCTCCACCCCGGCATGGACGTCGGTGTCCATCCGGTCACCGATCATCACCGTGCTTTCCGAATGCGCGCCGAGGCTGTTCAGCGCGGAGCGCATCATCAGCGGGTTCGGCTTGCCCACGAAGTACGGCTTCACGCCGGTCGCCCGCTCGATCAGCGCAGCCACCGACCCCGTCGCGGGCAGCGAGCCCTCCGCGCTGGGGCCGGTGGGGTCAGGGTTGGTGGCGATGAACCGCGCACCGCCCTCGATCAGCCGCACCGCCTTGGTGATGGCGGTGAAGCTGTACGTCCGCGTCTCGCCGAGCACGACGTAGTCCGGGTCGGAGTCGGTCATCACGTACCCGGCCGCATGCAGCGCCGTCGTCAAACCGGCCTCCCCAATCACGAACGCCGAGCCGTTCGGGCGTTGCGAATCGAGGAACTGCGCGGTGGCCAGCGCCGACGTCCAGATCGACTCCTCGGGCACGTCAAGGCCGGTGCGCAGCAGCCGCGCCCGCAGGTCACGGGGCGTGTAGATCGAGTTGTTGGTCAACACGAGGAACGGCGTCCCGTTACCGCGCAATTCGGACAGAAACTCGTCAGCACCGGGCACGAGGTGTTCCTCGCGCACCAGCACGCCGTCCATATCGGTCAGGTAGCACCAGCGGGGCTCAGTCACGTCCCCGACCTTAGACCCTTCGTGGCGGGCCGAACGGGGCGTTCGGTGCACATTGCGAGCCGAACGCCCCGTTCGGCGCCACGGTTCCGTCCCGTGATCCGCACCTACGTCGCCGCGACGACGTCCGGGGCCGCGAGGCGGGCGGCGTTGGCGGCGTCGTCGTCGACAGCGTCCTGCGCGGAGCGTTCGGCGTGCACCCGATCGCGGTAGCAGGCCACCTCCCGGCGCACCGCACCGGACCCCCAGCCCAGGTGCGGTGCGACCAGGTGGCCGACCTCCGCCGCGGCGGTCAACCCCCGATCAGGTGCCTCGATCGAGATCCGCGTCCGCCGCGTGAGGACGTCGTCGAGATGCAGCGCGCCCTCGTGGGTGACGGCGTAGACGGCCTCCACCTTGAGGTAGCTCTCGGCGCCGGGAATCGGCTTCGCGAGGCCGGGGTCGCGCTCGATCAGTCCGAACAGGTCGGTGACCGCAGAGCCGTAGCGGCCGAGCAGCCGTTCCACTGTGGACATCGAAAGTCCCTGACGCTGCGCCACGCTCTCCCGGTCGTCGCGCAGCTCGTGGTAGCCGACCGCGCCAAGGACCGGCAGGTGCTCGGTCACCGACGGCGCCACCGCACGACCCAGCCCGCGCGCGGCGGCGTCCACGACGTCGGCGGCCATCACCCGGTACGTGGTGTACTTGCCACCCGCAATGACGAACAGCCCCGGCGCAGGCTCGGCTACCGCGTGCTCGCGAGAGAGCTGCGCCGTGTCGTCCGACTGGCCAGAAAGCAGCGGCCGGAGTCCCGCGTAGACACCGTCGACGTCGTCCGTGGTGAGCGGCTCGCGCAGCACGGCGTTGACCCGCGCGAGCAGATAGTCCACATCGGACCGGCTCGCGGCGGGGTGGTCGCGGTCCAACGCCCACTCGGTGTCGGTGGTGCCGATGATCCAGTGCTCGCCCCACGGGATGACGAACAACACGCTCTTCTCGGTGGTGGTGATCAGACCCGTCTCCAGCTGGATGCGCTCGCGCGGCACCAACAGGTGCACGCCCTTGGACATCCGCACCCGGAACGGGCTGGGCACCCCGGTGAGCTCGTTCATCTCGTCGGTCCACACCCCGGTCGCGCTGATGACCCGCCGGGCGCGGACCGCGTACTCCGCGCCGGACTCGACGTCGACCACCCTGGCGCCCACCACCCGCGCGCCGTCGCGCAGCAGCCCGACGACCTTCGTGCGCGTCAGCACCGTCGCGCCGTGCTGCGCGGCGGTGCGGGCCAGCATCATGGTGTGCCGGGCATCGTCAACCTGGGCGTCGTAGTAGCGGATCGCCCCGGTCAACGCGTCCGGGTCCAGCGAAGGCGCGAGGTCCAGCGCCGCACGCCGGGACAGGTGCCGGTGCGCGGGCAGAGCACGCGCCCCACCGAGCGTGTCGTAGAGCGCGACGCCCGCGCCGACGTAGGCCCGCTCCCACACCCGGTGCCGCAGCGGGAACAGGAACGGCACCGGGTGCACCAGGTGCGGTGCCAGCCGGTGCAGCAGCAGGCCGCGTTCCTTCAGCGCCTCCCGCACCAGGGCGAAGTCACGTTGCTCCAGGTAGCGCAGCCCGCCGTGGATGAGCTTGCTGGAGCGGCTGGACGTCCCCGCGGCCCAGTCGCGCGCCTCGACCAGCGTGACCGACAGACCGCGCGACGCGGCGTCGAGGGCGGCGCCCGCGCCGACGACGCCGCCGCCGACCACCAGGACGTCGATCTCGTCCTCACCGAGGGTGTGCAGCGCCGAGGCGCGATAGACAGGGTCCAGTCGTGCGGACATTATTCTCCTTGTCTGATCAAGCGGGCAGGGCTACTCGTCCACGTCGATCCAGTCGAGGGTGCGTTCGACGGCCTTCTTCCAGCGGGCGTGGCCACGCTCGCGCTGCTCCTCGCTCCAGGTGGGCTGCCAGCGGACGTCCTCGTTCCAGTTCCGCTCCAGCTCATCGGTGGTGCGCCAGAACCCGACCGCCAGACCCGCCGCATAGGCGGCGCCGAGCGCGGTGGTCTCCGCGACCACCGGCCGCGAAACCGGCACGCCGAGGATGTCGGCCTGCAACTGCATGCACAGGCTGTTGGCGGTCACGCCGCCGTCCACCCGCAGCACGTCGAGGGTGACGCCGGAGTCGGCCTGCATCGCGTCGACGACGTCGCGGGTCTGGTAGCAGATGGACTCCAGCGTGGCCCGCGCGACGTGCGCGTTAGTGCTGTAGCGGGACAGCCCGACGATCGCGCCGCGTGCGTCGGACCGCCAGTACGGCGCGAACAGCCCGGAGAACGCCGGAACGAAGTACACCCCGCCGTTGTCGGTGACCTGGCCGGCAAGCGACTCGCTCTGCTCGGCGCCGGAGATGATGCCGAGCTGGTCGCGCAGCCACTGCACCGCGGAGCCGGTGACCGCGATGGAGCCCTCAAGGGCGTAGGTCGGCTTCGAGTCACCGAACTGGTAGCAGACCGTGGTGAGCAGGCCGTGCTCCGAGCGCACGATCTCGTTGCCGGTGTTGAGCAGCAGGAAGTTGCCAGTGCCGTAGGTGTTCTTGGCCTCGCCCGGCCGGAAGCACACCTGCCCCACAGTGGCGGCCTGCTGGTCGCCGAGGATTCCGGTGAGCGGGATGTCGCCGCCGAACGGCCCGTCGGCACGGGTGCGGCCGAAGAACTCCGGATTGGACGACGGCAGGATGCGCGGCAGCATCGCGCGCGGCACACCGAAGATCGACAGCAGCTCGTCGTCCCAGTCGCAGGTCTCCAGGTTCATCAGCATGGTGCGGCTGGCGTTGGTGACGTCGGTGACGTGCGCCCCGCCGTCGACGCCGCCGGTGAGGTTCCACAGCAGCCACGAGTCGGTGGTGCCGAACAACGCATTACCGCGTTCGGCCTCCTCGGCGACACCGGGCACGTTGTCGAAGATCCAGCGCAATTTGCCGCCGGAGAAGTACGTCGCCGGCGGGAGCCCAGCCTTGCGGCGGATGGTCTCGCCGTGGCCGTCGCGCTCCAGATCCGCGGCGATGCGGTCGGTGCGGGTGTCCTGCCACACGATCGCGTTGCAGTACGGCCGCCCGGTGCGCCGGTTCCACACCACGGTCGTCTCGCGCTGGTTGGTGACACCGACGGCGCCGAGGTCGCTCGCGGTCAGGCTCGCCTTGGTGAGGGTGCTCTGGATGACCGCGCGGGTGCGCTCCCAGATCTCGGTGGGATTGTGCTCGACCCAGCCCGCCTGCGGCAGGATCTGGTCGTGTTCGAGTTGATGGCGGGCGATCTCGTTGCCGCCGTGGTCGAACACCATGAAGCGGGTGCTCGTCGTGCCCTGGTCGATCGCGCCGATGTAGTCGCTCATGGTCGTCCTCTCAAGTGATGCGGGCGGGATCAGAACAGCAGTTGGGATGCCAGCCCGGCAAGGCCGCCGCCGACCAGCGGGCCGAGCACCGGGATCCAGGAGTAACCCCAGTCAGAGTCCTTCTTGCGCGCGGGCTCCTGCGCCGTGCCGGGGCCTGCGGACGCGCCGACGGCGGCGGGAGCGGCGGCGGGAACCGCGCCCTTGTACTGCGTCGGCAGCACCGCGTGGGCGATGCGGGGGCCGAGGTCACGCGCGGGGTTAATGGCGTAGCCGGTGGGGCCGCCGAGCGAGGCGCCGATACCGACGACGAGCAGCGCGACGGCGGCAGGGCCGAGGCCGTGCGGCGTGCCCGCAAACGACAGCACCACGATGACCAGCACGAACGTCCCGATCACCTCGGTGACGAAATTCCACCGGAAGTGGCGGATCGCCGGTCCTGTCGAGAACACCGCGAGCTTCTTGGCCTCGTCCTCGTCGGCGTCGAAGTGGTTCTTGTAGGCGAGAAAGGCGGTGCACGCCCCCAGGAACGCGCCGACCATCTGGCCCGCGAGGTAGACCACGGTCGATGCCGCGCTGATGGCGACACCGGCGGCGTACTCCTCCGCGCCGCTCACCAGGATCCCGAACGTGACGGCTGGGTTGATATGGCCGCCCGACTTGTACGCCACGAACACCCCTGCCAGCACCGCGAGCCCCCAGCCGAAGTTGATCAACAACCAGCCACCGTCGAAGCCCTTGGACTTGGTCAGCAACACGTTGGCGACCACTCCGGAACCAAGCAGGATCAGCATGCCGGTACCGAGCACCTCGCTCAGGAACACCGTACCGAGATCCATGTCTCCTCCATCCATTGCAGGTCTGCGATGCGCTCAGACGGTACGGAGGCCTTCCGGGGTGCTCTACAACGCGCGTTCGACAATGCTGAACGCCCGCTCTGGCTGGGGCGAGCCAGCGTCACTACCGTCCCTCGATCGTGGAGGTAACTATGACCCAGCTCACCGGTATGGCCAGGCGGTTCACACCGTCGTCATCCGGCGTTCGACATTGTCGAATCACGAATTCGCGGAAGTGGATATCCATATCAGTGCAGCGACCACAACATGTCGTGTTTGATCAATCCCGTCGGCACCGGTTGCTGCGGCACGGGCACCGGTCCTGGCGAAGGTACTGCATCGATATGGATATGCCCTTTCGCGGATACCTTTCCCTGCATGCCGGGCCCGGTCCAAGCCATCGAACGAGCAGCCGCCATCCTGCGGCTGCTCGCGCGTGGTTCTGGGCGGCTCGGCGTCGGCGAGATCGCCGCGTCGCTCGACCTCGCCAAGGGCACCGCGCACGGCATCCTGCGCACGCTGCACGGCGTCGGCTTCGTCGAGCAGGACGCCGCGACCGGCAAGTACCAGCTCGGCGCCGCGCTGCTGCACCTCGGCACCAGCTACCTCGACGTCAACGAACTCCGCTCCCGCGCGATCAACTGGGCGGACGCACTTGCCGCACGCAGCGGCGAGGCGGTCCGGATCGGCACCCCGCTTGAGGGCAACGCCCTTGTGGTGCACCACGTCTTCCGGCCGGACGACACGCTGCAAACCCTCGACGTCGGCACGCTGCTGCCGCTGCACGCGACCGCGCTCGGCAAGGTGCTGCTCGCCTACGACGCCGACCTCGCCGCCTCGGCGCAGCGGTCCGACCTGCCGTCGCTCACCCGGCGCACCGTCGTCAACGCGGCGGCGCTCAGCCGCGCTCTGGCGCAGGTCAGGGAGAACGGCTGGGCAGGAGAGGCCGAGGAGTTCATGCCGGGCGAGGCGGGCATCGCCGCACCCATCCGCTCCTACGGCGGCCTCGTCGTCGGCGCGATCGGCATCACCGGCGCGGCGGACCGACTCTGCGACGGACGGCTGCGACCGAGGCCCGAACTGGTCACGCTTGTCCGCAACGCCGCACGAGCCGTGTCCCGCGATCTCGGAGCGGGCCGCTGACAGCCCCGGCGCGCCGCGCCAGGATGTCACGTAATGGGGAGGGACACGCGATGACGCAACGCTATGTGATGTCGATCGATCAGGGCACCACATCGACCAGGTGCATCCTGTTCGACCAGCGCGCCCGGCTGGTGTCGGTGGCGCAGCGCGAGCAGCAGCAGTACTTCCCGCAGCCGGGCTGGGTTGAGCAGGACGCCGTCGAGATCTGGCGCAACGTCGACCGGATCGTGCCCCGCGCGCTTGCCGACGCCGGGATCTCGGCTGACCAGGTGATGGCGCTGGGGATCGCGAACCAGCGGGAGACCACCGTGGTGTGGGACCGCCGCACGGGGACGCCGGTCGGCCGCGCGATCGTGTGGCAGGACGTCCGCACCGAGGAACTGGTGCGGGAGTTCGAGCGCAAGCCGGATGCGGACACCGTGCGCGACCGCTGCGGGCTGCCGCTGGCGACGTACTTCGCAGCGCCCCGGCTGCGGTGGCTGCTGGACTCGGTGCCGGGGCTGCGGGATCGAGCCGAGCGGGGCGACGTGCTGTTCGGCACCATGGAGACCTGGCTGATCTGGAACCTCACCGGAGGTATCGACGGCGGGCTGCACCTCACCGACGTCACCAACGCCAGCCGCACGCTGCTGATGAACCTCGCCACCCTGGCGTGGGACGACGAGCTGCTGTCCTTTTTCGACATTCCGAAACGGATGCTGCCGGAGATCCAGCCGTCAACAGCGGACTTCGGGCATACCAAACGGGTGGTGCCTGGACTGCGGATCGCCGCTGCCCTAGGTGACCAGCACGCCGCGCTGTTCGGCCAGACCTGCTTCGCGCGCGGCGAGACCAAGTGCACCTACGGCACCGGCAGCTTCCTGCTGATGAACACCGGCCGCGAGCTGGTCCGCTCCACCCACGGCCTGCTCACCACGATCGGCTACCAGCTTGGCGGCGAGCCCGCCGTGTACGCGCTGGAGGGGCCGATCGCGGTGACCGGGTCGCTGGTGCAGTGGTTCCGCGACAGCCTCGGGCTGATCAGCAGCGCGCCGGAGATCGAGACCCTGGCGCGAACGGTCCAGGACAACGGCGGCTGTTACATCGTGCCCGCGTTCTCCGGGTTGTTCGCGCCCCACTGGCACAGCGAGGCGCGCGGCATCATCGTCGGGCTGACGTCGTACATCACCAAGGGACACCTGGCGCGGGCGGTGCTCGAGGCGACCGGCTGGCAGACCCGCGAGGTGGTCGACGCGATGAACGCCGACTCCGGGCTTACGGCGTCCACGCTGCGCGTCGACGGTGGCATGACGGCCGACCATCTGCTGATGCAGTTCATCGCCGATGTGCTCGACCTCCCCGTGATGCGGCCGATCGTGGCGGAGACCGTGTCGCTCGGGGCAGCCTATGCGGCGGGTCTCGGCGTCGGGTTCTGGCCTGACCTGGAGGGACTGCGACGCAACTGGCACCTGGCCGCGCGGTGGCTGCCGCAGCTGGACGCGAGCCGGAGGGCGGCGGAGTACGCGAACTGGCAACGCGCCGTCGAGCTGACCTTCGGCTGGGCACAGCCACGGCGTCCGGTCTGACCCCTGCTGGCCGTCCCGGACGGTTGGGGGACGATGGTGGGCGTGACAGCGGACGATAAGGAGCAGCCAACCGGGACCGTGCACTTCATCGGTGCTGGTCCCGGCGCGGCCGATCTGATCACCGTGCGCGGCAGAGACCTGCTTGCCCGCTGCCCGGTGTGCCTCTACCCCGGCAGCCTCACCCCGACCGACCTGCTGGCCCACTGCCCGGCGGGCGCGCGCACGGTCGACACGGCGACGCTGACGCTGGACGAGATCATCGCGGAGCTGGTCGCCGCGTCCACGCAGGGCCAGGACGTCGCGCGGCTGTGCTCCGGGGATCCCGCCGTCTACAGCGCGATGGCGGAGCAGATGCGTCGGCTGGACGCCAAGGGCGTGCCGTACCAGGTGACGCCGGGTGTGCCCGCGTTCTCCGCGGCAGCCGCGACACTGGGGCGCGAGCTGACGGTGCCCACCGTTGGGCAGAGCCTGGTGATCACCCGCGCGCAGGCGCGCTCGACCAGCATGCCGGAGGGCGAGAACCTGACGACGTTCGCGGCCAGCGGCGCCACGCTGGCACTACACCTGGCGATCGGGCGGATCGAGCAGGTCGTCGAGGAGCTGCTGCCGCACTACGGCGCGGACTGCCCGGTCGCGGTGGTCGCCAACGCCAGCCAGCCGACCGAGAAGGTCGTCCGGGGCACGCTGGATGCCATCGCGGGCCTGGTGCGCGAGGCGGACATCACCCGAGCCGCGACGATCTTCGTCGGCAGGGTGTTGGCAGCGGAGTCGTTCCCCGACAGCTTCCTCTACTCCGCCGACCGGGAGCGCGGCACGCAGCCCCGCTCGCTGTGACGCGGGCGCGCTGACGTGCGAGTGGTCCATTCGTGGGGGCAATTCTGGCCGCTGGCTCGGTTTCGTCGGCGTCACGCCCTAACGTCGCGGCGTGCCCTCGACCACCCACGAAGCCCTCGTCGAACTCTTCCGCAACCGCCCGGAGCTGGCCGCCGAACTGCTCACCCAGCCGCTGGGCGTCAGCGTGCCACGCTTCGAGCAGGCGCGGCTCGACTCAGGTGACCTGACAGACCTGGCGCCGACCGAGTACCGGGCGGACGCCGTCGTCGTGCTCACCCGCGGCGGCAAGGCGGTGTCCGGACAAGGTTCCGGTGGTCACCGACGCCGACGAGGCGCCGCGCCCGCCGGAGCTAGTCGTGCTCTCGGCGATGGCGCACGGCACTCACCCGGACCGGGGCAAGGTGTTCCGCGCCCTCATCGCGGCGCTGGAACATGTCGATGAAGACCATGCCACGCTTTATCATGACGTCGTGCTCGCGGCGCTCCCGGAAGCGGCACGACACCATCTGGAGGATCTGATGCTGACCAGGAAGTACGAGTACCAGAGCGACTTCGCGCGCAAATACTTCGGCCAGGGCATGGCGGAAGGCCAAGCCAAGGGCGAGGCCAGCGGCGAGGTGCGCGCGCTGCTGTCCGTGCTGGATGCCCGCGAGGTCGCGGTGCCCGAGGACGCCAAGGCCCGCATCACGGCGTGCACCGACCTGGACCAGCTCGACGCATGGATCCAGCGCGCCGCCACGGCACGAACGATCGAGGACGTGCTGGACTGACGGCAGTCACACCCGGGGCGCGCGACCGACGATGCGGCCTGCTCGGTCGATGACCACGATGTCGACGTCGACGGGGGCGTCGCCAAGCACGTCGGCCGCCGCCCGCCTGGCGCGTTCGGCGACCAGCTCGCCCAGAGCCAGCCCGTCGGCTTCGGCCAGCTCCAGCGCGTGCAGCGCCGAGTTCGCCGTCGCGATCTCCTCCGCCAGCCGCTCGTGCCCTGCCTCCCTTGCCAGCTCCGCCAGCAGCCCGAGGTCGACCTGGGATCGCTTGGAGTGCAGGTCGAGGTAGCCCGCCGCGAGCTTGGACATCTTGGCGAACCCGCCCGCGATGGACAGCCTCGACACCGGGTGCTGCCGGACGTACTTGAGCACCGCGCCCGCGAAGTCGCCCATATCGAGCAGTGCGCTCTCCCCCAGCCCGTACAGCTCGGCGACCACCTGCTCCGACGTGCTGCCCACCGCGCCGGCGACGTGCTGGTGTCCCATCGCGCGGGCGACGTCCACGCCGCGTCGGATGCTGTCGATCCACGCCGAGCAGGAGTACGGCACCACTACCCCGGTGGTGCCGAGCACAGAGAGCCCGCCGAGGATGCCCAGCCTCGGATTCCAGGTGTGCCGGGCCAGCTCCTCGCCGTCCGGGATGGAGATCTCTACCGCGACGTCGGCGGGCACGTCGTGTTCGGCGGCGACCCGTTCGACCGCCTCCCACATCAGCCTGCGCGGCACCGGGTTGATCGCGGGCTCTCCGACGTCGAGCGGCAGCCCTGGCCGGGTGACGGTGCCCACCCCGTTCCCGGCGGCGAACGTCACACCGCTGCCCGGTTCGCCCCGGCGCACGGTCGACACGATCAGCGCGCCGTGGGTGACGTCGGGGTCGTCGCCTGCGTCCTTGATCACCCCTGCGCTGGCGGCGTCGCCGTCGAGGTGCTCGATGGCCAGCGCGAACGTCGGGCGTTTGCCCTTGGGGAGCAGCACCTCGACCGGATCGGGGAACTCGCCGGTGAGCAGCGCGGTGTAGGCCGCCGTGGTGGCGGCCGTCGCACACGCACCCGTGGTCCAGCCGTAGCGGAGCTGCTCTCGCATAGTGTGTCCAGTGTGCGTTATCAGGTCTTGATCCTCGGTGGCACGTCCGAGTCCCGCGCGCTGGCGGCCGCCCTGCACGCGCGCGGCGTCGCGGTGGTGTCCTCGCTGGCGGGCAGGGTGGCGCGGCCGCGGCTGCCGGAGGGCGAAGTCAGGCTCGGCGGCTTCGGCGGCCCGGACGGTCTCGCGGCGTGGCTGGCCGAGCACGACGTGCGGGCGGTGGTGGACGCGACGCATCCGTTCGCGGCGCGGATCAGCGAGTCGGCAGTCGCCGCGACCGCGCACGTCGGGGTGCCGCTGCTGCGGCTGGAGCGTCCCGGCTGGAGCCAGCCGGACGGCGCGGACTGGCGCTGGGTGGACAGCCTCGACGACGCGGCGGAGTTGCTGCCCGGCCTTGGCGAGCGGGCGTTCCTGACCAGTGGCAGGCAGGGCCTCGCCGCGTTCGCCGACGTCGACACGGTGTGGTTCCTGATCCGCTGCGTCGATCAGCCGGAGGGGCCGCTGCCCCGGCACCACGAGCTGCTGCTTGACCGTGGCCCGTACACAGTGGACCGCGAGCTCGACCTGCTGCGCACCCACCGCATCGACGTCCTGGTGACCAAGGACAGCGGCGGCGACATGACGGCCGCGAAGCTCGACGCGGCCGCGCGGCACGGCGTCCCCTCGGTCATCGTGCGCAGGCCGCCCGGGCCGGGCGCACCCACGGTGTCCGACGTCGACGACGCCCTGCGCTGGGCGCTGGAGGTGGCATGATCGAGCACGGCCTGGACAGCGGCCTCGACCCCGAGCTGGACGCCTTCTATCGCGTGCTGGAGCGCAGGCGCGACGTGCGCGCCGAGTTCAGTGGTGAGCCGATCGACGACGACGTGCTCATGCGGGTGCTCGGCGCGGCCCACACGGCGCCCAGCGTGGGGATGTCGCAGCCGTGGGACTTTGTGCTGGTGTCCGATACCGAGGCCCGTGCCCGGTTTCGGGAACACGTGCTCGGCGAGCGGGAGGTGTTCGAGTCCCAGCTCGACGGCGAGCGCAGCCAGACGTTCCGACGCATCAAGATCGAGGGCATTCTGGAGTCGAGCCTCGGCATCGTGGTGACCTACGACCCGCAGCGCGGGTCACCGGCAGTGCTTGGCAGGCACGCGATCGCCGACGCTGGGTTGTACTCGGTGTGCCTGGCGATCCAGAACCTGTGGTTGGCCGCGACGGCAGAGAACCTTGGCGTGGGCTGGGTGAGCTTCTACCGGGAGGAGTTCCTGGCCGACCTGGTCGAGCTGCCCGACGGTGTGCGGCCGGTGGCGTGGCTGTGCCTCGGTCCGGTGCGGGAGCTGCAGCGGGTGCCCGACCTGGAGCGGCACGGCTGGCGACGTCGCAGGCCGCTCACCGAGGCGCTGCACCGGGAGCGTTACGGGAAACGCTGACCCACCGGCACCACTCGATCCGGTGAACCACCGCATCCTCGCCGCCGACCGGGCGTTAACCCTCACAGGCCATGGCGCGGCGACGCCTCGCCTACCGGCGCGACGGGTGCTCCCGGCCCGCGCCGGGGCGAGGCGTCGGGTCTTATTCGTAGCTCCGGGGCGTCCACACCGTGCGGGTGCCGTCCCGTTCGACGACGCGGGTCCGCGACGAGCCGACGATCAGCAGGCATCGCATGTCCACAGTGGCGGGATCCAGTTCGCCCAGGGTCGTCACCGTCACCGACTCCTCGTCGCCGCCGATGTCCCTGGCGATCACGACCGGCGTGGTTTCCGCGCGGTGCCGCAGCAGGACATCGCGCGCTGCGGCGAGCTGGGTCTTCCTGCTGCGTGAGGCCGGGTTGTAGAGCGCGACGGCGAGGTCCGCCGCACCGACGGCGTCCAGCCTGCGTTCGATGATCTCCCACGGCTTGAGCCGGTCGGACAGCGACAACACGCAGTAGTCGTGACCGAGCGGAGCCCCGACGCGGGAGGCGGCGGCCTGCGCGGCGGTGACGCCGGGCAGCACCCGCACCCGGACGTCCGCCCAGCGGGGCTGTTCGGCCTGCTCCAGCACGGCGGACGCCATGGCGAACACGCCGGGATCACCGGAGGACACGACCGCGACGGACGCGCCGTCGCGGGCGAGTTCCAGCGCCTCCTTGGCGCGGTCGGCCTCGACCCGGTTGCCGGAGCTGTGCCGCCGCTGGCCCTGCCGCTGCGGCACCCGCGCGAGGTAGGGGCCGTAGCCGACGAGGTGCTCGGCGTCGGCCAGCGCCTGCGCGGCCTCCGGGGTCAGCCACTCCGGACCGGCAGGCCCGAGCCCAATGACGACGACCTCCCCGCCGGTGTGCGCCTCGGACGCCTGCGGCTCGGCGGGGGCGTGGCCGCTCGTGCGGGCGGAGTACGCCGGGCTGGCCAGCAGCGCCAGCGAGAAGTACGGCACCGTCTCCGGGTCGACGTCGGCCAGCGGCTCCACCCGCTGCACGCCTCTGCCGGTGGCGCCTGGCCCTGCCGTGTCGTGCCAGGTGGCGCGCTCGACGTAGTAGGCGTCGTCGAGTTTGCCGGCCTCCTCGAACGCCGAGCGCACCGAGCCGAAGGTGCGGCCGAGCTTCATTACGGCGGCGGCATCGGCGTCCGCTAGCCGCATCGCCAGCTCCGGAGTCGGCAGCGTGCCGGGCAGCATGGTCAGCACCTCGTCGCGCTGGGCGAGGGGCCTGCCGAGCGCTGCCGACGCGGCGCTCACCGACGTCACGCCGGGCACGGCGACGGCACGGTAGCGGTCGCAGAGCCGTTCGTGCATGTACATGTAGGAGCCGTAGAAGAACGGGTCGCCCTCGCAGAGCAGCACCACGTCGCGCCCGGCGTCGAGGTGTTCGGCGAGCCGCTTGGCGGCGTGTTCGTAGAACTCCTGGATGGCGCCTTCGTAGCCGCCGGGGTGGCTGGTGCCCTCGGTGGTGACCGGGTACATCAGCCGTTCTTCGTGCTGGTCACCACGCAGGTACGGTTCGGCGACCGACCGGGCGATGCTGCGGCCGTGGCGGGCGCAGTGGTAGGCGATCACGTCGGCTTCGCCGATCAGCCGGGCCGCCTTGACGGTGATCAGTTCCGGGTCGCCCGGCCCGAGGCCAACGCCCCACAGCGTGCCAGTCTCACTCACAGCTCGGCCTCCTGTGCGATCGCGTTGAGTGCGGCCACGGCCATGGCGCTGCCACCGCGCCTGCCGTGCACCACCAGGTAGGGCGCCGGTGCGCGCGTGACCAGCTCGTCCTTGGACTCAGCCGCGCCGATGAACCCGACAGGAACGCCGATGATCGCCGCAGGTGCGCCGACGCCGTCGTCCAGCAGTTCGAGCAGCCGGAACAGCGCGGTGGGCGCGTTGCCGATGGCGACGACGGAACCGGGCAGCCGGTCCCGCCACAGCTCCAGCGCCGCCGCGCTGCGGGTGGTGTCCAGCCGCGCAGCGAGGTCGGGCACCTGCGGGTCGGCGAGCGTGCACACGACGTCGTTGTCGGCGGGCAGCCTGCGACGGGTGACGCCAGAGGCGATCATCTTCGCGTCGGTGAGGATCGGGGCGCCCGCGCGGAGCGCCTCGTGTCCAGCCTTGACGACGTCGGATGTGAACGCGACGTCGGCGGCGAGGTCGGTCATCCCGCAGGAGTGGATCATGCGGACGACGACGCGCTCGACGTCGCTGGGCAGCCGGTCGAGGTCGGCCTCCGCCCTGATCGTGGCGAACGAGCGGCGGTAGATCTCCGCACCGTCGGTGAGGTAGTCGGTCACCTGCGTCCTTTCGCGCGTATCTGTGCCAGTACGTCCGCCAGCTCCCCCGGCGCTACCCTGTCGCCGTCGACCAGGTAGCCGTCACCGTCGGCGAGGACGTCGACGGCCGAGGTTGGCGGCCTGCCACATCGGCGAGTGCAGCCTGCGAAGTGTGCCGCAACGCCGGGCGCACCACCGACGGCGGCCAGCTCGGACATGGCGTTCGTCGCATCGGCACGGACGTCGGCGAGCGCCTTGGCGCAGCCCTGGCTGCCGATGCACGCGGTGATCGACGCGGCGGGATCGTGCGGCTCGACCAGCACTCCGGCGTCCGCGAGACGTCGTTCGGCGGCACGTGCGTCTGCGTCGTCCAGGTCCGGCAGCAGCACCGACCGCCACGGTGTGACGACGGCCTCATCGGCGATCTCGGCGAGCAGCCGCACCTGTGCGGCCGTCGCCGTCCCGAAGCGGAGGCCCGCGTGCACGGCGTGGCGGCCGTCGTCCTGCCGCACCGCGCCGAGATGAATGACGCTTTCACTGCATTCGGCGCGGTGAATGACGCTTTCACTGCGCCCAACGCAGGGAAAGCGACTTTCACCGCAGTTGGCGAGAAGCTCCGCGCGCCCGGCCTCGTCCAGCTCCCGCACCTGCCACGCCTCACCCCGGCACCGCACGAACGCCGCCGCGACGTCGACCAGGACGCCGACGGCGTCGGTGACTGGCACGCGTACCCCGGTGTCCACCCCGGCGAGCAGCAGAGCGCCGGTGTCGCGGGACACCGCGCGCCAGCAGACGTCGACCCGGTCGTCGAACGCGCCGCCGACGTCACCGCGTCCGTCGTCCAGGCCGAACCAGAACCGCCCGGGCAGCTCGGCCAGCTGCGGACGGGCGCAGATCGCGTCGTCAAGCGCCGTGACCAACGACCAGACGTCGACAAGTCCACCGGCCAGGCCGGACGCCGGAGAGGCCACCACGTTGCGGACCCGCTCGTGCGTCGCCGACGGCAGCAGGCCGGCGTCGGCCAGCCACGCCGCCAGGGCAAGGGTGTCCGAGACGCCGCGGATCTGGACGTTGGCGCGGGAGGTCAGGTGCATCGTGCCGTCACCAAGGGCCTCGGCGCAGGAGGCCAGCACCGCCAGCTGAGACGCGGTGACCCGCCCGCCGGGCAGCCGCACCCGCGCCAGCTCGCCATCGTCCGCACGGTGAGTCGTCAGCGCGCCAGGACACGCATCGACCCGAGCGCGGGAACCCGATGTCTGCACCATGCCAGCCACTGTAGAGGGCGCCGGTGGACCTACATACTTGTACGTCGACCTATAGCAGGTCTACTATCACGCCCGGCTAGCGAGGGGGACACGAGTGACACATGCAGGCGAAGACACGGTGATCGACGTCCGGGACCTCCGGATGACCTACGGCACCAACGAAGTGCTGGCCGGGGTGGATTTTTCCGCCCGGCGCGGCGAGGTTCTGGTGCTGCTCGGGCCGAATGGTGCCGGCAAGACCACCACGATCGAAATTCTCGAGGGGTTCCGGAAGCGATCCGCCGGTCAGGTGAGTGTGCTCGGTGTCGATCCAGTCATGGGCGGCGAAGGCTGGCGTGCACGTACCGGCGTTGTCCTGCAGTCCTGGCGGGATCACGCCAGGTGGAAGGTGCGGACCCTGCTCGCGAACCTGGGCCGCTACTACGAGCCTTACTCCACTCCGAAGCGCAGCCGCCCTTACGACGTCGACAAGCTGATCGAGATGGTCGGCCTCAACGAGCAGGCCACGGCGAAGATCAGCACCCTGTCCGGTGGGCAGCGGCGCAGGCTCGACGTCGCCATCGGAATCGTCGGCAGACCCGAGTTGCTCTTCCTGGACGAACCGACCGCAGGGTTCGATCCACACGCCCGCCGCGAGTTCCACGACTTGGTTCACCGGCTCTCGGACCTCGAGGAGACCACGATCCTGCTCACCACGCACGACCTGGACGAGGCAGAGAAGCTCGCCGACCGGGTACTGATCCTCGCGGGCGGGCGGATCGTCGCTGACGGCAGCGCCGACGAGCTGACCAGGAACGTCACCAGGGAAGCGCAGGTGCGCTGGAGCAGGAACGGGCAGCGCTACGTCCATGCAACCGCGGACGCGACCACGTTCGTGCGCGAATTGTTCGCGCAGCACGGCGACGAGATCGCCGACCTCGAGATCCAGCGCGCCACGCTGGAGGACACCTACATGGCGATGGTGCACCGCCACGAGTCCGGCCATCCGGACGATGCGGCGGACGCATTCGTCTCGCTGGAGGCGAGCGACCGGTGAATCCAACGACACATGCGATCCGGGTCGGGCTGTCCCGGGGATGGATCGAGTTCACCAACAGCCTGCGCAGTCCGCAGGACATCGGTTTCTACGTCTTCGTGGCACTCGGCACGCTGTTGTACCTGTTCCTCAACCGGCACGACGACTGGAGCGGCCTCCCGTACCCGTCGGTGGTGCTGCCGAGCATTCTCGGCGCGCTCATCGCATTCGGCGCTTACATCGGCCCGATGTACTCGCTGGCTATCGAGCGGGAAGACGGCACGCTGCTGCGAGCCAAGGCGGTACCCGGCGGCATGACCGGATACGTCGCGGGTCAGGCATTGTTCCAGTGCCTCGGCGCGCTGCCGCTGCTCGTGGTGATCGTGGTACCGAGCCTGTTCCTGTTCGAGGTGCTCGCCGAGCGTGGCACGGTGGCGTGGTTGATCGTGATCGGGATCGCCGCGCTCGGCCTGCTGGCGGTGCTGCCGATCGGGATGATCGTCGGTTCGCTGATCAAGGGACCGAACAAGATCGGCACCTGGGGCATGCTGCCGATGATCGTCATGTTCGGCACATCAGGAATCTTCTATCCGGTGCAGGAGCTGTGGGGCTGGGTGCAGGCGATCGTGCAGGTGCTGCCCGTGTACTGGCTCGGGCTGGGGATGCGCTCTGCCCTGCTGCCCGCGGACGCGGCAGCGGCCGAGCTCGGCGGCAGCTGGCGAATCTGGGAGATGGTCGGGGTTCTCGGCTTGTGGGCGGTCGTCGGACTCGTCATCGCACCGGTGGTGCTCAGGCGCGTCGCGCGTCGGCTGTCGGGGTCGGCTGTTGAGGCAGGCAGGCACGAAGCCATGCAGCGACTGCAGTGAGGCGCTTGTCGTGAGTGAGGTCATCCACAACCGCATCGCGATGCTGCGCGCGGAGCGCGGTATCTCCCGGCGGCAGCTGGTGGACGCGCTCGGCGTGCATTACCAGACGATCGGCTACCTGGAGCGCGGCGAATACAGCCCCAGCCTGCACCTCGCATTGCGCATCGCCGAGTACTTCGATGTGGCCGTGGAGGTGGTGTTTTCCCTCGAGCCGTTCCCCCGGCTCGGCACTACCCAGCGCCCCGCGTGAGCTCTGGGCCGAGCAAGGTAGATTGCTTGGCGGACCAGCAACCGCGTTGGCGTCTGAGGAAGCCGGTGAGAATCCGGCGCTGTCCCGCAACTGTGACCGGTGATACCGGAAGCCAGACACTCCGGCCGACGCGATCCCGCGAACCGGGGCGAGGACCCCGGAGAGGAGCACAGTGCGTATGGCTCGGACCTGCGAGCAGTCCTCGCTGCCTATGGCTCAGACCTGCGAGCAGTCCTCGCGTGTGATCCTGCTGCTGTCGACGTCGGACACCGACCTGCTGTCGGCCCGTGCCAGTGGCGCCGACTACCGCCTGGCCAACCCCGCCCGCATCGAGCTGGACGAACTGCCCGCGTTGATGGACGGAGCCGAGGTGATCGTCGTGCGCATCCTCGGCAGCGAGCGGGCATGGCAGGAAGGCCTGGACATCGTCCGGGCCAGCGAGGTGCCGGTGATCGTGCTCGGCGGCGAGCAGGGCCCGGACGCCGAGCTGATGAAGCTCTCGCACGTGCCTGCCGGGATCGCGACCCAGACGCACCTGTACCTCGCCCACGGCGGGCCGGAGAACCTCCGCCAGCTACACCGGTTTCTGTCCGACACGCTGCTGCTCACCGGACACGGCTTCGACCCACCCGCCGAGCAGCCGAACTGGGGCCACCTGGAGCGCGAGTCAGGCGAGCCCAAGGGCGCCTTCGGTACCGAATACGAGCCCAACGAGCCCTTCGGCTCGGCGCCGACGATCGCGATCCTCTACTACCGCGCGCACCACTTCGCGGGCAACACGGCGTTCGTCGAGACGCTGTGCCGCGCCATCGAGGACGCGGGTGGGCGGCCGCTGCCGATCTACTGCGCGACGCTGCGCAACCGCGCCCCGGAAATGGTCGACGAGCTGCGCAAGGCCGACGCGCTGCTGGTCACTGTGCTCGCCGCGGGTGGCACCAAGCCATCGGCCGCGCAGGCCGGTGGTGACGACGAGTCGTGGGACATCGCCGAGCTGGCCGACCTGGACATCCCTACGCTTCAGGCGCTCTGCCTGACCAGCGACCGCGAGAGCTGGCTGGACAACGACGAGGGCGTGTCGCCGCTGGACGCGGGCACGCAGGTGGCGGTGCCGGAGTTCGACGGCCGGATCATCACAGTGCCGTTCTCGTTCAAAGAGACCGACGACGACGGCTTGCCGCGCTATGTGCCGGACGCCGAGCGCGCCAGCCGGGTCGCCGGGATCGCGCTCGGCTACGCGCGGCTGCGCCACACCCCACCCGCCGAGCGCAAGGTGGCGCTGGTGCTCTCGGCGTATCCGACGAAGCACTCCCGCGTCGGCAACGCCGTCGGTCTCGACACCCCGGCCAGCGCGGTGAAGCTGCTCGGCATGCTGCGCGAGCGCAGCTACGACCTCGGCGCGGACCCGATTCCCGGCGTGGACGACGCGGACGGCGATGCGTTCATCCACGCGCTGATCGAGGCCGGTGGGCAGGACCCGGAGTGGCTGTCCGAGGAGAAGCTGGCCGGCAACCCGATCCGAGTACCCGCCGCGCAGTACCGCGAGTGGTTCGCCACGCTGCCCGACGACCTGCGCGCCGAAGTCGAGGAGCACTGGGGCCCGCCGCCGGGTGAGCTGTTTGTCAATAACGGCGACATCGTGCTCGCCTCGCTACGGGCGGGCAACGTGCTGATCATGATCCAGCCACCGCGCGGGTTCGGCGAGAACCCAGTGGCGATCTACCACAACCCTGACCTCCCGCCGTCGCATCACTACCTGGCGGCCTACCGCTGGCTGGAGCACTCGTTCGGCGCACACGCCGTCGTCCATCTGGGCAAACACGGTTCGCTGGAGTGGCTGCCCGGCAAGACGGCGGCGCTGTCGGCGTCCTGCGCGCCGGATGCGGTGCTGGGCAACCTGCCGGTGATCTACCCGTTCCTGATCAACGACCCGGGCGAGGGCGCGCAGGCCAAGCGGCGGATGCATGCCACGATCGTCGACCATCTGATCCCGCCGATGGCCCGCGCGGAGAGCTACGGCGACCTGGCGCGGCTGGAGCAGCTGCTCGACGAGTACGCCAACATCTCCGCGATGGACCCGGCCAAGCTGCCCGCGATCCGGCAGCAGATCTGGACGCTGATCCAGGCGGCCAAGCTGGACAACGACCTTGGCGTCGACGAGCGGCCGCACGACGCCGAGTTCGACGACTTCCTGCTGCACATCGACGGCTGGCTGTGCGAGGTCAAGGACGCCCAGATCCGCGACGGCCTGCACATTCTCGGCGACGCACCCACCGGCGATGCCAGGGTGAACCTGGTGCTGGCGATGCTGCGAGCGCAGCAGATGTGGGGCGGCAAAGCCGATGCGCTGCCTGGCCTGCGCGCCGCGCTCGGGCTGACCGAGGGCGGCGACGCACCCGCCGCGAGGGTGGACGAGATCGAGCAGCAGGCGCACGCTCTGATCGCCGCGATGGAAGACCGCGGCTGGGACCCGGCCGCCGCTGCCGACGTCGCCGCGGGGCATCCCGCCGACGTCGAGCGGGTGCTGCACTTCGCGGCCACCGAGGTCGTCCCCCGGTTGGCGGGGACCGAGAACGAACTGCACGCAGTGCTCCATGCGCTGGATGGCGGCTATATCCCGGCAGGTCCGAGCGGGTCGCCGCTGCGCGGCCTGATCAACGTGCTGCCGACCGGGCGCAACTTCTACACCGTCGACCCGAAGGCCATCCCGTCGAAGCTCGCCTGGGAGACCGGGCAGGCGCTGGCCGACGGGCTGCTCAAGCGCTACCGCGAGGACACCGGCGACTGGCCGCGTTCGGTGGGCCTGTCGGTGTGGGGGACGTCGGCCATGCGCACCTCGGGTGACGACGCCGCCGAGGTGCTGGCGCTGCTCGGCGTGCAGCCGATCTGGGACGAGGCGTCCCGGCGCATCAGCGGCATGGAGCCGATCCCACTCGACGACCTCGGCAGGCCACGCATCGACGTCACGGTGCGCATCTCCGGATTCTTCCGGGACGCCTTCCCGCACGTGGTCGCGATGCTCGACGACGCCGTCACCATGGTCGCCGACCTTGACGAACCCGAAGAGCAGAACTTCGTGCGCGCCCACGCACAAGCCGACCTGGCCCAACACGGCGACAAACGACGGGCGACGACCAGGGTGTTCGGCTCCAAGCCCGGCTCGTACGGGGCGGGACTACTGCCGCTGATGGACTCCGGCAACTGGCGCGACGATGCCGACCTCGCCGAGGTATACGCGGTGTGGGGCGGCTACGCCTACGGGCGCGGGCTCGACGGCACGCCCGCGCGCGAGGACATGGAGAACTCCTACCGGCGGATCCAGGTCGCGGCGAAGAACACCGACACCCGCGAGCACGACATCACCGACTCCGATGACTACTTCCAGTACCACGGCGGCATGGTCGCCACGGTGCGCGCGCTCACCGGGCAGGCGCCCGCGTCCTACATCGGCGACTCCACCATTCCGGACGCGGTCCGCACCCGGACGCTGTCGGAAGAGACCGCACGAGTGTTCCGGTCCCGCGTGGTCAACCCGCGCTGGCTGGCCGCGATGCGCAAGCACGGCTACAAGGGCGCGTTCGAGCTGGCGGCCACGGTGGACTACCTGTTCGGCTTCGACGCCACGGCCGGGGTGGTCGACGACTGGATGTACGAGAAGCTCGGCCAGACATACGTTCTGGACGAACAGAACCAGGAGTTCCTGAAGCAGTCGAACCCATGGGCGCTGCGCGGCATCGTGGAGCGGCTGTCCGAGGCCGCTGACCGGGGCCTGTGGGCCAAGCCGGACCAGGAGCTGCTTGATGCGATGCGCGACGTCTACCTGCAGGTCGAGGGTGACCTCGAAGCGGAGTGATCGGGTCCAGCGCTCCTGTGGCTATAATGTAAGTACCAATTATGGCCACAGGAGGTCTCGGTGGATGTCGGTGTGCGTGAGCTGCGGGACAAGCTGAGCCGCCATCTGGCGGAGGTCCGGGCGGGTCACACCGTGACCGTGACGGATCACGGCGAGCCGATCGCGCGGATCGTTCCGGTGCAACGGCCGACCAAGCTGGAACAACTCCGGAAGGAAGGGCGCATCCGGCCAGCACGGAAGCGCAAGCAGTCCGCGCCTGAGCCAGTAAGTGCGGACGGCAGGGTCAGCGATCTGGTCGGCGAGCAGCGTCGGTGATCGGATACCTCGACACGTCCGCGTTCGTGCCACTGTTGATCGCCGAGCCGAGCAGCGAGCCGTGCCGCCGCTTCTGGGACGACGCCGATGTGATCGTGTCGAGCAGGCTGCTCTATGTGGAGACCGCAGCGGCACTCGCCCAGGCACGGCGGATGGGTCGCCTCAGCGATGAGACGCACACCGAGTCCCTGCTTCTGCTGGATCGGATGTGGTCCGAGATCGACGTCACCGAGGTGGACGACGACGTCGTCACCCGAGCGGCCGGGCTGGCGCACGAACTCGCGCTACGCGGATATGACGCCGTGCACTGCGCATCCGCCGAACAACTGAACGACGAAGACGTCGTCGCAGCTTCCGGTGACCAGCGGCTGCTTGACGCGTGGGCAGAGCTGGGGATGGCTACCTTCGATACCCATGGTCAGAGCGGCCACCGGTCGCGCTCGGCAGCGGAGCCATCGGCTCATGACATCGAGCGTTCGCCCGAGGCGCCGAGGTAGCGCTCGCCGATCCTGATGTCCTGGATCGCGGCGCTGAACAGACTCAGCATGCGTAGATCCTCGCCGCGGTGGCGCTCGATCACGTCCATCAGCAGTTCGGTGGCCCGGGCGAGCTTCTGTTGGTCTTCCTCGCTGACCATGTCGATCTCCCGTGTCTGGCACTGTGTGATCCGGGCCGCCCCTCCACCTGAACCCACGGCTGCGAGCCTTGACACACCACATAAAACCATATAAAACAAAGACAGTCAACAGAACCGGCGGTGAAACCACATGTTTGCCGAGGAACGTCAGCAGCGCATCGCCGAGCGCGCCCGCGCCGACGGCCGGGTCGACGCCGCCGCCCTCGCGGCGGAGTTCGCCGTCACCACCGAGACCATCCGCCGCGACCTGACTGCGCTGGAACGGCACG
>WHUD01000490.1 GCA_009377385.1 Actinophytocola sp.
CTGCGGCGGCGTTGACTGGTTCGAGCGCGGCCACGAAATCCACCAGCTGCGGATCATCCAACGGTGCCACTAGTCGAGCGATATTGACCTGGGCGAGTTCGAATAGCACCCGTCCCACTCTGCCCGTAACCAGCCATTCTCGCAATAACTCGATGGTCACCGCGTCCGCAAGTGGAACCCCAACCGGACACACCGGCGGGACCAGGCGCAGGGCTCTGCGGCCTCGACCAGCGCCGTCTCAGATAGGTGGTCCGGTGAAAGTCTCACTTGTCGGGGGCTAACCGTACGCTGCCGACCATGTCCGGAACGCTGATCGGCTACGCCCGCTGCTCCACCGACAAGCAGGACCTCACCGCCCAACGCGAACGGCTCCGCGAGCTCGGCGTCACCGAGAAGCGGATCTACCTCGACCACGGCCTCACCGGCACCAACCGGAAACGACCCGGCCTGGATCAAGCCCCTTGCCGCGGTCCGGGACGGCGACACCCTCGTCGTGCCGAAACTCGATCGACTGGCACGGTCGGTGCCGGACGCCCGCGCCATCGGCGATGACCTGGCGAACCGCGGGATCAAGCTCTCGCTCGGCGGGCAGGTCTATGACCCGGCCGATCCGATGGGGAAGATGTTCTTCAATATCCTGGCCACCTTCGC
>WHUD01000491.1 GCA_009377385.1 Actinophytocola sp.
CGGTCAGGCCGCCTGAGCGAGCACTTCGAGCAGGCTGTCGGCGAAGTCGCCGGTGGTTTTCGCGTGAACGGGCGCAGGGGATGACAGCGTTGTAATTCGTTGGGCCCACAGGCATCGTCGGAGGGCTACGAGCGCGTCGAGGAACGACGGGGTGGTCTTGCGGGCGTACCAGGGGGTGGGCGTCCAGGTGCGGGTGGTGCCGTGGGTGGGGATGTACCACAGCCACACCGCGGCGGACAGCCACAGCGACAGGGCGGTGGCGCGTTCGGGGCCGTGGTGGCGCCAGCTTTGGGGGTCTTCGCCGCCGAGGAACTGCTTGGTGTTGCGGAAGGTGTCTTCGATGGACCAGCGTCCGGCGTAGTGGCTGGCGATCCAGGCGGGGTCGGCGCGGGTGTCGGTGGTGAAGAAGAAGTCGTCGTCCTCGTGGCCGTCGGGGTCGCGGACGATGACCGCCAGCACGGGTTGCTTGCCGCACACGCCGTACCACAGCAGCGTGCGGGACCAGAGCAGGCGGGTGCGGGTGCGCCCGCGGACGTCGATCTCGACGCGGGTCCAGTCGGTGACGGCGGCGGCGAGGTCAGGCGGGACGGGCAGGCGGTCGCCTTTGGTGCGCGGACGTCCGCGTTTGCCGGTGGGCGGTGGGGCGAGGTC
>WHUD01000492.1 GCA_009377385.1 Actinophytocola sp.
CACGAGAGGAACCCGCGCCCGAGCCGTTTACACCGCTCGTGAGACGCCACCTCGGCCACGAGCTCGTCACCGACCCGGCAGTGCTCAAGCACTGCGCGGAAGCGTTCGAGGCGATCTGGCAACGCGGGATCCCCCACGCCGAGTACGAGGTCGCCTGACCCGCATCGTTCAGGTGAACGTGTCGGCTGCAGTCGCCATGAATTGGCGTGCCTTCGCGCCGGTGACCGCGGACTCGACGAGCGTGCGGAACGCCTTCACGTACCAGGCAACCTCTCGCGGCGCGGTGATGTTCACCTGTGCCGAGAGCAGCTCGACGCGGACGTGCGCGCCGTCGTAAATCGTGAAGTTCTCCAGTGCCCACTGCCGACGCGGCACGGTGAACGGCACCACGAGCAACGCGACTGACGGGAGGGACATCGCCGAGCGCAGGTGCTCGAGCTGGCCCGTCATCACGTCAGCACCGCCGACGCAGTAGCGCAGCGCTGCCTCTTCGACGATGAACACGAACCGGTGGCCGGGCTCCTGCAAGATCCGCTGCCGGTCCATGCGCGCCGCCACGGCCTCGTCCACGTCGTTTCGGGTCTCGTGGTGCTCGGTGATCGCGGTCAGCAGGGCGTGCGCGTACTCGGCGGTCTGCAGCTGGCCGGGGAT
>WHUD01000493.1 GCA_009377385.1 Actinophytocola sp.
GACCTGCGCTACATCACCGCATAGGAAGTCGACTTACTTACGATCTCCTTAGTACGACAAACGTGGATGCTTACCGGGCAGCTTTCGGTGAGATTAGAACCGCGCTTCTCACCCTAATTGGCGAGATTCGGCCTCGAGCTCGCGGAGGCAAGCGCTGGCGAGCGCAACTGAAACGCGCTCGATTACTTCTCAAGACGATGGACGGAAAGACACATAGGCGACCTGGTGCAGCCGATAGGCATCGGGACCCAGGCTGGGCCACATCCTTGCTCGATACGGGTCCTGCATCGCCGTATCGCCGGATTGACACAGGAGGGCAACTGTCGAAAAGGCGGAACCGAGGCGGCCACGGGGCAACAGGTAGAAGTGTTCGGACTGTGAGTGGCGGATTGCCGAGCCTCGGACGGAAGTCATAGCGGGCCGCAGCAACATCCCAACAACATGCCCCGGTCAACCACGGTCAACCGAGGCACCTGGGGGCGGTCGTCAACCGCAGGTCAAAGCCACTTTCCTGGCACGTCGGGATGATTCCCAAGCTGAGAACGCAGGTTCGATTCCCGTCATCCGATCCAGGACGAAACCTAGGCCACAGCACATCTACTGTGGACCTGGGTTCGGTTAGCGTGATCAACTCTTCTGTTGGGCCATTA
>WHUD01000494.1 GCA_009377385.1 Actinophytocola sp.
TGCCATGACTCTCATCCTTTCGTGGAATGAGAGCCTCCATCCAGACCCGGTACGGGACAAATTGCCCACGTTTCGCTGCTTGTCGCGACCGGGGACGGTCAGCGGCTGCCGGCTCCCTGTGACGATCTCGCCGAGTTCGGGCAGCTAGCGCCAGTCGATGCGGCCCCTCTCCACGAGCGCGAGCAGGTCACCGGCTTCGCGCTGCGCCTACTCGCGGGAGTCGACGACGACGGTGGTGCGCTCGAGCAGGCTCGCCGACTCCTCCACCCTGGCCAAGCTGTTCGATCCGGCCGCGTTGACGTGGGTCCGGCGGCGACGTGCTCGCTGTCCAGGACAGGTACGGCCGACGACGTCGCGGTGCAGATCACGTCGGCGCCGGCGCACGCGTCGGCCGTGGAGTCCGCCGTGCGCACGGTGCAGGCGTGCTCCTGCAGCTGTGCCCGGAGGTCGGCGACGCACGTGCGACGCTTCTCCGCGCTGCGGCTGTAGGCCTGATCTCGGCGAGCTCGGGGTTGTCGGCGAGCCAATCCTCGTAGGCCGCCATCTGCGACAGGTGCGAGAAGGCATCGCCGGGGATCTCGACGTCGGACAGCGGCCCGAACATGCAGTGGGCGCCGGCTTGGATCATTGCCCGGCTGCTGTGGGGCACG
>WHUD01000495.1 GCA_009377385.1 Actinophytocola sp.
TTCCCTCATGAGGCAACGAAGCCGCTACGCGGGCATCTTTGATGAGTCAACGCGCGGCGTTGACACGGGTCGGCGATGGAAGTATCTTCACTGGAAATTACTTCCAGACTATGGAAGCATGCTCGCCTGGACCGGGTGGTGAGGCTATGGCGGCGGCCGAGCAACAGCCCAGCACGCCGAATGACGCGCTGCCCGAGCGGGGAGCGCGGATGGAGATCCCGGCGGACCGGCGGGGTTCCAGGGTAGCGCGGTTGGCGTCGTTCCTCCCGGAGATAGCGGTCCTGGCGATCGCTGCCTACGCCTTCGCGCAGACCCTGGCCATGAGGGATGAGGATGCGGGGCCAGGGCCGGCGTTCTTCCCCCGGCTGCTCATCGGCCTGCTCGCCTGCGCCGCTGTCCTGCGGTTGGTGCAGAAAGGCATCCGACTGCGGCGAGGCAGCCGGCCCCGAATGGCGTCGGAGCAGGTCGATGACGAGCCACCCGTGATCCCGCGGAAGCTGGCGATCGTCATCGCATTGGCTGTCGGGTACGTGCTGGCGACGACCTATCTCGGCTGGCCGATCGCCACCTTCTGCCTCGTGGTCGGGTTCCTGTATGTCGCGGGCAGGCGGAAGCTGTGGCTCACGATCCCACTCGGTGCGCTGACGTCC
>WHUD01000496.1:0-243 GCA_009377385.1 Actinophytocola sp.
TCGGGGCCTGCAGGTAACGGCGCGTCAGCGTCAGCATTCTCTCAGGAACCACCGTGACGGGCTCCGTGCAACAGGGGTGCCCGCAGCGACACCGCCCCGCCGTAGTCGTGCGCGACGACGTGTGGACGGTCGAGCGCCCAGCTCGCGAGGAGATCAGCGAGCAGCTCGCCCTGGACGTCCAGTGAGGCGCGGTGGGAGGCATCCTTCGACGACTGTCCGTAGCCTGGCATGTCCCAGAGGTAC
>WHUD01000496.1:253-649 GCA_009377385.1 Actinophytocola sp.
ACAGCATCGACGACCACGGCGTGCCATGACACATGCCGAGTGCGGGACCGTCACCCTGCCGCCCCCAGGACACCCGTCGCCCACGCCACTCGAGCTCTTCGGTCAGCTCCATCAGGCGATACTCTCGCAGATTGCAGAACAGTAACCAGCACTTTGACCTGATCGCCGTGCAGGAACGCGCGCGGCGGAAGCGTTCAGTCGCGGTTCTCGGTGAACAGGGTGTGTGCCATCAGCCTGCTTGCGGCACACGCGGCCGAACGGACCAGCGACTTGAACACCGGTGTGGCCATGCCTGCGGGAAGCGCGTCGATACGGAGCGTGCCGTGCGGCTGCTCGCTGCCGCCACCCCCGTCTGCGGACGCGCCGGCGGTGTCGCTGGACTGCACGGCCAGTCAT
>WHUD01000497.1 GCA_009377385.1 Actinophytocola sp.
GGCACGTCCGGTGCTGAGGGGGCTCCGGCCTTTGCCCGGAGTTCACGCGAACTGAAGGATTCTCGGCACGAACCCGAGGGTGTTCACCGCCTGTGGGGCGATTCGATCCTTGGGTTCGTGCTCAACCCGGCGGGTGGTGCTGCTCGGCGGCTGTGTGCAGGAGCGCTCGTGCGGCGGCGCTGTATCGGATGGCGGTGTCGTCGGCGACGCCGAACACGACGGCGAGGTGGAGCGGGTCGGGCCCGTGGGCGAGGGCTTCGTCGAGCTGGCGATCGACGCGCAGAGCCTCGAGGGTGGCGGCTCGGCGGCGAAACGGGTCGGTGAGCGCGTTGTCGCTGACCGGTCGGGTCGTGTTCGCGGTCTGCTTGTTGATGATCAGGTACGGGTTGGCGGTGTTGGGCCAGCGCTGCTGCCGGTAGTTGAGCCAGTCCAGCAGTAGCCGGTGGGTGAGCTCGTCCATCGGGCGGGTCACCGAGGCGATCGTAAGCCGCCGGTTGCCGAGGTCGACGTCGTCGAGCCGGAGTTTGCGGATGGCGTCGGGACGGGCGGCGTGCACTGCGGCCAGTGCCAGGGTGAGCCGGGCGGCCGGGGTGGTCGCGGCGTGGGTGGCGTCGTCGATCTGCTCAGGGGTCAGCGGGAGGATGACCG
>WHUD01000498.1 GCA_009377385.1 Actinophytocola sp.
ATCCTGCATCGTGGGTTGCTCGCAATGTCCTTCCCGTGCGGTGACTAGAAGATGTCACCAACAAAGTCACCAACCGCGTCACCGGCATCAGCGACGGCATTACCGACGTCCGTAAGTCCTTCGTTGATGGCCTCCTTCGCACCGTCCGGAACCCAGTGATCCCACGCGTAGTCGGCTCCCATGCCAACGACGGTACCGGCGACGATCCCTGCAGCGGCTGCCCAGCCAACACCAGGTACTACAGCGCATGCCAGGGCCCCAGCCGCAGCGCCCGGCAAAGCCCGAAACGACGGCTTTGCCGGGCGGCTTACCCTGGTGGATCTCGTAGCCGACACCTGCTGCGGTGATACCCAACCCGATCACGGGGAGTTTGCTGCCAAACCGGCGCCCGGCATCTGCGGCTTTGACCTTGAGGTCCTCCGCAGCCATCGTCTTCTCAAGGCGCATCTTTTCCTGAAACTTCGCCTCTGGCGACCCTCCAGATGACGCCAGGTAGCGAGCTCGAGCCGTTTTCGCCTCTTGCGCCAGACGATCAGCTTCCTTGCTCAGCGCACTTTGATGCTTCTTGAGAAGGCCATCGCCTGCGTTGTTCACAAATTCCGCAGCATTGAAGTATTTCTTGTTTTCGAGTTCGCTCCAGAAGCTCC
>WHUD01000499.1 GCA_009377385.1 Actinophytocola sp.
GTCAAGAGGTTTCCTCTCTCCGGCCCGCGCGGCCGGCTGCCGGCGCGCCGGGCCTGTTGGTCTCCGGCGCGCCGGGCCTTTGGGCGCGTTAGCCCACCCGCGTGAGCGGGCCTGCGCACAGGGCTCGGGACCCGTCAGTGGCGAATCCCGAGCCCCGCTACCGAGCAGGCCCCAAGGCGAGGGGGTCTCTGGGGAGCCGCTCGGAAGTCCTCACCGCTTCGTGGCCTTCTCCAGCGCGGCCTGCATGTCCGCCAACGCCTCGTCAACGGTCTTCTCGCCGTTGATGGCGGCGTACGCGTTCTCCTGGATGGCCAGCGTGTCGTCGCCGTAGTTGACGACGACCGGCCGCGGCACCGCGCCGAGCACGGACTCCTTCAGAGTCGGCAGGTACGGCCACTTCTTGATCAGCTCCGGGTCATCGTAGATGGCCTGGTAGACCCCGGCGGTGGAGGCGACTTCCAGTGCCAGCCGCTGGCTGGCCTCGCTGGTGGCGAACGTGATGAAGTCCAGCGCGGTGGCCTTGTGCTTGGCGAATTTGCTGATCGCCAGGTTGTGCCCGCCGAGGGTGGAGCTGCCCGGCCCGGAGACGCCCGGCAGCGGCGCCACGTCGAACTTGCCGGCGACCTTGCTGGAGCCGTCGTCGGCG
>WHUD01000049.1 GCA_009377385.1 Actinophytocola sp.
CATTCGCCGGACTGCCGATCGAAGATGCGCGGCGTCGCATAGGCCACGTGCACCGCCTTGCCCGAGTGCGACAGGCGCAGACAGAACATGAACAGCTTCATCAGCACCCCCGCGATCACCGCGGTGAACTCGCCGAAGTCGACCTCGGCCTCCTCAGCGGGAGGATGGGTCTGCGGCACCATCACCTGCGCGCGGCCCGCGCCGACCTCGGTCCGCAGCCGGGCGACGACGTTGCGGACGGTGGACTCGGCCACCACCGCGCCCTCTTCTTCCATCAGCCGTTGCCAGATCCGGCGAGCGGTATGCCGCTGCTTCTTCGGCGCGGTCAGATCCTCGGTCAACCAGCGCCGGATCGTCGCCTCAAACGGCCCCAGCACCGGAGCCTTGCGCTCCGGTGGCTTCCGGGCCGGTGGCACCGCATCGGCCAGCGCCTGACGCACCGTACGTCGATGAACCCTATGCCGATCAGCCAACGCCCGGATCGATAACTCTTCATCTCGATGGTCGCGTCGGATACGTTCGAACTGCTCCACTCTCGATCTCTCCTTCACACCCCTGCACCTCTCGTGATCGCCTTGGCAGACGACACGAACGTAGGGCACTGGTAGGTCGAGGGTGGGGCCAAATCAAGCCAGCACTACCGCTCCAGGCGGGGCCACATCAGACTGGCACACCCAGCGGCCCAACGGCTCGATGCCGAAGGGCCGCTTCGATTCCACAACAAGCAGGCTCAGCGGATCTTCACGGTCACCTGGTTCAGGCCACGGTAGCTGGTGCCGTCCGGGTTGTAGCCACCCTCGACGTTGCCCGCCTCGTCCACCGCGAACCACTGCAGCTTCGTGCGATTCTCGGTGATCCGCACCGGCGCTGGGCCGCCACGCACGCCGTCCTGCTGCACGGTCGGCGAATCCCAGTCCGGTCGGGAGCCGTCGATCGTGTAGTAGATCTCCGCTGCCTCGCTGGTCTGGAAGAACACGTCGACCGGGCCGTCGTACACACCGCGTTCGTTGACGTTCGCCTTCGACGTCGGCGCGTCGTCGTCCGTGGCATAGGCCCGCGCGACTTCGAGGATGCCGTACCAGCCGTTGGCGAACTCCATCGCCTGCTGGAAGCCCTCGGTCTCGAAGTCAGGCCAGAAGAAGCCGCCCGCCGAGGTGTCCCACTGCTGCGTCGTCTGGTCCCACAGCGGCGTGCCGACCTCGAAATCCCAGGCGTAGATGTCCGGTTCGCTGGTGATCTGGTCGTCGTAGAAGTGCTCGTCGCCCGAGTTGCCCGCCGCCGAGTACAGGACGTCGACCACCGGCCCGGTGCGGCCCGGCCACACGACGGTGCCCCGGAACTCCTTGATGCGCGACAGGATCGTCTCGGACGCCTGGAAGAAGTAGTCCTCGGTGGCCAGATCCGGCCGGGGCAGCGTGGTGCGGTCAGGCAGGTACGCGGCAGGCGACCACATGAAGTACCCACCGAAACTGTGGGTATTCATGGCGAACTGGATGTTCGGGAAGTTCTCCGTCAGCCACATCTCGTTGGACGACTCCGCCTCCGACAGCTCGGCGCTGCCCGCGTAGACGGAACTGCGGCAGTCGCTCGACGCGCCGACGTAGCCGTCGAACAGCGACCCGACCGAGAAGTTGCGGTTGAGGTCGATGCCCGCGTTGGTCGGGGTGGCGTAGTCGCAGTCGTCGACGTTCATGTTGTCGCGCTGGAACCGGTCGTCGTACAGCGAGTACGCCACGCCGTCCGGGTTGATCATCGGCACGATGAAGATGTCGAGGTCGTTGACCAGCGCGGTCGTCGTTGGGTCGCTGCCGTAGTTGTGCAGCAGCCGTTGCGCGGTCTCCAGCGCGACCAGCGACGTCACCCATTCGCGTGCGTGTTCCTGCGAGTACAACAACACGCCGGTCTTCGAGCCGTCGCGGTCGGCGCCGATACGGATCGCCTTGACCGTGTAGGGGTCCGCCGGGTAGCTGCCGTGTCCGGCGAGCGGGGTTCCGTCCGGCAGGTTGTAGCCGTGCGTCTCGCGCGGCAGTTCGACGATCTCGGCGAGGTCGGGGAACTGCGCGGCGAGCTTCTCGATGATCTCGTCCGACTGGGTGGCGTCGACGTAACCGTCATCGGTGAAGCCCCACCGGAAGCCCTCCGGGAAGCCGGACACGTCGCCCGACGCCCATTCGGCGGTTGTCGAGGTGACCGAGGTGCCGTCCGATGACGTCGCGGTGATCGACGTGACCGGCTCGTCCGATGGCTCCGGCAAGGTCATCCGGTGGTAGAGGTACACACCCCGATCGGTGAACGGGCTCAGCGTGTGCGTCTCGCCTGTGTCGGTTTCGACCTCGACGGTATCGTCCTCGCCGAGCGCGGAGCGGACCTCGACGGACAGGAAGTCGCCATCGGCCGACGTCCAGCGGTCGGCGCGCAGCACGGTGAGTGTGGCGTTCCGTGCGGTCGGCGCTGGCCGTTGAGACGCGCCGCGCTCGCCGTTGTCGCTGGTCGGAGCCGGTTTGGCCAGCCGCTTCTGTGCCGAGGTCAGCTCGGCGGCGTTGCCCTTGAGCTCGGCGGCGAGTTCCTCCTGCGTCGGCGCCGCGAGGGTGTCCAGCACGACCGCGCCGTGCTTCGCCACCCGATCGACGTCGCCACCCGGGAGGATGACGGTGGCGTCGAAGGTGCCGTTCGGGCCCTGGGCGACCTCGTGGGTGACGTCGATGCCGGCCTCCTGCATGTCGCGGAGGGCGTCGGTCGACGGGACCCGCACCCTGGCGACGGTCTCGACGGGAGCCTCATCCGCGTGCGCGGTGGCCTGGGTTTCGCCTGCCGAGGTCATCGGCAGGAGCAGGGATGCACCGAGCGCGACGAGGGCAGGAATAATAAGCGTCATGCTTATCCGGTTAGCTCCGCTGGATCGGATGGAATGTAGCCGGGGCCTGCGGTGATCTCGCTGTAGGTGGTTGGAGGCTGGGCAGTGCCGAGACCCAGGAGGGTCTGGAAGGCGGCCATCGGAGTCCGGCGCCGGTTGAAGCGGAAGACGTATTCGTCGAGGTAGACCTGCAGCTGGTCGGTCGATACGCCGCGGTGAGTGCCCTGCAGCCAGCTCTTCAGGTTGGAGATCACGCGGTGCACACGGGGCAGGATCTCGTCGGGGTCTTCGCCGCGCGCACGGGCGGCGCGCTGGCTGCGCGGCTGGTGGTCGTAGCCGTGCTTGCGCAGGGGCAGGTAGCCCTTCCAGGCGTCGGTGTGCACGATAGCGCCAGGCTCGACGTTGGCGCAGATGAATCCGGTGAGCTGGCCAGCGGAGGCATCGTCGATGATGGCCATGCGGACCCGCCCGGTGCCGGCGCCACGCACTTCGGCTCCGACGATGACCAGGGCCTTGTCGCCGCGCGCCCGGCCGCCACGCAGGCCAGCCTCGTGCCCACCCACGAAGCACTCGTCGACCTCCACCGACTTGGTCAGCGGCGTGCGCTCGGGGTTGACCATCGCGCGGCGCAGCTTGTGCAGGATCATCCACGCGGTCTCGTAGCGGCTGATGCCCAGCTGGCGTTGCAGCTGCACCGCCGAGATGCCCGGTGTCGCCGTGCTCATCAGGTATGCCGCCCAGAACCACAGATGCAGCGGCGTGTGGGTCTTGTGCAGCACCGTTCCCGCCGTCGCCGATACCTGGTAGCGGCAGCCCGAGCACTGCAACAGCAGCCGCCGTGGCAACGGCGTCGCGGCTGACCCGCCGCACCGAGGGCAGCTGAAGCCGTCCGGCCACCGCGACGCCAGCAGGTACTCCCGGCACGCCCGATCGTCAGGGAAGCGTTGCTGGAACTCCATGATCGTTCTCGGAAAGCTCCGACGTGGCATCCGCCGATCCTAGCGGAGTAAACCGGATAAGCATGAGCCGCGTAACACGACCGGCAGGCGCAGGGGGCGGCCCGGATACGACCTCGACTCGCTGCTTCGCGTGGCAGCCAAGCTGTTGACGGCACCAGCATGGACGAACTGGCGCGCAAGCTGGGCATCACCAAGTCCGCCATCTACCACCACGTCTCCGGCAAGGAGGAGCTGCTGCGGCTCGCCGTCGACCGAGCGTTTGACGGCCTATTCGCCGTCGCCGACGAGACCGAGCAGCTCGACGTCCGCGCGATCGAGAAGCTGGAACACCTGGTCAGGGGCAGTGTGCTGGTACAAGCCGCACAACGGCGCCAACAGAACGGAATTGGCCGACACGGTGACGAACGTGGCATTCGCGGCATCCGCCAGCCGGAAATGTGATCTGAAGGGGCGTCTTTACATCACCCGCCAAGCAACTCCCGCACCCCAGCGACGAACGCGGCAGGGTCCTCCACCTGTGGATAATGACCCAGCTCGGGTAGCTCGACGACGCGGGCGGCGGGGCGCAACTCGCGGAGGCCGTCGAGCACATGCGTCGTCGCGACCGGATCCCGCAGGCCCCAGAGCAGCCCGAGGTCGCCGTCCCACGCCCGGACAGCGCCGTGCCAGCGTTCGGCGTACGCGACGCGCTCCCGGACGTACGCGCACAGCAGGTGCGCGATCCGGTGCCCGTCGGCGTTGCTGACCAGCGCCCACTGGGCTGCGCCCTCCTCCGACCGCAGCGGATGCCCCGGCGAGAACAGCCGCGCGAACTCCCTGCGGAACAGCGTCGGGTTCGCCAGCGCCGCCGCGACCGGGCCGAGCCGACTGAGCAGCACCTTCTGGATCGGCCGCAGGCTCACCTTCGACACGATCAGTCCGCCGTTGGACAACACCACTCGCCGCAGCGCGAAGGGCAACGCGTTGGCGCGGTCGCGCGCCAGCAACTCGGTCGCCACCGACGTGCCCATATCGTGCGCGACGACATCGACGTCCCGATGCCCCAGTTGCGCCAAGACCTCGACGAGGACGTCAGTGTGCTCGAAGATCGTGTACCGGTGCGGGCGGGGCTTGTCCGAGAGGCCGAAGCCGAGGAAGTCCAGCGTCAACGTCGCCCTGTCCAGCCGGTCAATCACCTGGCGGAAGTCGTAGCTGCTGGACGGGTAGCCGTGCAGCAACACGACGACCGGACCGTCGCCATCGGTCTCCCGCACGAAGATCCTGCCCGCCGCCGTCTCCAACCACCGGCCACCCGCACGCCACGCAGCCACGGACTCCGGCATCCCACTGCTCATGGCCGACGACCTTAGCCGTAAGGACCAGCGCAACACCGGACGAATAACCCAAACCGGGCACAGCGTTGTCCCTGGATAGAGGGAACCCTGACAGCGAGCGCGTCTATATCCTTCATGATCGACTAGGTCATGTCGATCATGTGGCCATGAACGGTCGTCGCGTCATCGCCAGGGTCGCGTTCGTCCTCACCTTCCTCGTCACAGTGGCGCTGCTGCCCCCGCCCTACGCGCTCGCCAAGCCTGCGACGTCTGTGGACTACCCGGAACGCGCCACGGTGACGCACTTCTCCGGGCTGGCGTTCGACACCTGCTCCGCGCCTTCGCTGCCGACCATGCGCAAGTGGCGGTCGTCCCGCTATCAAGGCGTCGGCGTCTACATCGGCGGCGCGACGCGCGCGTGCAGCCAGCGGCACCTGACCAAGAGCTGGGTGCACGGCGTCACCGCGATGCGCTGGCGGCTGGTGCCGGTCTACACCGGCAAGCAGGCCCCGTGCCGCAGTCACGCGAAAAAGTTTCTGATCAAGCCGGACCGCGCGCGGGCGCAGGGACTCCGCGCCGCGCGGCACGCGGTCAAGCGATCCGCCCGGCTCGGCTTGCTGCACGGCAGCGCGTTGTACCTGGACATCGAGTCATATCCGACGTCGCACGATCGCTGCCGCAAGGCGGTGCTGCGCTACATCTCCGGCTGGACGTCGGGGTTGCACCAGCGTGGTTACCTCTCCGGGGTGTACGTCTCCGGCGCCTCCGGCGGCATCCATCTCTCCGGGGCGCACGGCTCGCGCGCCTTCGCGCGGCCGGACGCGATCTGGGTGGCGCAGTGGGACGACGACGCGACCGTGTCCGATCTGTACGGGCTCACCGACCGACGCTGGGCGCACGGCCAGCGCGCCAAGCAGTTCCGGGGCCCGCACAAGGAAAAACACGGCGGCGCGGCGATGACCATCGACAGCAACGTCTTCCGCGCGCCGGTGGCGACCGTGGCCAGGCAGGTCAGGGTCACCAGCTCGGTGCCGCTGAAGGGCCGCAACCACCCAACCAAGAAGTCCTCGATCATCACGACGTACCGGCCTGGCTCGACCGTCGGCGTCGTCTGCCAGCGGCGCGGCGCCAAGGCCGCAGGCACGCGGGTGTGGAACCTGCTCGCCAACGGCACCTACGTCTCGGATCGGTTCGTCAACGCAGGCAAGGGGGTGCCACGCTGCGCCTATCCGTACCAGGTCACGCGCACCGATCGGCTGAACAAGCGCGCCGGACCGGGCACAAGGCACGCGCTGGCCGGCGTGGTGTACGGCGGCGGGCTGGCGAAGGTCGTCTGCCAGCGACGCGGCACGAACGTCTTCGGCGACCGGGTGTGGAACAAGTTGGCCAGCGGCGCCTGGGTCAGCGACTACTACCTGGCGACGCCGTCCCGGCGCGGGTTCAGCAAGCCGATCAGACGCTGCTGACGCCTACTGCGCGTAGCCGTCGAGGAAGCGGCCGATGCGCCGGATGGCTGTCTCCAGTTCGTCGGCCTCCGGCAGCGTGATGATGCGGAAGTGGTCCGGCCGGTCCCAGTTGAACCCTGTCCCCTGCACGATGTGGATCTTCTCCCGCAGCAGCAGGTCGTAGACGAACTTCTCGTCGTCGTGGATGCGGTGGACGTCGAGGGCGATGCGGGCGAAGGCGTACAGCGCGCCACGCGGCTTAACGCAGGACACGCCGGGGATCTCGTTGAGCACCTGCCACGCGCGCTCCCGCTGCACGGCGAGCCTGCCGCCTTCGGCGACCAGCGCGTCGATGGAGTCGTCACCGAGCGCGGCCTCGATGGCGTGCTGCGCTGGTCCGTTCGGGCATAGCCGCATCCCAGCGAGCATCGTCAGCCCTTCAAGGTAGTCCTTGGCGTGGCTGCGCGGCCCGGACACCACCAGCCAGCCCGACCGGAACCCGGCGACCCGGTGGCTCTTGGACAGCCCGCTGAACGTCAGGCACACGACGTCGGGCGCGATCGCGCCGATGTGGTGGTGCGTCGCGCCGTCGTAGACGATGCGGTCGTAGACCTCGTCGGCAAGGACCATCAGGTTGTGCCTGCGCGCCAGTTCCGCGATGCCGCGCAGCAGGTCATCGGAGTAGACCGCGCCGGTGGGGTTGTTCGGGTTGATGACCACGATGGCCTTGGTGCGGTCGGTGATCTTCGCTGCGATGTCGGCGAGGTCGGGCTGCCAGTCGGCCTCCTCGTCGCAGCGGTAGTGCACCGCCGTGCCGCCAGACATCCGCGTCACGGCGGTCCAGAGCGGGTAGTCCGGGCTCGGCACGAGCAGCTCGTCCCCGGCGTCGACCAGCGCGTGCACCGCCATGGTGGCAAGCTCGGAGACGCCGTTGCCAAGGTAGACGTCCTCGGTGCCGATCTCGCTGAAGCCGCGCCGCAGGTAGTAGTCGGCGATGGCCTGACGCGCGGAGAGCAGGCCGCGCGAGTCGCCGTAGCCGTGAGACGTCGAGAGCGCGTGGGTCATGGCGGTCAGGATGGAGTCGGGCACCTCGAAGCCGAACGCCGCCGGGTTGCCGGTGTTCAGGCGCAGCACCGAGTGACCAGCCGCTTCCAGCGCGTTGGCCTGCTCGACGACTGGTCCCCTGATCTCGTAGCAGACGCCCGCGAGTTTGCTCGACTGCCTGAACTCCATCTGGCCCTCCTAGTCGGTGTCAGGGAGCAGCGTACTTGGTATTTCCAAGCCGCTGCTTGGAAGGTCCAACTTCTCGGCTAACCTGATGCGCATGTCGCGTCGCAGCTATGCGCACTACTGCCCCGTCGCCCGTTCGCTTGACGTCGTCGGCGAGCGCTGGACCCTGCTGATCGTGCGCGAGCTGGCGGTCGGGCCGCGCCGCTACACCGACCTGCACGCCGACCTGCCGGGCATCAGCACCGACGTCCTGGCAGCACGGCTCAAGGACATGGAGGCCAACGGGCTGGTGGTGCGGCGCAAGCTGAGCGTCCCCGTCTGGGTGTACGAGCTGACGCCACGCGGACGCGAGCTGGCTCCGGTGCTGGCCGGCCTGGCGAGCTGGGGATCCGCACTGCTCGGCGACAGCGACCCGACCGACGCGCTGCGCGGGCACTGGTTCGCCATCCCGGTCGCCACCGCGCTCCGGCGGGCCGCAGATGGCGCCACCGGCACCGTCCGGGTGCGGGTGGACGAGCACGGCTGGTGCCTGCGCATCGACGCCGACGACGTCACGTTCCTCGACGTCGAGGGCACGACCGACGCCGTGGTGCGGCTCAGCACTGCCACGGCGGCCGCCATCGCGCGCGGTGACACACGGCTGGACAAGGCCGCCGCCAACGGCGACGTCCTTGTCGAGGGGAACTCGGCGCTCGCAGCCGCGCTTGCCGAGTGAGGGATGTTGTGAAGGGCGTCTTTGCAACGCTATGTATTGCAAAGACGCCCTTCACAACACCCCATTGGGCACAGCGCACAACAAAGTCTGTGCGCTGATCCCTACTGTTGTCCCGATCATGGTGTCACCATGCGAAGTCGGGCAAGCGGCAGGAAGGCACGCGGATGACACTCTCGCGCACGACCCGGATCGGCAGCCTGGCAGCGGCGCTCGCGGTGATGGCCGGGGCGGTACCCGCCGCCGCGACCCCACTGGACGACCCGCCGTCGCTGCCCACTGTGGACTCCGGCGCGCGGCCCGGCCCCGACGTCCTCTACGCCCCACCGCCGGACGCGCCGATCCTGGGCAACCACGATCCGCGGTTCGACGCCGAGCCGCTGCTGGTGTCCGGCACCGACGCCTACCGCGACGGCGAGTACCTGTACCAGGACTTCCTCTACGACGACTGCGGCGCCAACTCCAACGGCGCTGGCGCGGACTCGCAGTCCGCCTGCGCGGGTGACGTCACCTATCCGACCGACGACGCCCGATACGGTGGCAACGCCGCCGACCTGGTTGAGTTCCGCATCGCCAGCGAGCCGGAGCGGGTGACCTACCGGCTCACGTTCAACACGCTGCTGCAACGCGACTCCACCATCGCCGCGATCGCCTTCGACACCGACCGCGACGCCGACACAGGCATGGCCACGTTGCCGCGCGACCCCGGTGCGCAGTTCCCTGGAACGGATGAGGTCATCACGGCATGGGGCACCGGCGCGGAGCACACCTCGTCGTCGGGCACGACGCCGCTGGACATCCGCACCGACCTCGAAGCCAACCAGATGACCATCACCGTGCCTCGCGATGTCAGCGACCCCAGCGGCACCTGGCAGGCCACCGTCGCCACCGGGCTCCACGACACCGACACCGGCGGGTGGCTCCGGCCCCAGCTCAGCGCCGGGGAGGACGCGCCAGGCGGCGCAGGTCCGCTCGACCCCACCCCGTCGGGCGTGCTCAACCTGGCATTCCGGTACGACGAGCCGGTGCTCGGCGGCAACACCCCGCCGGACACCCGGCAGGCCGCCGCGATCGCGGCGCACGAGCCGACCCGGTTTTCGCAGCCGATAGACTTCGACGCACTCGACGCCGGGGTGCGGCGCGACTCGGTGCCCGAACACGGCACCACGATCCGGATGTTCCCCAGCAGGCTCCACCTGGGCGAAGGCCGCGACATCGACGGCGGGTTCCCGCAGTACAAGGGCCAGCTCCAGCCCTACAGCATCTACGTGCCGCAGAGCTACCAGCCGGGCGAGCGGACCGGACTTACGCTGGCGCTGCACTCGCTGGGCCAGCGGTATTGGCAGTACAACGGCTCCACCGGCGTCCAGCAGATCGGCGAGCAGCGCGACAACATCGTCGCCACCAGCTTCTCGCGCGGCCCTGACGGCTGGTACCAGCACGAGGCCGAGTACGACGTCTTCGAGATGTGGAACGACATCGCGCGGCACTTCACGCTCGATCCGGAGCGCGCGGCGATCAGCGGGTACTCGATGGGCGGCTACGCGACGTACCGGCTCGGCACGCTGTACCCGGACCTGTTCGGCAAGGCGTTCAGCACCGTCGGCCCACCCGGCGACGGCATCTGGATGCCGCCCGCCGCGCCGACCGGCGGGATCGAGACGTTGACGAACCTGTGGCTGGAGAACTCCCGCAACGTGCCGTACCTGAACGTCGTCGCCGGCGAGGACCAGTTGGTGCCGATCGTCGGGCCCCGCGCGCAGAATCTCGGCGCGCCGGAGACGGGCGTGCGCGGCTTCGACCAGCTTGGCTACCGGTTCCGGTTCGTGGTATACCAGCCAGCCGAGCACTTCACGCTGGCCGCGCTCGGGTACGACATCCCGATGGCGACGGACTTCCTCGGCGAAGCGCGCGTCAACCGGAATCCGCACCACGTGACGTTCTCGCACGTCCCAGCCAGCGACGACCCCTCGCTCGGCCTGGTGCACGACCACGCCTACTGGGTCTCGGACCTCACGCCTGCCGACACGTCGGCGTCCGGGGGCGTCCCCGCCAAGGGCACCGTGGACGCCTTCAGCCACGGCTTCGGACGCGGCGACGCGCCAAGCACGTCCGGCTCCGACGCCGGGGTCGAGCCGCTGCCGTACACCGAGGTGAACCGAACCTGGGGCGAGTCGCCGACGATTCCGGTGGCGAACCGGCTCGACCTTGAGCTGACCAACGTCGGCTCGGTTGAGCTGGATCTGGCGCGGGCGCGGCTGGACGCGCGGGAGCCGCTCACGGTCGAGACCACCGCAGACAGCGACGGCGAGGTGCGGCTGGCCGGGCCGTTCGTGCCAGGCACGCGGGTGTTGCGCGACGGCGTGCCGATCGAGGCAGACATCGAGCCAGGCGTGGCGCGGCTGCCGGTTGTGGCGGGCAGCCACACCTACACCCTGCTGCCGCCGGGGCGCTGACTAGCGCGTTACCCCGCGGCGGCGAGGTCCTTTTCGATCCGCTCGCAGGCGGCCAGCAGCGCGGGCAGCATGTCGCCGCGGAGCGCGTCGACGCTGGTCCTGCTGGCGTGGGTAGAGACGTTGACCGCGGCGACCACCGCGCCCGACCGGTCTCGCAGTGGCGCTGCGATCGAACGCAGTCCCTCCTCGAGCTCCTGGTCGACGATCGCCCAGTCCTGCTCATGCACCAGCGCCAGCTCGGCGCGCAGCCGCTCCGGCGACGTGATGGTCTGCGAGGTCAACGGCTTCAGGCTCGCCTCGGCGAGATAGGACTCCAGCGCGTCGTCGTCGAGACCGGCGAGCAGGACGTGCCCCATCGACGTCGCGTAGGCGGGAAACCGGGTGCCGACGGTGATGCTGACCGTCATGATCCGCGACACGGCGAACCGCGCGACGTAGACGACGTCCGTACCGTCGAGCACCGACACCGAACTCGACTCCCCCACCTCGCCGGACAGCCGTTCCAGATGCGGCTGCGCGACCTCGGGCAACGTCATGCTCGACAGCACCGCGTAGCCGAGGTCCAGCACCCTCGGCGTCAGGGAGAAGTGTTTGCCGTCGGTGCGCACGTACCCGAGGTCGGCGAGGGTGAGCAGGAACCGGCGGGCGGCCGCGCGGGTCAGGCCGGTGGACTTCGCGACGTCGGACAGCGTGAGCTGGGACGCGTCGGCGTGGAAGGCGCGGATCACCGCGAGCCCGCGTGCGAGCGACTGCACGTAATGCGCGCCGCGCTCGGGTGCCGTCTCTTGCTCGCTGTCGTTCATCGCGGATGAGCCCAACTGGCCGCCGGGTCGCCCAGCTCGGCGAGCGTGCGCTGGGCGATGGCGAACGCCGCGTTGGCCCTGGGCACCCCGGCGTAGACGCCGGTCTGCAGCAGGACCTCGCTGATCTCGGCCGCGCTCAGGCCGTTGCGCACCGCCGCCCGCACATGCATCGGCAGCTCGTTCTCGCAGCCCAACGCCGTCAGCAGCGCAAGGGTGACACAGCTTCGTGTCCTGCGGTCCAGCCCGTCGCGGCCCCACACCGCGCCCCACGCGGCGCGGGTGATGTAGTCCTGGAACACGCTCGTGAACTCCGTGGTGCCCGCGACCGCGCGGTCGACGTGCTCGTCGCCAAGCACCTCACGGCGCACCGCCATGCCCTCGACGTACGAGTCGGTCATGACACCTCCTTGATGTGGTTGAGCAGCAACGACGTGATGGCCTCCTGTTGTTCGGCGCTGCCGAGGTGCGCGGCCCCATCGACCACCTCGAACCGCGCGCCGGGGATGCCGTCGGCGATGCGCTGGCCGTGCTCCTGCGGAGTGGCTGGGTCCTCGGCGCCTGCGATGACCAGCGTCGGCGCGGTGATGGTGCCCAGGACGTCGAGCAGGTCCATACGTTCGATCGCGCGGCAGCAACCGGCGTAGCCCTCGGCGGGGTTCGCCGCGACCATCCGCTGGTAGAAGTCGATCCGGTCCGGGTTAGCCTCGGCGAACGCCGGGGTGAACCACCTGCCCACTACGGCCTCCGCGACCGCGCTGGTGCCGTGCTCGGTCACCGTGCGCGCCCGGTCGGCCCACATCTCCGGCGGCCCGAGCTTCGCCGACGTGCAGCAGGCCGTCAGGCTCGCGATCCGATCAGGACGGTGTGCCGACAGCCACATGCCGAGCATCCCGCCGAGCGACAGACCGACCCAATGCACCCGCACCGCGCCGAGTGTGTCAAGCAGCGCGGTCGCGTCGCCGCCCAGGTCGTCCAGTGTGTACGGACCGGGTGGCACCGGGGAGTCGCCATGGCCTCTGTGGTCGTGGCGGACGACACGGTATCCGGCGTCGGCCAGCGGGGCGACCTGCGGCTGCCACATCCGCACGTCGCTGCCCAGCGATCCGCTGAGCACGACGACGTCGCCGTCGGCGGGGCCGTCGCTGACGTAGTGCAACTCGACGCTCACTGCTTCCTCCCGGTCTGTTGTGCGTGGTGGCGTAGCGCCCGCTCGACGAACACCCGCGCGCTGCCCAGGTAGCTCGCCGGGTCGAGTAGCGCCGCGATGCGCTCCGTGCTCAGGTGCGCGCCGACCAGCGGATCTGCCGCCAGGGTGTCGACCAGCGGCTTCCCCGCCGCGCAACACGCCGCGACGGCGTCGTGCGCCGCCGCCCTGCCGACGCCGTGCTCAGTGACGAGTTCGCTGGTGACCCGCTCGGCCAGCGCGTATCCGCCGGTCAGTTCGGCGTTGGCCCGTATCCGGTCGACGTCGACGTGCAGCCGCTCCAGGCTGGTGCGCAGCCAGTGCACCGCGCTCCCGGTGCTGCGCAGCAACTCCCGCAGCGGCCACCACTCGGCGTGCCAACTGCCCGCCGCCCGCTGGTGTTCGTGAGCCGACGCGCTCAGCAGCGTCGCCACGAGGCCGGGCGCCTGCGCGGCGGCAGCGGCGCCCGACACCGCCGCGACCGGGTTGCGCTTGTGCGGCATCGTCGACGACCCGCCGCCCGGCCCTTGCTCGGTGACCTCCGCGACCTCGGTCTGCGCCAGCAGCGTGATGTCGCGGGCGATCTTGGCGACCGCGGCGGACACCCCGCCGAGCGCCCCGGCCAGCGTGGCGATCCGGCCGCGCTCGGTGTGCCACGGCAGCACCGGCTCCGCGAGGCTGAGCCGGGCGGCGAGGTGGCTCACGACGTCGGGGCCACGTTCACCCAGCGCGGCGAGCGTGCCCGCCGCGCCGCCGCACTGCACCGCGAAGGTGAGGGCGGTGAGTCGGTCAGCAGCGTCGTCCATTCCGGACAACCATCCTGCGGCGGTGAGCCCGAACGTGACTGGCACCGCGTGCTGCAACAGGGTGCGTCCGGCTTGGACGGTGTCGATGTGGTCGGCGGCCAGCCGTGCCAGCAGCTCCCCGCAGGCGACGACGTCCTCGGCCAGAGCGGCGACGGCGTCGCGGGCGACGAGCATCGCCGCCGTGTCCACGATGTCCTGGCTGGTGGCTCCGAAGTGGACATATCTGGCGGCCTCGCCTTCGACCCGCGCGGTCAGTGCGCGCACCAGCGGCGCGGCGGGGTTGCCGACCCCGGTGGCCGCCGCGCCAAGCGATGCGACGTCGTAGTACTCCGGCAGGCACTGCGCGGCGATGGCCTCGGCGTGCGCGGCGGGGATCAGCCCGGCGTCGGCCTCGGCGCGGGCGAGCGCGGCCTCGACGTCGAGCATCGCCCGCAGCCACGCCGCGTCGTCGACCCACTCGGCCACCGGCCCAGCCGCGAGCACGCCGTCGAACAACCCATCAGACATCGAAGAATACGGTCTCCCGCTCGCCCTGGATCCGCACGTCGAAGCGGTAGCCGTCGTCGGTCCGGGTGGCGATCAGCGTGTCGTGCCGCTCCGGGGGCACCGACGCCAGCACCGGGTCGTCGGAGTGCTCGTGCTCAGGGAAGTAGATGCGGGTGACGACGCGGTGCAGCAGGCCGCGCGCGAACACCGAGACGTCGATGTGCGGCGCCTGTCCTGGCACCGCGCCGGGCAGCACGGTGTGGATCGCGTAGCCGCCGTCGCGGGTGTCGCTGCGGCCGAAGCCGCGCCAGCCGGGGTCGAACCGGCCGTCCACATCGGCCTGCCAGGTCTCGACCAGGGCGTCGGTGATCACCTGACCAGCGCCGTCGAACACCGTGCCCCGCAGCCACACCGCGCCCGGCGTGCCCTCCGGCACGACGTACGGGCCGTCGTCCCAGGTCAGACCGATGTGCAGGTAGGGGCCGACGGTCTGCGACGGCGTCGTCGGCAGCTCAGCCATGGTCGTCCTCCAGCGGCGTGGCGTCCCTGCCGCGCAGCACGATGTCGAACTCGAACGCCAGCGCCCACTCCGGCTGGGTGCGGTCCAGGTCGAACCGCGAGATCAGCCTGGAGCGCGCGTGCTCCGGTACCGAGTTGAAGATCGGGTCCTGGCCGAACAGCGGGTCGTCCTGGAAGTACATCTGGGTAACCAGCCGCTGCGTGAACGACCGGCCGAACAGCGAGAAGTGGATGTGCGCTGGCCGCCAGGCGTTGTCGTGGTTCCGCCACGGGTACGCGCCCGGCTTGATGGTGACGAACTCGTAGCGACCGTCGGCGTCGGTGAGGGTGCGGCCGACGCCGTCGAAGTTGGGGTCGAGCGGGCTGGGCCAGCGGTCGCCGGTGTGCCGGTACCTGCCACCCGCGTTGGCCTGCCAGATCTCCACCAGCGAGTCCGGGATCGGGCGGCCGTCGCCGTCGAGCACCCTGCCGTACACGATGATGCGCTGCCCGATCGGCTCCCCGGCGTGCTGGCGAGTCAGGTCGTGGTCCAACTCCCCGACCCGGCCGGGACCGAGAAGTGGCCCGGTGATCTCGGTGAGCCGATGCGGCAGCAGCGTCAGCGGCTGCGTCGGGTGCCGGAGCGCGGTGGACCGGTACTCCGGCGAGTCGAGCGGCGGGTGGCTGTCCGGGTCCCGCCGGTAGCCGACGAGCTTCTCTTGCGTCGTCATCAGGCCTCCAGCACGACGGCGAGCCCCTGCCCGACGCCGATACACAGCGCGGCGAGGCCCCAGCCGCCGCCGCGACGTCGCAGCTCACGGGCGAGCTGGGCGATGACCCGGCCGCCGGACGCACCGAGCGGGTGGCCGACGGCGATGGCGCCGCCGTTGACGTTGACGATCTCCGGGTCCAGATCGGGCCAGTCCGCGAGGCAGGCGAGCGACTGTGCGGCAAACGCCTCGTTCAGCTCGACGGCGGCCAGGTCCGACCAGCCGATGCCAGCGCGGCGCAGTGCCGTCTCGGCAGCCTGCACCGGCCCGATGCCGAACTCGTGCGGCTCGACGCCGGCCGCTCCCCTGCCAGCAATCCGCGCGAGCGGGGTGACGCCCAGTCGGTCGGCGGCGGCCTGATCGCCGAGCAGCAGCGCCGACGCGCCGTCGTTGAGCGGTGACGCGTTGCCTGCCGTGACCGTCCCCTGTGGACGGAACACCGGCTTGAGCTTGGCGAGCTTGTCCGGCGTGGTGTCGGGGCGGATGCCCTCGTCGCGGGCCAGGTCGGTGTCGGGTACCGGGACGACGTGGTCGTCGTAGAAGCCGTTGTCCCACGCCTTGGCAGCGAGCTGGTGGCTCCGCAGCGCGAAGGCGTCCTGCTGCTCGCGCGAGATCTGGTACTTGTCCGCGATGATCTCGGTGCCCTCGCCGAGCGATGCGGTCCACTGCTCGGGCATGTCCGGGTTGACCATGCGCCAGCCGAGCGTGGTCGAGTGCAGCGTCTCCGAGCCAGCCGGGAACCCCTTTGCGGGCTTGAGCAGCACCCACGGCGCGCGGCTCATCGACTCGACTCCGCCAGCCACGGCCAGCGAGGCGTCCCCGACGGCGATGGTGCGCGAGGCGTGCATGACGGCGTCCATGCTCGACCCGCACAAGCGGTTCACCGTGGTGCCGGGCACCGACGTCGGCCAGCCCGCGAGCAGCGCCGCCATGCGGGCGACGTTGCGGTTGTCCTCGCCAGCCTGGTTCGCGTCGCCGAACACCACCTCGTCGACGTCCGCAGGGTCGAAACCGGTGCGCTCGGCCAGCGCGCGGAGCACGTGCGCGCCCAGGTCGTCCGGTCGCACGCCTGCCAGCGCGCCACCGTAACGGCCGAACGGCGTGCGCAGCCCGTCGAGGATGAAGACGTCGGTCACGTTATGAAGCCTCCTTCAGCGCCCGCAGCACCGCGAGCTCGTCGGACGTGGGCGCGGGCGTCGTCGCAACGTCGTCGGCGACCCGCAGCTCCCACCCGGTCGCCTCCCGCACCTGTTCCACCGTCACTCCGGGATGCACCCCGGTCAAGACCAGCTCGTGGCTGTCGGGGTCGGGACGGAAGACGCCGAGGTCGGTGATCACCAGCGTCGGACCCGCGCCACGCAGGCCGAGCCTGTCGCGCTCGCCGTTGCCCCTGCCGTGGCCGAACGACGTCACGAAGTCGACCTGGTCCACGAAGCTGCGCTTGCTCTGCCGTACCACGACGTAGACCTCGTGGCAGTTGGCGGCGATCTCCGGCGCGCCGCCCGCACCGGGCAGCCTGACCTTCGGGTTGGCGTAGTCGTCACCGATCACGGTGGTGTTGATGTTGCCGAACTTGTCCAGTTGGGCCGCGCCGAGGAAGCCGACGTCGATCCGGCCCGGCTGCAGCCAGTAGTTGAACACCTCGGGCACGCTGATCACCGCGTCGGCGGTCTCGGCGAGGATGCCGTCGCCGATGGACGCGGGCAGCCGGTCCGGTTTGGACCCGAGCGTGCCGGATTCGTAGATCAGCACCAGGTCGGGCGCGTGCGTGCGGCGCGCCAGGTTCGCCGCCGTCGACGGCAGGCCGATGCCGACGAAGCAGCGCTGCCCGCCGGACAGCGCCCGCGCCGCCGCGACTGACATCATCTCGTCAGCGGTGTAGTCGTGAGCCGTCATGTCCGCACCTCGTCACCGGAGCGGACGCGCTCAACCCAGCGCTCGAACTCGCCGCGGTCCCGGCTGATCGGGTCCCATGCCGCGTAGTAGGCGTTGTCGCGTTCGGAGTAGCCCTGCGCGTAGGACGGATGCGCGCCGCCGGGGACCTCGGCGACCAGATCCACCGCCCAGGACGGCAGCACCATCCCACCGGGCACCGGCTCAAGCTCGTCGACGACCTCCTCCACCGTGACCAGGCTCCCGCGCGCGGCGAGCACGGCCTCCTTCTGCACGCCGACGAGGCCCCACATCTGGACATTGCCCGCGCGGTCGGCGCGCTGGGCGTGCACGATCGCGACATCGGGGTTGATGGCGGGCACAGCGGTCAACGTCTCCCCGGTGAACGGGCACGTGATCGGCTTGATGGTGTCGGTGACGTTCGGCAGGTCGGTGCCGAGATAGCCGCGCAACACCGCGAACGGCAAACCGGATGCGCCAGCGACGTAGCGGTTGGCCATCCCCGCGTGGCTGTGCTCCTCGATCTCCAGCGGGACCGGCCAGCCGTGCTGGACCGCGTCGCGGAACCGGTGCAGCGAGCCGACACCGGGGTTGCCGCCCCAGGAGAAGATCAGCTTGCGTGCACAGCCAGCCCCGATGAGCTGGTCGTACACGATGTCCGGCGTCATCCGCACCAGGGTCAGATCCCGCCGACCCTGCCGGATGATCTCGTGCCCCGCCGCGACCGGGATCAGGTGCGTGAAGCCCTCCAGCGCGACGACGTCGCCGTCATGCACCAGCTCAGCGATCGCGTCGGACAACGAGGCCAGATCAGCCACCGGCGCCTCCTGTGTTCGCATAGCGTACGATAGTTCTACATATGAACGTAGCGGGCGGGCTGGGCCGAGTCAAGTCGTCAGCGGGGCGCCTGCCCGGTGGAACTCCGGGTGGCCAGATGCGAGGGCAGCACGACGTCGCGGCGCGGCGGATGGTTGCGCACCGGATCGCGCATCGACAGCAGCAGGTCGACCGCCACCCGCCCGGCCTCCTCGAACGGACCTGCCAGCGTGGTCAGCGGCGGGGAACAGAAGTCGGCGCCGAAGATGTCGTCGTAGCCGACAACGCTGATGTCCTCCGGCACCCGAACGCCGCGCTCCGCGAACCTGCGCAGCATGCCGATGGCGAGCAGGTCATTGTGCGCGATCGCCGCCGTGGCCCCGCTGCCCAGCGCCGCATCGGCCGCCGCCGCCCCGCCGTGCACCGCAGGCGGGAACGGCCCGAGCCGCGCCGCCGTCATGTCGAAGCGACGCGCCACCGGCTGCACCGCCCGCCACCGTTGCCCCGCGAGCCAGGACCGCCTCGGCCCGGCCAGGTACACCACCGAGCGGTGCCCGAGCGACGCCAGGTGCTCGATGATCTGGCGTGTGCCGTCGACGTGATCGACGATGGCGTTCGGCACCCCGCCGACCTGCCTGCTCACCAGCGTCAGTCGATGCTGCGCGGCGAGTTGCTTGATCGCCTTGTCGGTCATGCGGCTGGCGGCGATGACGAAGCCGTCCACCGACCGGCCGAGCCGCTCGATGTTGCGGGACTCCAGGTCGGGCGACTCCTCGGTGTCGCCGACGATCAGCGTGCACCCCGCCGCGCGCGCCTGCTGCTCCGCGCCCCGAATGATGCCGAAGAAGTGCGGGTTGGTGATGTCCGAGACGAACAGCGCCAGCGTCTGCGTCCTACCGGACGGCAGCGCCCGTGCCAGCGGGTTGGTGCTGTACCCGAGCCGCTCGGCGACCGCGACGATGTGCTCGCGGGTGCGCGCGTTGACCCGGTCCGGGTTGGACAGCGCACGCGACACGGTCGACGTCGCGACGCCCGCCTCGCGTGCGACGTCGTAGATCGTCGGGCGCTTCGCGTTCTCCGGTGGCACTGCCTACCTCCCCGTCTCGGACCAGCCCAGTTCTACCCGGGCGTGGCAACTTTTGGCAACCGCTTGCCGCAACTGTTGCCGCCATCTTATCGTCGTCGAAACATTCGACCGGTGCCCAGGTAACACGGCGCACCGGCCACGCGACGAGAGGAACGAGTGTGATGCGGGCGATCCTGCTGACCCACCCGAAGCGGGTCGAGGTCGTCGACGACTGGCCGGAGCCGGAACCGGCGCCGGACGACGTCGTGGTCGCGATGCGCTCGGTGGGCCTGTGTGGATCCGATCTCGGGGTCTACGACGGCCAGCGCACCACCCCGGACCTGCCCTGGGTCATGGGCCACGAAGGCGGCGGCGAGATCGTCGCCGTCGGCTCGGCCGTGACCGACCGGCACGTGGGCCAGCGGGTGGCGATCGAACCGAACTACTGCTGCTTCCGCTGCCCCGCCTGTCGCGCAGGCAGGACGTCGGCCTGCCCTGACAGGGCGATCGTCGGCATCAACGTCGGCGGACTGCTCGCCGAACGGGTCGCGGTGCCCGCCCGGTTCACCTGGCCGGTGCCGGACAGCGTGCCGGACGTGGCGCTGGCCTGCGTGGAGCCGGTCGCGGTGGCACAGGCGGCGGTGCGGCGTTCCGGCATCGGACCGGCGTCCGAGTGCCTCGTCGTCGGCGCGGGCTCGCAGGGGCTGTTCACCTGCCAGGCCCTGCTCGCGGCCGGGGTGCAGCCGTTTGTGACCGAGCCCAACGCCGAACGGCTCGCGCTGGCCGAACGGCTCGGCGCCAAGCCCATCGAGCCTGCCGAGCAACGGCGGTTCCCCTTCGTCTTCGACACCGTCGGCGTGCCAGCGGCCTGGGACACCTCGCTGCGGGCGGCAGAGCCCGGCGGGAGCGTCGTCGTCATCGGGATGAGCTCGCAGCCGGTCCAACTGTCCACGATGGACCTCACGCGACGGCAGCTCACCCTCGCCGGATCGCTCATCTACGACCACCCCCACGACTTCGCGGCCACCGTGACGTCGATCGTCGACCAGCAGCTCGTCCCGGAACAGGTGCTGTGCGAAGCCACCCCAGCCGCCCGCGCGGACGAGGCGTTCAAGGCGGCGGCCACATCACCTGGCAAGACGTGGCTGGACCTGACGACCTGGCGGGAGGTGCCGCATGCCTGACACCACAAGGAAAACGCTGCGGTGGCTGTCCTCGGTGGAGGCCGCGCTCGGCGGGCTGCTCGTTGCGCTGCTGTTCGCGTTGATGCTTCTCCAGGCGGTGCAGCGGTACCTGCCTGCGGGCGGCTGGGTGTGGACCGGCGAGCTCGCCCGGTTCAGCCTCGTCTGGCTGACCTTCGCGATGGCCGGCTACCTCATGGCCAACGACGGCCACGTCACGCTCAAGCTCGTCGACCACGTCGCCAAGGGTGCGCTGGCCAGGCTGGTCGGCGTCTTCGCCAACGTCATGGTGGCGATCGTCTGCCTGAACCTGGCCTACGAGGCGTTCGACCTCGTCGTCCAGCCCACGGTGCAGACAACGCCCGCGCTCGGCATTCCGGTCAACGCGCTGTACGTCGTCCCGCTCGCCGGGCTGCTGCTCACCACGCTGCGATCCGTCATCGCGGTGTTCCAGCCCCCGCCGGGCACCGCCGCCACGCACGAAAAGGAGCGCACCGCATGAGCATGGCGCTACTTGCCGCCGGGATCATCGCGCTTCTCGCGCTGCGAGTGCCGGTCGCGTTCGCGCTGCTGGGTCCTTCGCTGACCTACGTCACCCTCAACGGCCACTCGGTCGGGCTGAGCATGCGCGAGGTCGTCGGCGCCGTCGACAGCTTTCCGCTGCTCGCGGTGCCGCTGTTCATCCTTGTCGGTGTCATCGCCAACCACGCTGGCATCGCCGATCGGCTGTTCGACTTCGCGCTCGCCGTGATCGGCCGCGTCAAGGGCAGCCTCGGCTACGTCAACATCGGCGTCAGCCTCGGCTTCTCCTGGATGAGCGGCTCCGCGCTCGCCGACGCGGCCGGGCTGGGCAAGGTCGAGGTGCCCGCGATGGTCCGCAACGGGTACTCGAAGCGGTTCTCGGTCGGCATCACGGCGGCGTCCAGCCTGATCGGGCCGGTGATGCCGCCCAGCATCCCCGCCGTCATCTACGCCTCCATCGCCGCGGTGTCGACCGGAGCGCTGTTCGCGGCGTCCGTCATCCCGGCGTTCCTGATGGCGGCCGGGCTTGGCGTCGCGGTGTTCGTCTGGGCGCGAAAGCAGACCGGTCTCGCCGGGGAGCCGTTCGAGTGGCGGCGGTTCCGCGCGGCGGCAGCCCGAGTGCTCGGACCGCTCGGCGCCCCGGTGATCATCCTCGGCGGGATTCTCGGCGGGCTGTTCACGCCGACGGAGGCCGCTGCGGTCGGCGCGCTGTACGTGCTGCTGCTCGGGTTCACCTACCGCACCGTGCGGCTGCGCGACCTCGGCGGCATCCTGCGCGACACCGCGGCGACCACGGCGTCCATCACGCTGATCCTCGGCGCGTCCGGTCTGCTGGCCTGGATCCTGGCGCGCGAGCAGGTGCCGAAGGCCGTCGCCGAGGCGATGCTTGGCGTCACCGACAACACGGTCGTGTTCCTGCTGCTGGTCAACCTGCTGCTGATCTTCCTCGGCGCGGTGCTCGAGGGGATCTCGGTGCTGGTGATCACGGTGCCGATCCTGCTGCCGATCGCCGTCAACTTCGGCGTCGATCCGCTGCAGTTCGGCGTCATCGCGATCCTCAACCTGATGATCGGGCTGCTCACCCCGCCGATCGGCGCGGTGCTCTACGTGATGAGCCCGGTCACCAAGCTCGACGTCCACGAGGTCTTCCGAGGCACGGCACCGTTCCTGATCCCACTGTTCGCGGTGCTGCTGCTGGTGACGTTCGTGCCAGGTGTCGTCACGTTCCTGCCCGGTCTGCTCGGGCTCTAACCCCATCGAAGGAGGAGTTCCATGTCCACTCGTTACCAGCTGTTGGCGATACTGCCAGCGGCGGCCCTGCTCGCGGCGGGCTGCACCGCGATGAGCGACGTCGGAGGCGACGAAGGCACCGTCACGCTGTCGTTCGCCAACAGCTACCCCACAGGACATCCGCACACCAAGTGCGGCATCAAGGCGGTCGCAGACGACATCAACAGCCAGAACATCGGCGTCAAAATCGAGACCTTCCCGAACAGCCAGCTCGGCGAGGACACCGAGCGGTTCACCTCGCTGATGGCTGGCGACGTCGACATGGACGTCCAGGGCTCGTCGGCGCTTGCGTCGACCTACCCGCCGATCGGGGTGCTCGACATCGCCTACGCCTTCGACGGCGCTGACCACCTGTTCGAGTTCTTCGACAGCGCCGAGGCGGAGCAGCTCAAGGAGGACTTCGCGAAGAAGACCGGCGCCCGCATCCTCGACGTCTGGTTCTTCGGCATGCGGCATTTCTCCGCGAATCAGCCAATCCGGGAGCCCGCCGACCTGCAGGGGCAGCGGATGCGCTTCCCCGACTCGCCAATCTACCTTGAGAACGCCAAGGCACTCGGCGCGAAGGCCACCGCGGTCGCGTTCGAGGAGGTCTACCTCGGGCTGCAGCAGGGCATCATCGATGGCCAGGAGAACCCGATCCCGACCATCGCCGACGAGAGCTTCGACGAGGTGCAGAGCCACGTCAGCCTCACAGGGCACCAGACAGGTTCGCAGCTCATCGTGATCTCCGAGGAGCGCTGGCAGCAGCTGTCGCAGGAGCAACAGCAGGCGTTGCAGGAGTCGGTGTCGAAGACCCGCGCCGAGAACCGCGAGTGCATCGAGGAGCAGGAAGCCGACGTCATCAAGAAGTGGCGCACCGGCGGCGGGCCGACCATTGTGGACGACGTCGACCAGGAGGCGTTCGCCAAGCGCGTCGACGCCTACTTCCGCGACACGCTCTCCGGCAAGCAGGCCGAGCTGTACAAGACGATCCGGCAGTCGGCGTCGGAGTGACCGTGTCCGTTCTCGTGCTGAACGGCCCGAACCTCGGCAGGCTGGGCGTCCGCGAACCCGCCAAGTACGGCAGGACCAGCTACGCCCAGCTCGCCGAGGCGTGCGTCGCCACCGCATCCGAACTCGGCATGACGGCGGACGTGCGGCAGACCGACGCCGAACACGAGCTGCTCGGCTGGCTGCACGCCGCCGCCGACGACGGCGTACCGGTCGTGCTCAACCCTGGCGGACTGGCGCACACCTCCATCGCGCTCGCGGACGCCTGCGCGATGCTGACGGCGCCGCTGGTCGAAGTGCACATCACCAACGTGCACGCGCGCGAGTCGTTCCGGGCGCACTCCTACGTCTCACCGCTGGCCAACGCCGTCATCGCCGGGTGCGGCACCGACGGGTACCTGCTGGCGCTGCGGTGGCTGGCCGCGTGAGACCGGTGCGGATCGCCGTCGCCGGCGCCGGGCTGATCGGCCGCCGTCACATCGAGCTGTTGCGCGCCGACGCGCACTGCGAGCTGGTGGCGGTAGCCGACCCGGCGGCCCCCGCGCTCGACGTCCCGGTCTGTCCCAGCCTGCCTGAGCTGTGCGCGGCCGAACGTCCGGACGGCGTGATCGTGGCGACGCCGAACCGCTGGCACGTGCGCAACGGCCTGGAATGCGTCGAGGCCGGGGTGCCGGTGCTGGTGGAGAAGCCGATCGCCGACACGGTCGCCGACGCCGAGGTGCTGGTCAAGGCGGCCGAGGAGGCGGGCGTGCCGCTGCTGGTCGGACACCACCGCAGGCACAGCCCGATCCTCGCGCGGGCACGCGAGATCGTGCGCGGCGGCGTGCTCGGGCGGGTGGTCGCGGTGCAGGGCAGCGCGACGTTCGCCAAACCGGACGACTACTTTGAGCAGGCGTGGCGGCGCGAGCCGGGCGGCGGTCCGATCCTGATCAACCTCAGCCACGAGGTCGACAACCTGCGCCACCTGTGCGGCGACATCGTCGCGGTGCAGGCGCAGTCCTCGCGTGCGGCGCGCGGCTTCGACGTCGAGGACACCGCCGCCGTCACGCTGCGGTTCGCCTCCGGCGCGCTGGGCACGTTCTTGGTGTCCGACGTCGCGGCGTCGGGGCGTAGCTGGGAACAGACGTCGCGGGAGAACCCGCACTACCCCAGCTACCCCGACGAGGACTGCTACGTCATCTCCGGCACCCACGGCTCGCTCGCCGTGCCCACCATGCGGTTGCGGGTCGCCGACGGCGCGCCGTCCTGGTGGAAACCGATGCGCACCTCGCTGGTCGACGTCGAGCGCGCCGACCCGCTCGCCCGCCAGCTCGCGCACTTCCGCGCGGTCATCACCGGGGCCGAACGGCCGCTGGTGTCCGGGCGGGAGGGCCTGGCGACGCTGCGCGCCACCCAGGCGGTCGCGGACGCGGCCGGCACCGGCGACCTGATCACCCTCTGCTGAAAGGCATCCGACATGCGCCGATCCATCGCCACCGTCTGCCTGTCCGGCACGCTCGACGACAAGCTGCGCGCCGCGGCCGCCGCCGGATTCGACGGCGTCGAGATCTTCGAGAACGACCTCATCGCCGCACCGCTCTCCCCGGAACAGGTACGCGAGCGGTGCGCGGACCTGGGGTTGTCGATCGACCTCTACCAGCCGTTCCGCGACTTCGAGGCGGTCGGGCCGGAGCAGTTGGAGCGCAACCTGCGGCGGGCGCGGCACAAGTTCGAGCTGATGCGACGCCTCGGCGCCGACACGGTGCTGGTGTGCTCCTCGGTGTCCCCCGATGCCGTCGATGACGACGACCTGGCCGCCGAGCAGCTCCACCGGCTCGCCAGCGAGGCGGCCGAGCACGGGATGCGGGTGGCGTACGAGGCGCTGGCGTGGGGGCGGCACGTCAACACTTGGCGGCACTCGTGGGAGATCGTGCGGCGTGGCGACCACCCCGCACTCGGGGTGTGCCTTGACAGCTTCCACGTGCTCTCCCGCGAGCCAGAGCCATCTGGCATCGCGGAGATCCCCGGCGAGAAGCTGTTCTTCCTGCAGCTTGCGGACGCGCCCCGGCTCGACATGGACGTCCTGCAGTGGAGCAGGCACCACCGGCTGTTTCCAGGGCAGGGCGCATTCGACCTGACGTCGTTCACGGCGCAGGTCCTCGCCGCCGGGTACCGGGGGCCGCTGTCGCTCGAGGTGTTCAACGACGTGTTCCGGCAGTCCCCGCCGGATCGCGCCGCGGTGGACGCGATGCGCTCGCTGGTTGCGTTGGAGGAGGAGCTGGCCGCGCTGTCGGCTGCGCGACCTGATGCCCGACCCGATGCTCGGCGTGTCGCCCGACCCGACGCGCCCGTGGAGCTGAGCGCGCCACCCGCCGCCCCTGAGCCCGCCGGGTTCGCCTTCGCGGAGCTGGCCGTCGACGCCGACTCCGGACCCGTCGTTGAGCGGGCGCTGGCGTCGCTGGGGTTCGCGCACATCGGGCAGCACCGGTCCAAGCCGGTGCAGCTCTGGCAACAAGGTGAGGCGCGGATCGTGCTCAACGCGGGCGCTGGCGACGCGACGGGTATCGCGGCGCTCGCCGTGGAGACCGACGACCCCGGCCGCTCGGCGCGACGTGCCCAGGAGCTGTGTGCCCCTGCGCTGCCACGGACGCGCGGCCCCGAGGAGGCTGACCTAACGGCGGTCGCGGCGCCGGACGGCTCGTCGGTGTTGTTCTGCCGAACTGGTGCCGACCCGGCGAGCTGGCTGTCCGACTTCATCCGCACCGGTGATGCTTCGACGTCGATCGCAGGCATCAGTCGGATAGACCACATTGGACTGACCCAGCCGTTCGACTACTTCGACGAGGCCACGCTGTTCTACCGCTCGGTGCTGGGCCTCGATCCGCGTGACGACAGCGAGTTCGCCGCGCCGTTCGGGCTGGTGCGCAGCCGTGCGATCACCGAGCCGAAGGGACGAGTGCGCATCGTGCTCAACGGCTCGCTGCTGCGGCGCGGCGAGTGGGCGCCCGGCGTGCCTGACCCGCAGCACATCGCGTTCCGCACCGACGACATCGTCACGACCGCGCGGGTGCTTGCCGAGCGCGGCGCGCCGCTGCTGCGGGTGCCGGACAACTACTACGACGACCTCGACGCCAGGCGACATGTCGACCCGGAGCTGCTCGCCGAGATGCGTCGGTACGGCGTCCTCCACGACGTCGACGCGCACGGGGAGTACTTCCACTGCCACACCGAACTGCTTGGTTCTCGGGTGTTCTTCGAGATCGTGCAGCGGGTCGACGGCTACACCGGCTACGGCGCCGTCAATGCCCCCGTCCGCATGGCCGCCCACCGCGACGCCCGCCTGCTACGGACGTAAGCACGGGCGTGCGCCGTGTCCCCCGCTCCCGACGCCGAGTTCGCCGCTCCCGACGCCGAGTTCGATCGTGGCAATCATGTGCTGGGACGACAGCAGTAGAAGTCGGAACTCGCGGCACCACAACGTCGGACTCGCGCCCTGCCAACGTGCAACTCGCGCCGCTGGCGGTGCAACTCGCGCCGCTGGCGGTGCAACTCGCGGCCCGCCAAGGTGCGACTCGCGGGGTTAAACGGGGCGACTCGACACCTGGTCCAGCCGGGCGAGGTCGTCACGGAAGGTGAACGCCGCGAACTCCCGACCCAACGTCATCGGCACCGCCTCCTGCAACTGCGTGCGGCCCATCTTCACCACCGAGCCGAACTCCGTGCCCTTGCCGAGCAGGCTCTCCCGCAACGTCGACAGCACCCGCCGCCGCTCCCCGAGCCGCACCCGCAACGCCAGCCGCAACGCCGTCGGGTAGACGTCGTTCGTGGACTGGCCGAGGTTGACGTGCTCGATCGGGTCGAGGTGCCGGTACTCGCCCGGCCGGTACCGAGCAGCTCCAGCGCCCGGTTGGCGATGACCTCGTGCGACCACCAGCTCCCGATGCGACGCGACCGGCGCACCGCTGATCGGGAAGTTCTCCCGCGCGGGCGGTGTGAATGCCGTAGTACGCCTCGACGGGCGGCTCCAGCTCGCCGAGCGAGTCCCGTTCCAACCGGACGTCCATGATCAGCCCTTCTCAAGCAGCCGCGCCCGCAACGAGGTCGCCGCGTCGATCACGGTGTGCGCCATCGCGGCGGCCCCGTCCAGCACGGCGGCGTCGGCGGCCGGGCTGACGCAGTGCGCGGCGAACTCCTGCTGGTGGTTGACGGCGGGCAGCGAGTCGATCCCGATGTACGGATGCATCGCCGGGATGACGCGGGAGACGTTGCCCATGTCGGTGGACGCGCGGTTCATCCGGCCCGCCGGGTCGGACTCGGCGAACCGTCGGCCCAGCACCCGCGCGTGCGCCCGGTACGAGGCCACCAGCCCAGGGTCGTTGACGAACTCGGCGTACGGCGGGCTTTCCGGCTCGATCTCCAGCTCGCTGCCGGTGGCCAGCGCGCCAGCCTCGAAACACCGCCGCACCCGCTGCTCGATCTCGTCGAGCTGCACCAGGTCGGCCGCCCGCACGTACCACCGCCCCTCGGTTAGCTCCGGGATGGCGTTGGGCGCCTCCCCACCGCGCGTCTGGATGCCGTGCACCCTTGTGGACGACGGCAGCTGCTGCCGCAACAGTCCAATCGCGACCTGGCTGACGGTGAAGGCGTCTGCGGCGTTGACGCCGAGCTCCGGGTAGGCGGCGGCGTGCGCGCCCTTGCCGTGGAACCGAACCCGCAGGTGAGAGACGGCGAACGGCTCCGCATCGGCGACGTCGACCGGACCGGGGTGCACCATCATCGCGGCGTGGATGCCGTCGAACGCGCCGCGCTCCAGCATCAGGATCTTGCCGCCACCACCCTCCTCCGCCGGAGTGCCGAGCACCGACACTCGCAGCCCGAGGTGGTCGGCCAGCGGCCGCAACACCGTCGCGACACCGACAGCCATCGCGGCGATCATGTTGTGCCCGCAGGCGTGACCGAGGCCGGGCAGCGCGTCGTACTCGGCGCAGATCCCCACGTGCAGCGGGCCAGACCCGGTTGTCGCGGCGAACGCGGTGGGCAGATCCGCCACGCCGGGGGTGACGTCGTAGCCGAGGACGTCCAGCACGCCGCACAGCCGCCGGGAAGCCCGCTCCTCCTCCCACGCCACCTCGGGATCGGCGTGCAGTGCGTGGCTAAGACCGACCAGACTGTCGCGGGCGCGGGACAGGACGCCCGAAACGGAGTCGTGCGGCATCACTCGTCCCCCG
>WHUD01000004.1 GCA_009377385.1 Actinophytocola sp.
CGACCTGCGCTACATCACCGCATAGGAAGTCGACTTACTTACGATCTCCTTAGTATACGGACCAGCACTTGCGCACGCTCGACGCGATTCACCTGGCCACGGCGCACGGCGTATTCGGCCGTGCGCGCATCACCGCGTTCGTCACGTATGACCGCCACCTGCTCGCGTGCGCCGACCGCTGGGGGTTGACCACGGCGAGTCCAGGGTTCGAGCGCTCGGCATGAGTCGCATCACCGGGCAATACAGTGCCGGTAGATACCAATTCGACCGGAAGTGAGCGAACGTGCATGGCAAGCCAGGATGGCACGTCCACTTACGTCCGGCCTGCTTGATAAACCGTTCGACGCCGCCCCGTACACTGGATTCCGTGGTCGTCCGGTTGGAATAGCTGACATCGGCGCCCCGCCGCTCCCCTGGAACGGGTCGTAGCGCGGGGCGCACCCGTCCTGCCCCTTCCACGACCGCGTTCGGAGTTCTTTCGTGATTACCGCTACCGCCCTTGAGCTGCGCGCTGGCTCCCGCATCCTGCTGTCCGACACCGCCCTGCGCGTTCAGCCAGGCGACCGGATCGGCCTCGTCGGCCGCAACGGCGCTGGCAAGACCACGACGTTGAAGGTGCTCGCCGGGGAGGGCGAGCCGTACGCGGGCGAGCTGCGCCGCAGCAGCGCGCTCGGCTACCTGCCGCAGGACCCGCGCGAGGGCGACCTCTCCGTCACCGCCAAGGACCGTGTCCTCTCGGCGCGCGGCCTTGACCAGATCGCCCGCGACATGGAGAAGGTGCAGCTCGCGATGGCGGAGCTGGCCGACGACGCCGAGCGGGACAAGGCGGTGCGCCGCTACGGCAAGCTGGAGGAGCGGTTCGCCTCGCTCGGTGGCTACGCCGCCGAGAGCGAGGCCGCCCGGATCTGCACCAACCTCGGGCTTGAGGACCGGGTGCTCGGCCAGCCCCTGCGCACGCTGTCCGGTGGGCAGCGCAGGCGCGTCGAGCTGGCGCGGATCCTGTTCGCGGCGTCCGAGGCGGGTGCGAGCGGCAAGTCGAACCGAATCCTGCTGCTTGACGAGCCGACCAACCACCTCGACGCCGACTCGATCACCTGGTTGCGTGGCTTCCTCAAGCAGCACGCCGGTGGGCTCGTCGTGATCAGCCACGACGTCGACCTGCTGGACGAGGTCGTCAACAAGGTCTGGTTCCTCGACGCGACAAGGGCCGAGCTGGACGTCTACAACATGACATGGCAGCGCTACCTCGACGCCCGCGCCACCGACGAGAAGCGGCGCAGGCGGGAGCGCGCCAATGCCGAGAAGAAGGCGTCGGCGCTGCAGGCGCAGGCGGCCAAGCTCGGGGCGAAGGCGACCAAGGCCGTCGCGGCGAAGAACATGGCGCGCCGCGCGGAGGAGATGCTGGCGAACCTGGACGAGACCCGCCAGGCGGACAAGGTCGCCAAGATCAGCTTCCCGGCGCCGGCGTCCTGCGGCAAGACGCCGCTGACGGCGTCAGGGCTGTCGAAGTCGTACGGCTCCCTTGAGATCTTCACCGGCGTCGACCTCGCGATCGACCGGGGCTCGAAGGTAGTCGTGCTCGGCCTCAACGGTGCGGGTAAGACGACGCTGTTGCGGTTGCTGTGCGGGCTGGAGCGGCCGGACACCGGCGAGCGCGTGCCCGGTCACGGGCTCCGGCTCGGCTACTACGCGCAGGAACACGAGACGCTCGACCACGACCGCTCGGTGTGGGAGAACATCCGCAGCCTTGCCCCGGACACCGGTGAGCAGGAGCTGCGCACGCTGCTCGGCACGTTTCTGTTCACCGGCGAGCAGTTGGCCCAGCCTGCCGGAACGCTCTCCGGTGGCGAGAAGACGCGGCTGGCGCTGGCGGGCCTGGTCTCCAGCGCGGCCAACGTGCTGCTGCTCGACGAGCCGACCAACAACCTCGACCCAGCCAGTCGCGAGCAGGTGTTGGATGCGCTGCGTAGCTACACCGGCGCGGTCGTGCTCGTCACCCACGACCCGGGCGCGGTGGAGGCGCTGGAACCGGAACGGGTGATCCTGCTTCCGGACGGCACCGAGGACCACTGGTCGGAGGAGTACCTGGAGCTGGTCCAACTGGCGTGAGCCCCGCGGAAAATGTTCCACAACACAACGCAGGGGCCAGTCGCGTACCGGCAGGTAGCCGCCACCGAGAGCGTTCGGCATTAGGCCGTACGTGGTGCGTTCGCCGCTATTTCGCCTCCCGTCTGGCGCTAAGGCGATCTGTGTTCGATCATTGCGGCTAGAAGGGGCCTCTTCTGGCCCAGAACACTCCGGCGGGAGGCGTGACAACCGTGGCTGATCTGAAAAAGGGCGCGCGCATCACCGGTAACACGCGCGAGAAGTTGGCGTCTGATCTGAAGAAGAAGTACGAGAAGGGCGCGAGTATCCGTGCCCTCGCCGAGTCGACAGGGCGTTCCTACGGTTTCGTGCACCGCGTGCTGTGCGAGTCGGGCGTACAGTTGCGCGGCCGGGGCGGGGCAACGACTCGGAAGAAGAAATAGCAGCGGTCACCCGGTGGATGGCTCGGTGTGTTGTGCAGGCGTCGTCCGCCGCTCACCGAAGCACAGCCACGCGCCGAGCAACACCAACGGATAGACGAGGTAGCCCCACCTCGTCGCCGGTGTCAGCAACGTGGCGGCGCCGAGGCCGACGGCGATCCGCAGCGCCGCGTCGGCCGCGGTCATCGGAGGTCGCAGCACGAGCCATGCCGTGATCACGACGGCGGCGATGCCGAGCGCCGCGAGAGCGAGCGCGTAACCTACCTGACCCGTACTCGCGAGTAGATGCCCCGGCAGTGGACTGGCCGCTGGCGAGGCGATCTCGGCCGTGCCCAGCGGGAACCGGACGACGTTCTCGACGAACGCTCGCGGCTCCGCGGCCAGTATCGGCACCGTCGCGGCGGTGCACGCGGCGAGCAGCGCACCGGCGAACGTCGCTGCCGCGCGGGCACCATACCGGACCACTACCAGGACGAACAGGACCACCACCGCGGGCGCCGCGGTGAGCTTCGCGCTGACCACAAGGGCGAGCGTGACACCGGACGCCACCGGGCTTCCGCGCGCCGCGAGCGCGATCGCCACCAGCAGCAGCCCGAGCACGGCTAGGTCCGGCCCGGCGACGGCGAACATGAGCGCGGTCGCGGGGGAGACCAGCGCGAGCTGCGCAGCCCCGACGGGCACCCGAGGCCTGCCAAGCAGCCGCAACGCCAGTAGCGTGCCCGCTGCCGCGACCGCCGCGAACACGATCCTGGCGTCCGTCAAGGCCAGCGCGACGGGGTTGTTGGTGCCGAGCTCCGTCACCAGTGCCCTCGGCAGCCCGAACAGCGCCATCACGGGGCCGTACGGCGTGTAGTCGTCGACGATCGGCTGCCGGTCGAGCGCGGCGACGTCGAGGTACGGGCTGCCGTCGCGCAGCAGCAAGAGCGCCGACCGCTCGATCACCCACACCTCGGGCTGCGCGCCCCATGCCGCGGGGTTGTCGCTCCAGTCGCCGCCGCCGAGGCGGCGCAGCACCAGGTGTACCAGCGGGGCAATGAGCGCGAGCACGCTCGCCAGGAGCACGGAAAACCCCCGCGAGTGGAACCACTCGCGGGGCAGTTCACGGCGTCGCGCGTACGCCACAAGGATGACGGCGTGCGCGGCGGCGAGCCCATAACCGACCGACGCATACGCCCCCCAGACGCGGTGGGTGGTGAACTCGGAGGCGAGCGCCGTGATCACCGCGAAGCCGGTGAAGCCGAGGTAGACGGCGATGTCGAGCGTGCTGGCGCGTACCGCGACGCCGCCGCGCGCTGTCGGCTTCGCCGTCTCGCTCACACCGAACCCCTCATGTCAAGCCTGTGCCGATGACGGCAGCCTACTTCGGCTGCCGGGGTTCGCGGATTGTCGGTCCCCGCGGGCATGATGGTCGTACCGCGTCACCGGAACCGGGAATGTACTTCTGGTGCCCGGCGTTACGCTGCACGGACAGGGCGCAACTGTGGAGTTATGTCCAGGTTTGCCGCGAGGGGTATGAGGGCGAGGAGTTGGTCGGCGTCATGGACAACACCTGGATGTTGCTGCGGAGCAGCATGCACAGCGCGGACGCGCCTCGGAGCCTGCGGCCGGGCACCGTGAGTAGGATCGCCAGGTTCGCGCGGCCCCACTGGCGAAGGCTGATCGTGTTCCTGCTGCTCACCGTGATCTCCGCCGTGCTCGCGGTGAGCACACCGCTGCTCGCCGGCCGGGTGGTCGACGTGATCGTCGGGCGCCAGGACAACAGCCTCGTTGTGTTCCTCGCGCTCGCCATCGCGGGCATCGCCATCGCGGACGCCGTGATCGGGCTCGCCGAGCGCTGGCAGTCCGCCCACATCGGCGAAGGCCTGATCTACGACCTGCGGCGCGCCGTGTTCGAACACGTGCAGCGGATGCCGATCGCGTTCTTCACCCGCACGCGCACCGGCGCGCTGGTGAGCAGGCTCAACAACGACGTCATCGGCGCGCAGCGCACCTTCACCGCGACGCTGTCCGGGTTCGTCACCAACATCATCCAGCTCGCACTGTCCCTTGTGGTCATGGTGACGCTGTCCTGGCAGGTCACGCTGTGCGCGCTTGTGCTGCTGCCGATCTTCGTGCTGCCCGCGCGGCGGATCGGCCGCAAGATGGCCGACCTGCAACGCGACGCGGCGACTCACAACGCCACGATGACCACGCAGATGACCGAGCGGTTTTCCGCGCCAGGCGCGACGTTGGTGAAGCTGTTCGGGCGGCCAGTGGCCGAGGCGGGCGAGTTCGGCGAGCGCGCGAGCAAGGTCCGCGATATCGGTATCCGCACCGCGATGTTGACCCGGTGGTTCATGACCAGCCTGACGCTGGTGTCCGCGCTCGCGCTCGCCCTGGTGTACGGCCTCGGCGGCTGGCTGGCGATCGGCGGCACGTTACAAGCGGGCACCGTCGTCTCGCTCGCGCTGCTGCTCACCCGTCTCTACACCCCGCTGACGGCACTGGCCAACGTCCGCGTCGACATCATGACGGCGCTTGTGTCGTTCGAGCGGATCTTCGAGGTGCTCGACATCAACCCCGGCATCACCGAGAAGCCCGACGCCAGGCCTGTGCCGGACGGCCCGGTGTCGGTCGAGTTCGAGGACGTGCGGTTCGCCTACCCTTCTGCGGACAAGGTCTCGCTCGCCTCGCTTGAGGAGGTCGCCACGCTCGACACCAGGGGCGGCGACGACGTGCTGCACGGCGTCAGCCTGCACGCGCCCGCCGGGCGGATGGTCGCGTTGGTCGGCTCGTCGGGAGCGGGCAAGTCCACCATCGCATCGCTGGTGCCACGGCTCTACGACGTCGACAGCGGGTCGGTGCGGCTCGGCGGCATCGACGTGCGGGACCTGAGCTTCGCCACGCTGCGCGAGACCGTCGGCGTCGTCACCCAGGACGGACATCTGTTCCACGACTCCATCCGCGTCAACCTGACCTACGCCCGGCCGGAGGCCACCGACGAGCAGATCTGGAACGCGCTACGCAGGGCGCGGCTCGACGATCTGGTGCTGTCGCTGCCGGACGGGCTCGAGACCGTCGTCGGTGAGCGCGGCTACCGGCTGTCTGGCGGCGAGCGGCAGCGGCTGACGATCGCGCGACTGCTGCTGGCGCAGCCGAGGGTGGTGGTGCTCGACGAAGCCACCGCGCACCTGGACTCCGAGTCGGAGAGCGCGGTGAGCGCCGCGCTGGCCGACGCGCTCGACGGCAGGACGGCGATCGTCATCGCGCACCGGCTGTCCACCGTGCGGGCTGCTGACCAGATCCTAGTGGTCGAGAAGGGCACGATCGTCGAACGCGGCACCCACGAGGAACTGCTCGCGGCGTCCGGCCGCTACGCCGGGCTGTACCGGACGCAGTTCGCCACCGACGGGCCGAAGGACGACAAGGAGCTCGACCCTGCCGTGGCATGACGTCGCGGCACGACGGCCTGGGGCAGGCAGCTCGCGCCCGACCCCGCGCGCGGCCGGGTGCACGGGTGGGTGAGGATGCCGGAGTGAGTGACGAACCAGTCGAGATCGGACATGACGCCGCGACCACGGTGCTGCGGGCCCGCACGACGGTGCGCGCGGTGGCGCTGGTGCTGCACGGCGGCGCCGAGCACGGGCAGGAGCGGATCCGGCCGTGGTCGCACGCCTTCCTGCGGATGATGCCCTTCGCGCGGGCGCTGCACCGGGCTGGCAGGGCGCACGGGCTTGAGGTGCGGTTGCTGCGCAACCGGGTGCGCGGCTGGAACAAGCCACACCTGCATCCGGTGCACGACGCCAGGGAGGCGCTCGCCGAGATCCACCGCAGCCGCCCGGACGCGCCGGTCGTGCTCATCGGGCATTCGATGGGCGGGCGAGTCGCATTGCGGGTTGCCGACGACCCGAGCGTGGTCGCGGTGTGCGCGCTGGCGCCGTGGACGACGGAGAAGGACTGGGTCGAGCCGGTCTCCGGCGTCCGGGTGCTGATCGCGCACGGCACCCAGGACGTCATCACCTCGCCGGAGGCGTCGTACGAGTACGCGCTGCGGGCCGACCGGGTGACCGAAGTGGTCCGCGCCGAGGTGCGGCGGGAGGGCCACGCCTTGCTGCGGAGGCCAGGAACGTGGACGCGACTCGTGCAGGGGTTCACACTGGATTCGGCGGGAATTGGACTACGAAACGGACAGCGAGAACCCTTCCTGACCTCGGCATGGGACCTTCCCGTGAGCGACAGACTGCGCGTCCGGGTGTAATTCACCGCCTCGCCGGGGCACGTTTCAGAACGCCTCGGCGTTGCTGGAATGATGCGCCCCATCCCAACGCGGCTTCGCGCCGTCGGCATGGCGGCGTACGGAGAGGATGAGGTTGATGGCTGACATGCGTGGACCGCGCCCCGGCTGGGGAGGCGGGCGCGGCAGGCACCAGGACGCGCAGATGATGCCGATACCAGGTGCGCGCCACAACCAGCCGCCGAGAACCCGCGCGATGCCGACGCCTCCGCAGCAGCCGCCCCAGCCACCACCGCCGCCACGACAGGGCGGCGCGCAGCCCCCGATGCCGGGCGGCAGGCGGAGGCGCTGGGGGTTCCGGCGGATCGTGAGCCTGATCCTGCTGCTGCTCGTCGCACTGCTGGCCGCGATCTGGCTGTACCTCGAGTTCTCGATCAACCGGGTCAACGCGCTCCCGGACTACGAGGGCAGGCCAGCGGCCGCCGAGGGCACCAACTGGCTGATCGTCGGTTCCGACAGCAGGGCGGGGCTGACCCCGGAGCAGGCGAAGCGGCTGCGCAGCGGCGACGAGACCGGCACGAGCGGGCGGCGCACCGACACCATCCTGGTGGCCCACCTGCCGGACAACGGCACCAAGCCCACGCTGGTCAGCTTCCCGCGTGACTCGGATGTCGAGGTCCCCGGCTACGGCGTCACCAAGATTAACTCCGCGTTCTCGTACGGCGGGCCGAAGCTGATGGCCCGCACCGTCGAGCAGGCGACCGGGCTGCGCATCGACCACTACGCCGAGGTCGGTTTCGGTGGCTTCGCGCAGATCGTGGACGCGATCGGCGGTGTTGAGATGAAGATTCCGGAGAAGATGACCGACACCATCACCGGCATGACCATCCCGAAGGGCAAGCAGGAGCTCAACGGCGCGCAGGCGCTCGGCTTCGTCCGGATGCGCCACAGCACAGCGACGCCGCGTTCCGATCTTGACCGGGTGGTCAACCAGCGGAAGTTCATCGGCGCGCTCGCGGGCGAGCTGTCGAGCCCATCGACGTTCCTCAACCCGTTCCACGTCGTCCCGTTGCTGGGTGCCGCGCCGGAGTCGCTGACCATCGACAAGGGCGATCATCTGCACAACGTCATCGGACTCGGCTGGGCGATGCGGGGGATTTCCTCCGGCGGGACGGTCACGACGACGGTTCCCGTCACGGACGGCTCGGCGACGACCTGGGACCCGACGAAGTCCGATCAGTTGTTCAACGCGCTGAAGAACGACACGCCCGTGCCCAAGTCCGTCATCGAGAACTGACGGCAGCACGCATCATCGACGCGGGCCCGGCACCAAGAGGTGAGGTGCCGGGCCCGCGTCCTGTTGTGGGGCGGTCAGCCCGTGGCGATCAGGTCGGTGATCTCCTCGGCGGGCAGTGGGCCACGGAAGAACTTGCCCCGCGCTGCGATGACTCCCATGCCCGCGAGGGTGCTGGCCTGCTCCTCGGTGGTGACGCCAGCGGCGCCGATCGGCACGCCGAGCTGCTGCGCGCTGCGGACCAGATGCTCCAGGTGCTGGAACTGCGTCGAGCCGGAGTAGGCGACGTCAAGCAGCGCGTCGACGATCTGTCCTTCGAGCGACACGTACTCCACAGGAAGCTCGCTGCGGGGGATCAGTTCGAGGTCGGCCGCCGCCGAGACCGCGAGCACCAGCTTGACGCCGATCTCGTTGAGCACGCTCAGCGAGTCGTGCACCTCGCCCCTGGTGTCCACCAGCGTCCCGCTGTCCGCGCACAGCCGCAGCGCCGTCGACGGGACGTCGTGCTTGGCGAGTTGGCCGCGCACGATGCCGACGAGGTCGTCGTCGATCGCTAGCCGCCGTAGCGGCCGCACACATAGGTCGGGCGTGCGCTCACCGGCTTCCTGCTGCCAGCGGGCGTAGTCCTTGAGCGCCTGGTCCAGCATCCAGGTGCCGATGCGCACGGTCATACCGGTCGCGTCGGCGAGCGGCAGGAAGTCGTCGCGTTCCAGACGACCTTCGGAGGGGTGGTTCCAGTACAGCCGCGCGTTGACGACCGGCACCAGGCGCGAGCCGTCCAGCTTCACAGTCGGCTGGTACCTCACTTCGAACTCGCCGCGCTCAATGCCGCCCGCGATGCCCGCGCCGAGCCGGTAGCGGCGCCGGTCCTCGGCGTCCAGCTCGGTCTCGTAGAGCATCCACTTGGCCCTGCCCGCTTCCTTGGCGCGGTGCAACGTGACCTCGGCTGCGCGCAGCATGTCCTTGTCGGTGGTGCTGCCCGGTGCGCGCAGCACGATGCCTGCGCTGGCACTGATGCCCACGCCGGCGTCGTCGATGTAGATCGGCTCGGCGAGCCAGTTGAGCGCGTGCTCGACCCGGTCGATGACGTACTGCGGAGTCAGCTCACCCTTCAGCAGCACGCCGAAGCCGTCCCCGGTGAGCCGGGCGACGCTCTCGTCGGCGCCGCTGAAGGCGTCCCGCAGGGTGGTCGCGACGGCTTCCAGGATCTTGTCGCCCGCCTCGGATCCGAGCCCGTCGTTGATCACGCGGAAGCCATCGATGTCGAGCAGCACCAGCGCGACGGTGGCATGCGACTTGTCCACCATGGCCGACTCGAGCTGGCCGTGGAAGTTCGCCGCGTTGGGCAGTCCGGTCAGCGGGTCGTGAAGGTTCTGGTGTCGTAATCGCTCGTGCAGCAGGTTGAGGTCGGTGATGTCCTCGACCATCAGGACCGGGTACATCGTGTCCGCCTGGTCGGCGGGCAGCGAGCTGAGCGTGAGCTTGGTGCGGACCGGGCCGTCTTCGGCGTTCTCCAGTTCCGTCTCGAATCGGGTCGGCTCGGCAGGCGCGGCGCCGGTGTAGCTGGTGAGTAACGCGGCCAGCGCCGCGGCGTCGGCCTTGCCACGGACGTACTCGGTGAACTTGGTGTCAGCGAGGGCATCGGGTGCGATACCGAGCATGGTGCCAAGCGAGGGATTGGCGCTGACGATTTCGCCTGTGGCGTCCAGCAGCGCGATGCCAAGGGGAGCGTCGGTGAAGAGGGCGACGAATCGATCGCTTGCCGCGCTCCGCATGTCGAGCGGAGCACACGGGTCGTTCAAGGTGCACCTCGTTCAGGTATGACCGCTGGTGCCGCAATAGAGTGCGATCCAGGCGGGTGGGCGGGCCGGACAGAACCAACACTGAGTATGGCTGAGAGCGAACCCTTGCTAAATCACCATGAACCGTGTGAGGTGTCTACCGGCCGATAGAGTGACCTTGAGCGATTATTGGTTACGTTAAGTGGCATTGCCGGAAATCGTGTGCAGCTGCACGGGAAGACCGTCCACGGGCATCGGCAAAGCGACATAATCCCACCGAGTTTGGTACTTTTCCGGCAGTTTCCAACGGTAGGTTCGCAGCATTTCGTGTAGAAGAGCTTTCACTTCTATCATGCCGAATTGCATCCCGATGCATTTGTGTGCGCCGCCCCCAAAGGGGACCCACGCGAACCGGTGAGACTTGTCTTCCCTGCGATGCTCGGCGAAGCGCTCTGGATCGAACCGCATCGGGTGACTCCAGTACTCCGGCAGGAAGTGGGTCACCATGGGTGACAACCCGACGAACGACCCCGCTGGCACGTAATGGCCCAGGATGTCGACGTCCTTGACGGCTTTGCGTGGCAGGCTGGGTACCGGCGCCATCAAACGCAGCGACTCCTTGATCACCAGATCGAGCGAGTGCAGTGACTCCAGCGCGGCGAGGTCGGGCAGGTCGTCACCCAGCGCGAGCGACTCCTGCCTGACCCGTTCCTGCCACTCCGGGTGCTTGCCGAGGTAGTACAGCGCGGCCGTGCTTGTGATCGTGGACGTGTCATGGGCGGCCATCATCAGAAAGATCATGTGGTTGACGACATCGGCGTCGTCGAACCGCTCGCTGTCCTCGGTCGTGGCGTGACACAGCGCGGTGAACAGATCGGAGCCGTCGCTGGCGCGTTTGGCCGGCAGGCTCTCGGTGAAGTAGCGCTCCAGCAGCCGCCTGCCGCGCAGGCCCGCCGACCACCGGCCGAACGGCACCGGGTACCGCACCACGGCCGTGCTGCCCCGCACCGTGTCGACGAACGCGCGGTTGAGGCGTTCGGTCTGACCCCCGGGCGGGGCGTCCATGAACACGCGCGCCGCGATGTCGAGGGTGAGCCGCTTGAGCTGCCAGTACATCCGTAGCCGCTGGCCGGTCGGCCAGTCGCTCATGCCCGCGCGCACCGCGGCGGCGACGTGGTCGGCGTAGCCCGCCATGCGGGGGCGGGTGAACGCCTGCTGCATGATCCTGCGGTGGAACTTGTGCTCGTCGAAGTCGAGCAGCATCAGGCCGCGGTGGAAGAACCGGTCGATGAAGAAGTGCCAGCCCTCCTGGGAGAACGCCTTGTCGCCGTTGGCGAGCACCTGCTGCGCGGCGTCAGGGCCGACAAGGGTGACCATGCGCTCGCCGAGCATCCCTGACCATGACACCGGGCCGTAGCGCTCGTAGCGCCGCAGTCCGAAGTCGAGGCCGTAGCGCATGTACTCCAGGCTGTGACCGACGAACGGCGCACCGAAGTCGCCGAGGACCGGCTTCAGCCCGCTGCCCGCTGGCGGTTCGGCGAACGGCTCCGCCGGCCACGTCTTGTTGAGCACCTTGTTGTCGACGGCGCGGGGGAGCGGGACCGAGGTCAGCGTCGGGACCCGTTCGCGGAGGCCGGTCACGAGGGTATTCGACATCGAGTCCTCCCCTGGGATGAGCTATACGGATGTACAGCTCACGGTTCCCCGTTGTTGGCCGTTCGTCAAGAGACGATGACCGAGCGGGCGAACAAAAACAAGCACGCGTGCTTGCTTTTTTCCTGTCGTGCTGCCAGGCTGAGCACAGCGGAGCAGGATGCGTCCCAGGCAATGAAGCAGGAGGACCGCATGGTCGAACTGTCGGCTGTCCTCGCCGATCTGGCGGCCGAGAGCGAGGAACTGGACCACGTCGTGGCCGGGTTGTCCGACGAGCGGTGGGCGCTCGACACCCCGGCGGCAGGCTGGACCATCGCGCATCAGATCGCCCACCTGGCCTGGACCGACGAGCAAGCCCTACTCGCGGCGAGCAAGCCAGACGTCTTCCTTGGCGAACTGGAGCGGGTCGCGGCGGAGGCCGACCCGACGGCGCTGGTCGACGACGCCGCCGCGGCGGGGGCGCGGCGCGCTCCCGCCGAGTTGCTCGACGCGTGGCGGCAGGGCAGGGGCGAGCTGGGCGACGCGCTGGCGAGCGTGCCCGATGGCACCAAGGTGCCGTGGTTCGGGCCGCCGATGAGCGCGGCGTCCATGGCGACCGCGCGCATCATGGAGACCTGGGCGCACGGCCAGGATGTCCGTGACGCCCTCGGCGTGACCCGCGCGCCCACCGCACGGCTGCGGCACGTGGCCCACATCGGGGTGCGCACCCGCGACTTCGCCTACGCCGTCAACGGCATGCCCGCGCCGGCCGAGCCGTTCCGGATCGAGCTGACCGCGCCTGACGGCGACACCTGGACCTGGGGCCCGCCCGACGCGCCGCAGCGGGTCACCGGCGACGCCCTGGAGTTCTGCCTGCTGGTCACCCAGCGCAGGCACCGCGACGACACCACGCTCACCGCCGTCGGCACCGACGCCGACACGTGGCTCGGCATCGCGCAGGCCTTCGCCGGCCCGCCCGGTGGTGGCAGGAAGGCGAGTTCGGGAGAACGGGGGCCTTTCCAATGATCAGGATCGGCAACGCCTCCGGCTTCTACGGCGACCGGTTCACCGCGGTGCACGAGATGCTGACGGGCGGTGAGCTGGACTACCTCACCGGCGACTACCTCGCCGAGCTGACCATGCTCATCCTCGGCCGCGACCTGATGAAGGACCCGAACCGCGGCTACGCCAAGACGTTCTTGCGGCAGATGCGGGAGAACCTGGCGCTCGCCGTCGAGAAGGGCGTCATGGTCGTCGTCAACGCGGGCGGGCTGAACCCCGCCGGGCTGGCCGACGCGCTGCGGGAGCTCGCCGCCGACCTGGACGTCGACGCCAGGATCGCCCACGTCGAAGGGGACGACCTGCGCTCGCGCGCGGACGAGCTTGACCTGGGCCGGCCGCTCACCGCCAACGCCTACCTCGGCGCGTGGGGGATCGCGGAGTGTTTGCGGGACGGCGCGGACGTCGTCGTCACCGGCAGGGTCACCGACGCCTCGCTGATCGTGGGACCCGCCGCCGCGCACTACGGCTGGGGCGTCGAGGACTACGACGCGCTCGCGGGCGCCGTCGTCGCCGGGCACGTCATCGAGTGCGGCGCACAGGCCACCGGCGGCAACTACGCGTTCTTCACCGAACTGTCCGCTATGGACCGTCCCGGCTTCCCGATCGCCGAGATCGACGCCGACGGCAGCAGCGTCATCACCAAACACGACAGCACCGGCGGGGCGGTCACCATCGGCACCGTCACCGCGCAGCTGCTGTACGAGATCACCGGAGCCCGCTACGCAGGGCCGGACGTCACCGCCCGGTTCGACACCATCCAGCTCACCGAGGACGGTGCCGACCGGGTGCGGATCAGCGGGGTGCATGGCGAGCCCCCACCGCCCGAGCTGAAAGTGTGCCTCAACACCCTCGGCGGCTACCGCAACGCGGTGACGTTCGTGCTCACCGGCCTGGACATCGAGGCGAAGGCGGAACTGGTCAAGCGGCAGGTTCACGCCGCGCTCACGGACCACCCCCCCGCCGAGATCAACTGGACGCTGGCCCGCACCGACGCCGAGGATGCGCCGACCGAGCAGCAAGCCAGCGCGCTGTTGCAGTGCGCGGTCAAGGACGTCGACGCGGGCAAGGTCGGCAGGCCGTTCAGCGGCGCGGCGATCGAGCTGGCGCTGGCCAGCTACCCGGGCTTCTCCGTCACCGCACCGCCGTCGGACGCTTCGCCGTACGGCGTGTACCGGGCGGCGTTCGTCGACGCCAAGGCGGTGCCGCACGTGGCGGTGCTGCCGGACGGCGCCCGCACCGACATCGCGCCAGCCGCCAGCACACAGGCGCTGACCGAGGTCGCCGAGCCCGCACTGCCCGAGCCGCTGGAGCCAGGGCCCACCCGTCGCCTTCCGCTGGGCACCATCGCCGGTGCCCGCAGCGGCGACAAGGGTGGCAACGCCAACCTCGGCGTCTGGGTGCGCTCCGAGCGCGCGTGGCGCTGGCTGGTGCACACGCTCGACGTGGACGAGTTGCGGCGGCTGCTGCCGGAGACCGCCGAACTGCCGGTCACCAGGCACGTGCTCGGCAACCTGTGGGCACTGAACTTCGTCATAGACGACATCCTCGGCCAGGGTGTCGCCTCCCAGGCCCGGTTCGACCCGCAGGCCAAGGGCCTTGGCGAGTGGCTGCGGGCCCGCCACGTCGACATCCCTGAGGAGCTGTTGTGAATTCTGCTTGCAGGAACGAACCATCAAACACGACGGACTTGTTCGAGACGCCGGAGCGCATGGCGCTGCGCGAAACCGTGCGTCGGTTCACGCGCGAGCAGATCCTGCCGCACCAGGACGACTGGGAGCGCGCCGGCGAGCTGCCCCGCGAGCTGCACCGCAAGGCGGCCGACATCGGCCTGCTCGGGCTCGCGTTCCCCGAGGAACAGGGCGGCGGTGGTGGCGACGCCATCGACTCGCTGGTCGTTGCCGAGGAGATGATCTACGCGGGCGCGTCCGGCGGCCTGATCGCCTCGCTGTTCACCCACGGCATCGCGCTGCCGCACATCGCGACCGCGAACGACCCCGCGCAGGTCGACCGCTGGGTCCGGCCGACGCTGGCCGGGGAGAAGATCGGCTCGCTGGCAATCACCGAACCGGACGGCGGCTCCGACGTCGCCGGCATCCGCACCACGGCCAAGCGCGACGGCTGTGGGGGTACCCCCGCCAATGGAGGCGTAGCCGGCGGGGGAGACTACGTCGTCAACGGCGCCAAGACGTTCATCACCTCGGGCTGCCGGGCGGACTTCGTCACCACGGCGGTGCGCACCGGCGGGCCGGGCGCGCACGGCGTGTCGCTGCTGGTGATCGAACGGGACACGCCGGGCTTCACGGTGTCGCGGAAGCTGGACAAGATGGGCTGGCGCTGCTCGGACACCGCCGAGCTGTCCTTCGCCGACTGCCGGGTGCCCGCGTCCAACCTGGTCGGCGAGGAGAACACCGGCTTCGTGCAGATCGCGCAGAACTTCGTCACCGAACGGCTCAGCCTCGCGGTGCAGGCATACGCGGCGGCGCAGCGGTGTCTCGACCTGACCGTGGCGTGGTGCCGCGATCGCGAGACGTTCGGGCGGCCGTTGATCTCGCGGCAGCTCGTGCAGCACAAGCTTGCCGAGATGGCGCGCAAGACCGACGTCGCGCGTGTCTACACGCGCGATCTCGCGCGGCGCTACATAGCGGGGGAGAACGTGCTGACACAGGTCGCGTTCGCGAAGAACACCGCCGTTGAGGCCGGGGAGTGGGTCGCCAACGAGGCGGTCCAGCTGCACGGCGGGCTCGGCTACATGACCGAGTCCGAAGTGGAACGTCAGTACAGGGACATGCGGATCCTGGGCATCGGTGGTGGCACCAACGAGATCATGACCGGGCTCGCGGCGAAACTGTTGGGATACACGGCATCATGACGGCATTGCGTACGACTGTCGATACGGCAGCGGAGGACTTCGCGGGGTACCGCGAGGCGATGGAGACCAAGCTCGACGAGCTGGAGACCGAGCACGCCAAGGCCATCGAGGGCGGCGGCGAGAAGTACACCGAACGGCACCGCAAGCGCGGCAAGCTGCTCGCTCGGGAACGCATCGAGCTGCTCATCGACGAGGACTCGCCGTTCCTCGAGCTGTCACCGCTTGCGGCGTGGGGCTCCGACTACAAGGTCGGCGCGAGCATCGTCACCGGCATCGGCGTCGTGGAAGGCGTCGAGTGCGTGATCATCGCCAGCGACCCGACGGTCAAAGGCGGCTCTATGAACCCGTGGAGCGTCAAGAAGGGCTTCCGCGCCGCCGACATCGCCGCGCAGAACCGGCTGCCCACGATCAACCTGGTCGAGTCGGGCGGCGCGGACCTGCCGACACAGAAGGAGATCTTCATCCCCGGTGGCCGCACCTTCCGCGACCTGACACGGGCGTCCAAGGAGCGGGTGCCGACGGTGGCGCTGGTGTTCGGCAACTCCACCGCGGGCGGTGCGTACCTGCCAGGCATGTCTGACTACGTCGTCATGGTCAAGGAGCAGGCCAAGGTGTTCCTCGGTGGGCCGCCGCTGGTGAAGATGGCGACCGGTGAGGAATCCGACGACGAGTCTCTGGGCGGTGCTGAGATGCACGCCCGGACCTCCGGCCTCGCGGACTACCTCGCCATCGGCGAGGAGGACGCCATCCGGCTCGGCCGGAGCATCATCCGGCGGCTCAACTGGAACAAGCAAGGTCCTTCGCCGAAGCCGTCCTACACCGAACCGCGCCACGACGCCGAGGACTTGCTCGGCATCGTGCCCACCGACCTGAAGGTGCCGTTCGACCCGCGCGAGGTCATCGCCCGCGTCGTCGACGGCTCGGACTTCGACGAGTTCAAACCGCTGTACGGATCCAGCCTGGTCACCGGCTGGGCGGACATCCACGGCTACCCGGTCGGCATCCTGGCGAACGCACGCGGCGTGCTGTTCAGCGAAGAGTCGCAGAAGGCGACGCAGTTCATCCAACTGGCGAACCAGTCCGACACGCCGCTGTTGTTCCTGCACAACACCACCGGCTACATGGTCGGCAAGAACTACGAGCAGAACGGCATCATCAAGCACGGCGCGATGATGATCAACGCGGTGTCAAACTCGACCGTGCCGCACATCTCGGTGCTCATGGGCGCCTCCTACGGTGCGGGGCACTACGGCATGTGCGGGCGCGCCTACGACCCGAGGTTCCTGTTCGCGTGGCCCAGCGCGAAGTCGGCCGTGATGGGCGGGCAGCAGCTCGCCGGGGTGCTGTCGATCGTCGCGCGGGCGGCCGCCGAGGGCAGGGGACAGGCCTACGACGAGGAGCACGACGCCGCCATGCGCGCCATGGTCGAGGGTCAGATCGAAGCGGAGTCCATGCCGATGTTCCTGTCCGGGATGCTTTACGACGACGGGATCATCGACCCCCGCGACACTCGCACCGTGCTCGGCATGAGCCTGTCCGCGATCCACAACGCACCAGTCGAAGGAGCGAGGGGCTATGGCGTCTTTCGCATGTAAGCACGGCGAGCACAGTGACCGCATGATCCGCTCAGTGCTCGTCGCCAACCGGGGTGAGATCGCGCGCCGGGTGTTCCGCAGCTGCGCCGACGCCGGGATCGCCACCGTGGCGGTGTACTCCGACGCGGACGCCGACCTGCCGCACACTCAGGAGGCCGACGCCGGAGTCCGGTTGCCGGGCAATACGCCGTCCGAGACGTACCTGCGCGGCGATCTCATCATCGAGGCCGCACGCCAGGCTGGCGCGGACGCCATCCATCCCGGCTACGGCTTCCTGTCCGAGAACGCCGAGTTCGCGCAGGCCGTTGTCGACGCCGGGCTGACCTGGATCGGACCGCCGCCCGCCGCGATCGCGTCGATGGGCTCCAAGGTCGAGGCCAAGCGGATGATGGCCGACGCCGGTGTGCCCGTGCTGTCCGAACTGGACCCGGACGAGATCACCGCTGGGCAGCTTCCGGTGCTGGTGAAGGCGTCCGCAGGAGGTGGCGGTCGCGGTATGCGGGTGGTGCACGAACTGTCCGCATTGGACGACGCCGTCAAGGCCGCGTCGGCCGAGGCAGGCTCGGCGTTCGGCGACGCCACCGTGTTCTGCGAGCGCTACCTGCCCACCGGGCGTCACATCGAGGTGCAGGTGCTCGCCGACGAGCACGGCACCACCTGGGCGGTCGGTGAGCGCGAGTGTTCCATCCAGCGACGTCACCAGAAAGTCGTCGAGGAGGCGCCGTCGCCGCTGGTGGACGACGCGATGCGGCAGCAGCTCTTCGACGCCGCCCGCGCGGCGGCCAAGGCGATCGGCTACGTCGGGGCAGGGACCGTGGAGTTCCTGGCCACCGACAGCGGGGAGTTCTTCTTCCTTGAGATGAACACCCGGCTACAGGTGGAGCACCCGGTCACCGAATGCGTCACCGGGCTCGACCTGGTCGGGCTGCAACTGCGGATCGCCGAGTCCGACCGGCTGCCGCCGGAGCCACCGAGCCATGACGGCCACGCCATCGAGGTCCGGCTCTATGCCGAGGACCCGGGGCAGGACTGGCAGCCGCAGAGCGGCACCATCCACGCGCTGGAGGTGCCGCGCGTGGCGGCCGAGTTCCGCATTCCGCCGCGCGGCGGCATCCGGCTCGACTCCGGGTTCGAGAGCGGCTCGGTCGTCGGGGTGCACTACGACCCGATGCTCGCCAAGGTCATCGCCTGGGCGCCGACCAGGGGCGAGGCGGCCCGCACGCTCGCGGCCGCGCTGGCGGGCACCAAGATCCACGGCCTGGTCACCAACCGGGACCTGCTGGTCACCGTGCTGCGGCACCCGGCGTTCCTGGCAGGCGAGACAGACACCGCGTTCTTCGACCGCCACGGCCTCGACACGCTCTCGGAGCCGCTGGCGGACGACCGCGCCCGCGAGCTGAGCGCGCTCGCCGCCGCACTCGCCGAGGCCGCCGCCAACCGCGAACAGGCGAAGGTGCTCTCCGGACTGCCGAGCGGCTGGCGCAACGTCGCCTCGCAGCGGCAGCGCAAGAGCTACCGCGCCGGCGAGGACACCGTCGACGTCGACTACCGCGTCACCCGCGCAGGGCTCGACGTCGAGGGCGTTGAGCTCGTGGCGTCCACACCGGACCAGGTGGTGCTCACCGTGGCCGGGGTGCGGCGGACGTTCGACGTCGCTCGCTACGGCGACCTGACCTGTGTGGACTCGCCGCTCGGGCCGGTCAGCCTGCGGCGGCTGCCGCGCTACACCGACCCGGACGCCGCCGTGCCAGCGGGCTCGCTGCTCGCGCCGATGCCCGGCTCGGTGCTGCGGGTCGCCGTCGAGCAGGGCGCCACGGTCCAGTCAGGACAGCCGTTGCTGTGGCTTGAGGCGATGAAGATGGAACACCAGATCAGCGCACCGGCCGACGGCGTCGTCGCCGAACTACCGGTCACGCAGGGACAACAGGTCGACGTCGGAACCGTGCTCGCCGTCGTGCAAGCTGAGAAGGAGTGACGATGAACAACTTCACCGAGACCGAGGAACGGCAGGCACTGCGCAAGGCGGTGCACGACTTCGGCAGCAAGTATGGCCACGAGTACTACCTCAAGCTCGCCCGCGAGGGCGGGCACACCACCGAGATCTGGGACGAGGCCGGCAAGCTCGGCTACCTGGGTGTCGCGGTGCCCGAGGAGTACGACGGCGGAGGTGGCGGCATCGGCGACCTCGCCGCCGTCTGTGAGGAGCTGTGCGCGGCGGGGACGCCGCTGCTGCTGATGGTGGTCTCCCCGGCGATCTGCGGCACCGTCATCGCCCGCTACGGCACCGACGAGCAGAAGCAGCACTGGCTGCCCCGGTTCGCCAGCGGGGAGCTGCGGATGGCGTTCGCCATCACCGAGCCGGACGCGGGCTCCAACTCGCACAAGATCACCACCACCGCGCGCAAGGACGGCGACGACTGGGTCCTCAACGGACAGAAGGTCTTCATCTCCGGTGTCGACGAGGCCGACGCGGTGCTGGTAGTCGGCCGCACCGAGGATTCCAGGACCGGCAAGCTCAAGCCGGCGTTGTTCATCGTGCCCACCGACGCTCCCGGATTCGAGGCCCAGCACATCCCGATGGACATCGTCTCGGCCGACAAGCAGTTCACGCTGTTCTTCGACAACGTGCGGCTGCCTGCGAACGCGTTGGTGGGGGAGAGCACCGACACCGCGTTGCTGCAGCTGTTCGCCGGGCTCAACCCGGAACGGATCATGGGCGCGGCGTTCTCGCTCGGCCTCGCGCGGCTGGCGCTGAACAAGGCCACCGAGTACGCCAAGACCCGCAACGTCTGGGGCGCGCCGATCGGCTCGCACCAGGGCATCGCGCACCCGCTGGCACAGATCAAGGTAGAGATCGAGCTGGCGAAGCTGATGACGCAGAAGGCGGCCGCGCTCTACGAGGCCGGCGATGACATGGGCGCCGGGGAGGCGGCCAACATGGCCAAGTACGCCGCAGCCGAGGCCGCAGTGCACGCCGTCGACCAGGCGGTGCACACCCATGGCGGCAACGGGCTGGCCACCGAGTACGGCCTGGGTGCGATGATCGCCGCGGTCAGGGTGGGCCGCATCGCGCCGGTGAGCAGGGAGATGATCCTGAACTTCGTGGCGCAGCATAGCCTTGACCTGCCCAAGTCGTACTAAGGAGAGGCGCATGAGCACTGCTAGCAGGTCCGAATCATCGGAGACCGCATCGCTCGCAGGCAAGACGATCATCATGTCGGGCGGCAGCAGGGGCATCGGTGAGGCGATCGCGCTGCGCGCCGCAGCCGACGGCGCCAACGTCGCCATGATCGCCAAAACGGCCGAGCCGCACCCGAAGCTGCCTGGCACGATCTACACCGCCGCGAAGGCGGTCGAGGAGGCAGGCGGGCAAGCGCTGCCGATCGTCGGTGACGTCCGGAACGACGAGTCCGTCGCCAAGGCGGTCGAGGACACGGTGGCCCAATTCGGCGGCATCGACGCCGTGGTGAACAACGCCAGCGCCATCGACCTCACGCCGACAGAGCACATCAGGATGAAGAGCTACGACCTGATGCAGGACATCAACACCCGTGGCTCGTTCCTGCTCTCGAAGTCGTGCATCCCGCACCTGCGGGGCGCGGACAACCCGCACATCCTGACGCTGTCGCCGCCGCTGAACCTCGATCCACGGTGGGCGGGCCGGCATCTCGCCTACACCATCGCGAAGTACGGCATGAGCCTCTGCACGCTGGGCCTGACCGAGGAGCTGCGCTCTGCGGGCATCGCTGCGAACTCGCTGTGGCCGCGCACCACCATCGATACCGCCGCGATCCGCAACGTCGTCGGCGCTGAGCTGGCCAACACGTCGCGCACGCCGCAGATCATGGCCGACGCGGCGCACGCGATCGTGACCAAGCCGAGCAAGGAGACGACCGGGCAGTTCTTCATCGACGACGAGGTGCTGGCCGCCGACGGCGTCACCGACTTCGCACAGTATCGGCTGTGCGAGCGGGAGGAAGACCTCTCGCCGGACCTGTGGGTCGAGGGGAGCCGCTGAGCATGACCTCGGTGCGGCAGCCACAGCAGGATCGGAGCAGGCAGACGCGGCGACGGTTGCTTGACGCCGCCGTCGCGTGCCTGACCGAGCTGGGCTGGACGCGCACCACGGTGGTCGTCGTCGCCGAGCGGGCAGGGGTCTCGCGCGGGGCTGCGCAGCACCATTTCCCGACCCGCGAGGACCTGATCAACGCCGCCGTCAACCACGTCTCCGAGGTGCAGCTCGAGGAGCTGGCCGAGCACGTCGCAGCGCTGCCGACCGACGGCACCCGGCGGCGCGCGGTGGTGGAGATGCTGCTCAACCTCTACACCGGGCCGTCGTTCCGGGCGGCGCTGCACCTGTGGGTGGCCGCGTCCACCGACGAGCCGCTCGGTGAGGTGATCAAGCCGCTTGAGCGGCAGGTGGGCCGGGAGGCGCATCGAATGGCGGTGAACCTGCTCGACGTCGACGAGTCCGTGCCAGGCGTGCGGGAGACCGTGCAGGCCACCCTCGATCTCGCGCGTGGGCTCGGGCTGGCGAACCTGCTGAGCGACGACACCGCCCGCCGCGCCCGCATCGTCTCGCAGTGGACGACGATGCTGGAGGCGGAGCTGTCGGCCGCTACGGCGTCGTAGTAGCACCGCGTCCACCCGCCCAGTGCCAGATTGATGCCCGGAATGCTTTGTCTCGTGGCGCTGGGCGGGTGGAGGCGGGTCAGCAGGCCACGCTCAGCCACTGGCACCTTGACTATCGCGGTGACGTGACTCACGATAGCTTCCACAAAACGACACCATAATTCCGTGACTCGGAAAGTGGAGGCGTGGCCATGCGGATCCTCGTCGTCAACGTGAACACCACCGCCGCGATGACCGATTCTATCGCCGCTCAGGCGCGAGCGGTCGCGCGGCCCGGTACCGAGATCGTTGGGCTGACGCCGTCCTTCGGTCCCGAGTCGGTCGAGGGCAACTTTGAGAGCTACCTGTCCGCGGTCGCGGTGATGGACCGGGTGCAGGCCTACGATGGGCAGTACGACGCCGTGGTGCAGGCCGGGTTCGGCGAGCACGGCAGGGAGGGCCTGCAGGAGCTCTGCGACGTCCCGGTCGTCGACATCACCGAGGCGGCAGCGCACGTCGCCTGCCTGCTCGGCAGGAAGTACGCGGTGGTGACGACGCTGAGCAGGGCCGTTGGCCAGATCGAGGACCGGCTCATGCTCGCCGGGCTACACACCCGATGCGCCTCGGTCCGCGCGAGCGGTCTTTCCGTGCTCGAACTCGAAGAAGACCAGGATGCGGCGGTGAAGGCCATCGCAGAGCAGGCCCGGCTGTCGGTCGAGCAGGACGGCGCCGAGGTGGTCTGCCTCGGCTGCGGTGGCATGGCAGGTCTCGACGCCGAGATTCGCGCCGCCACCGGCGCCCCGGTCGTCGACGGCGTCGCCGCCGCTGTCGCGCTGGCCGAGGCCCTTGTGGGACTCGGCCTGACGACGAGCAAGATCGGAAGCTATGCCGCACCGCGGCCCAAGACCGTCACCGGGTGGCCGGTGAGCGGTTCTCCTCGCTAGCTAAAAAAAGCCCATACCCGCAGGTCACACGCTCTCCGGTGGAGCGTGTGACTCGTGCTGCGCGCGCCACCGTGCCGCGTCGTGACCAGCAGCCCGTTCCAGCTCACGCCGAGCCTGGACAGCAGGTGTGGTCTGGCTTACCCTGCCAAAGCACGGAACATTAGTTTCGTATCGTGGAACTAATGACCAGGGAGCTTCCGTGCGTGAATGGAAGGTGAGAACCGATGACGAACACCTCGGATGGACACGAACGCGAGCTGGCCCCCGTCGTCGGCAGCAAAGCAGCGGGGGAGGAGTCCCTCGCACCGCAACAGGTCCGGATCATGGGCCGCACCTCGTACCTGCTTGCCTGGATGGGCGGCTGTGTCTCGATCGGGACGTTCACGATGGGCTCCAGCCTTGTGGGCGACCTCAACCTGCTGCAGGCCACGCTCGCGATCGCGATCGGCTGCCTGGTGATCGGGATCGCGCTGGCGATCAACGGTGCAGCGGGCTACAAGTACGGCATCCCGTTCATGGTGCAGGTGCGCAGCGCCTTCGGGCTCACAGGCAGCCGCGTGCCCGGCCTGATCCGCGCCGTCCCCGCGCTGGTCTGGTACGGGTTCCAGAGCTGGATCGGCGCCGGCGCGCTCAACGCCGTCTCGGCCACCTTGCTCGGGTTCGACAACCTCGTGCTCTACTTCATCCTCTTCCAGGGGCTGCAGATCGCACTGTCCGCCTTCGGCTTCAAGGGGATCAAGTGGCTGGAGAACATCGGAGCGGTGTTCATCCTGGCCGCGCTGATCTACATGTTCGTCAGCGTGATCAACCGCTACGGGCAGGAGATCACCGCCAGCCTGGTCGACGTCGACGGCACCTGGGGTATGCCGTTCTGGGGCGCGACGATGCTCTTTCTCGGCATCTACGCCACGATGATGCTCAACGTCAGCGACTACGCCCGGGAGCACACCAAGGGTTCAGGGGCGGGGCTGCTGGTGACGATCTACTCGATGTCGATCCTGCCGGTGACGCTGTTCATGGGGCTCATCGGCGTGATGGTCTCCGGCGCGACCGGAGTCGTCGACCCGATCAAGGTCTTCGCCAACGCCGTCGACAACACGCCGCTGCTGGTGATCACGCTGCTGTTCATCGCGTTCGCGCAGGTGACGACGAACGTGCTGAACAACGTCGTGCCGCCGACCTACGTGCTGATGGACGTCTTCAAGCTGTCGTTCCGTACCTCCACCGTCATCGTCGGCGTGCTCGCGGTCGCCGCCGGGCTGCAGATCTTCGTGCAGACCTACTCCGCCTTCCTCGGGCCGATCTTCGCGGTGATGGTGGTCGACTACTACGTGATCCGCCGCAGGCGGCTCGAACTGGCCAAGCTGTACGACCCGTCCGGCTCGTATCGCGGCGTCAACTACGCGGCGCTGGTCGCGGTCGCCGTCGGTGTCGGGGCGGCGTTCGCGTTCTCGGAGGTGTCCTGGTACGCCAGCCTCGTCCCGGCGGGCCTGACGTACTGGTTGCTGATGCGGGGCTGGTCGGCGTGCCGCCGATTCCTCCCCGAGGAGACGCCTGCCGTGGTCGCGGACAAGGCGGAGATCCCGACCGCCTGAGGCGGACGCTCATCGGCCCCTACGCCAAGCCGCAGACGTCCTCAGATCCAGCCGTTACGGCAGGCGTACACGGCCAACTGGAAGCGGTTCACCACCCCGGCGCGCGTGGTCAGGCTCTCCAGGTTCCGCGACAGCGTGCGGCGGCTGATGCCGAGCAGTTCAGCGATCGCGTGGTCGGTGATCCCGCTCGCCAGCAGCTCGATGATCTTGCGTTCGATCGGCCGCAGCGAGGACGGCTCCTTGGTGCCAAGGTGCATCGGCAGCGCCGCCCGCCATGAGCTCTCGAACAGCCCGATCAGCGCGTCGAGCAGGCTGGACTGCCGGATCAGCAGGCTGGAGCGGCTTATCTCCATCTCGGCGTCAGACAGCGACACCAGCGCGAGTCGGCCGTCGAAGATGCTGAGCTTGACCGGCACCTCCGGCAGTACCCGCGCCTGCTCGCCCGCCGCGATGCATGGCTGGATGTTCTCCGCGTAGTAGTCCGGCTGCCGGACAGCCGCGCGGGCGTACACGCAACGGTACGCCACGCCACGCCGCAGGTTGTCGACCTCGATGTCGTTCCTGCCGCGCTGGCTGGTGTAGGGCGGCGAGTCGAACAGCAAGACTTCCTTGGAGGCTGCGGACTCCTCGAGGTGCACCCGCTCCGCGATGTACGGCGCGGTGATCACCTCGACAAGGTCGTCCGGTGACTGCTGCCAGACCGAACGGCGGAACTGCCGGTAGGCGGTCGCCGCGGCGAGTTCGGCGGCGCGCAGCTCGGACTCCCGCGCCCGCGCGAGCCGCTGCAGGCCGGTGCTCGGCTCGATGGGCGCAACAGTGTCGACGTCGGTCGTGGCGACGAGCCCCACTTTGGTGAGGCTTTCCACCGCCGCCGCGGTGTCCGCTGTGGACAGCTCGAGCGTGCTGGAGATCTCGCCGTGCGTGGCGGGCCCTGTGCCGAGCAGCCACTGGTACAGCCGGACATCCTCGCGACCGAGGCCCAACCTGCGCAGATGGATGTCCAGCTCATCGTCTGACATGAAACCTCACCCATGTTTCGCCTGCCGCCGACGATGGTACGGGCAGACGGCATGGGCTGCCGAAGCGGTACGGGGCCGAAAAGAGCCCCGGCAGCTTCTGACTGTCGGAGCCCTTATCGCTGATCCCGTGCGGGGTGAACCACGACACCCCGGAGAGGATCACCCTCGGATCCGAGAAACTTTCTACATTGTGCTGATCGTCCGTGGTGTCGCAGCGTCGCCAGTGGCCTCAGATCGCCACGAACTCCGATCACGGTCAGCAGCAGTCTTCGCAGCTGTCGCAGCAGTCGTCACCCCCGCTGAACAGCTGATCCGTGTCGCGCATCACTCGCACCTCCCTTCCGATTGGTCGTTCGGTGGACACCACTCTCCAGGGCTGACGTCTGGACACCGCCCGCTTGGCAGCCCGGCGAGGGTGTCGACCAGCTCGGCACGCAGCGCGGTGAGGCGGGCCAGCTCGTCGTCGATATCGTCGATGCGTCTGCGCAGCAGCCCTTCGGCCGGCTCGCAGGGGCAGACGCCGGTGTCACGCACGCTGAGCAGGTCGGCGATCTCGCGTAGCCGCAGCCCGAGCCGCTGGCAACCCTGGATGAAGCCGACGCGCTCGACCGCATCGGCGGGGTAGAGCCGGTAGCCGGACGGCGTACGCGGCGGCGGCGCGAGCAGGCCCGCGCGCTCGTAGTACCTGATCGTGTCCGGCCGGACCCCGAGCTGGGCGGCCAGCTCTGCCACCCGCAGGCCCGGCGCTGCTTTCGTCGTCACGTCATCGACGGTAAACCTTGGACCGTACTCCAAGGTCAAGCAGAACGAATCAGACGCGCGAAATGCGTCTTCCCGGCCACAGGGGTAGGTTTACCCGGATTGGTTAGCCTATGCTTGCTTAGTGAATCCTAAGTCCCCACGACGAGGTGACGTTATGTCGGTCGACGCCGTATCGCACCGCGTCCATGCGGACGGCGGCGTCGCGACGACCGGGGTGCCGTTCGCCGCCAACTTGGCCCAGCACGGCGAGCGCACCGCGTTGATCGACGCACACGGGCAGCGGTTGACGTACCGCGAACTCGCCGACCGGGTGGCCGCGACGCGCGCCCTGCTCGGGACGACCCGCAGGCTGGTGCTTGTCGCCGCGGCCAATGATGTCGATCCGATCGTTGCCTACCTCGCCGCGCTCTCCGGCGGGCACCCCGTGCTGCTCGCCAGCGCGGACGACCCGACGTACCGCGACGAGCTGATCGCACGCTACGACCCGGACGTCGTCATCGGCGCGAAGTTCACCGAACGCAGGCCGGGCACCACGCACACGCTGCACCGCGAGCTGGCGCTGCTGCTGTCGACGTCCGGTTCCACGGGCTCGCCCAAGCTGGTGCGGCTGTCGGCGCGCAACGTGCAGTCCAACGCCGAGTCGATCGCGCGGTACCTGGAGATCACCGACACCGACCGGCCCATCACCTCACTACCGATGCAGTACTGCTACGGGCTTTCGGTGATCAACAGCAACCTGCTGTGCGGCGCTGGCCTCGTGCTGACCGACGCCTCAGTGATCGAGCCGGAGTTCTGGACGCTGTTCCGCGAACACGGCTGCACCAGCCTGCACGGCGTGCCGTACACCTTCGACCTGCTGGACCGCGCAGGCTTCGCGCGGCGGGAGCTGCCGAGCCTGCGGTATGTCACGCAGGCGGGCGGGAGGCTCGCGCCGGAGCGGGTGCGGGAGTACGCCCGGCTCGGTGAGCGCGACGGGTGGCGGCTGGTCGTGATGTATGGCCAGACCGAGGCCACCGCCCGAATGGCGTACCTGCCGCCCGAGCTGGCCGAGCGCCACCCCGATGCGATCGGTGTCGCCATCCCTGGTGGCGACTTCGAGCTGACCTCGGTGTCGGAGTCGGGGGAGGGGGAGCTGGTCTACCAGGGTCCGAACGTGATGCTTGGCTACGCCGAATGCCCGGCGGACCTCGCCGAGGGCAGGACCGTGACGGCGCTGGCGACCGGCGACATCGCGCGCCGCACACAGGACGGGCTATACGTCATCACCGGGCGCGCCAGCCGGTTCGTGAAGGTGTGCGGGCTGCGCATCGACCTGGACCATGTGGAGCGGCTGTGCGCCGAGCGGGGCGTCGCCGCCGTCTGTACCGGGGACGACGAGGGACTCGTCGTCGCGGTGCCCTCGGCCGACGACGTCGCCCCGGTGACGGGGCTGGTGACGTCGCGGCTCGGGCTGCCTGCCGCCGCTGTGCGGGTCGGGGCGCTTGCGGAGGTGCCCCGGTTGTCGTCGGGCAAGGTGGACTACGCCGCGGTGGCGGACGCGGTCGGTCCCCCCGACGCTCCCGACGTGTCGCCCGGTGCCGGTGACGGTGATGTACGGGAGATCTTCGCGCGGGTGCTGCCGCGCTACGCGCCCGCCGACATCCGGGACGAGGACAGCTTCGTCACCCTCGGCGGCGACTCGCTGTCCTACGTGCGTGCCTCGATCGAACTGGAGAAGGCGCTCGGCGAGATGCCGGAGAGCTGGCCGTCGATCCCGGTCGGTGAGCTGGAGCGGCGGCGGACGAAGCGCAGGGCGTTCCCGCTTATCGAGACGAACATCCTGCTGCGGGCAGTGGCGGTCGTGCTCGTCGTCGGCACGCATGTCGGACTGTTCCGCGTGCTCGGCGGCGCCCACTTGCTTCTCGTCCTCGCCGGCTGGAGTTTTGCCCGGTTCTGTCTGGCGCCGGGTGTCACGAAGGGCAGCTTGCTGGCGCCAGACGCCAGCAAGCTGCCCTTCGTGACACCCTCCCGCGCCATCCTCCGCAGCGCCATCAGGATCGCTATCCCCAGCATGCTGTGGCTGGCATGGCGGGCGATGGAGACGGAGGACGTCGTCCTGGCGAATGCGCTGCTTGTGCACAACTACTTCGGTGACACGGCGGCGGTCGGCTACTGGTTCGTCGAGGTGCTGGTGCAGACGATGCTGCTGCTGGCAGTGCTGTTCGCGATCTCCGCGGTGCGGCGCTTCGAGCGGCGCAACCCGTTCCTCATGCCGCTCATGGTGCTGGGCGTCGCGCTGACCGGGCGGCTGTTCATCGGCGGCATCGAGGAGTGGTTCGACTGGGCGATGACCACGCACGCGATGGCGTGGTTCTTCGCGCTCGGCTGGCTCGCCTTCCGGGCGCGCACCACGATGCAGCAGCTCGTCGTGGTTGCGGCGGCGTTCCTGACGGTCCCGGGGTTCTTCGCCAACGACATCCGCGAGGGCGTCGTCCTCGTCGGCGTTGGGCTGGTACTCACCGTGCCGAGGATGCGGATCCCGCGCGTGCTGGTGGTGCCGATCGGGCTGGTCGCCAGCGCGTCGCTCTACATCTACCTCACGCACTTCGCGCTGTTGCCCGGCGCGCTCGCCGCCATGTCGCCGCTGACCGTGACGCTGCTGGGTGTCGCGCTCGGCATCGCGGTGTGGTTCGTCGTGGAGCGCCTGACGACGGTGGGCGCACGGGCCTGGCGGGAGAAGACGAACGGCCCGCCACCGCTGGGGTGACGGGCCGCCTCGAGGGTGTCAGCGCGGGGTGTCAGTGCGTGTGCGGCAGGGTCAGGCAGGCGATCCGGTCGCCAGCCTCGCCCGCCATGCCCGGCGCGGTGGACGTCTTCTTGGCGGCGTGCACGACGACGGACTTCGGCCGCGACCAGTCGGTGATCGCGAAGGGCAGCTTGGCCTCCGATGAGCCGTTGCCCTTGGCGTCGGTCCGCAAGTCCAGCCAGATCTCGTTGTTGGGGTTGGCGTACTTGGGGTCGGTGTCCGAAGCGTTCTTCGGGACGGGCTTGTGCTGGAAGTGCGGCCCCGCGATGTCGCCGTTCGAGCCGCAGTTCTCGGTGTGCGCGTGCGCGGCGTAGCCACGGTTCGGCAGCAGCCCGGAGACCTTGAGCCCGAACGTGCTCTTCCCCTTGAAGGACCTCATGTCGATGGCCATCTCGGTGCCGACCGGCGCGAGCTTCGTGTCGTAGGTGAAGCCGTCGGTGGCCTTGCCAGGAACCGCCAGCGTGCCGTCGTGACTGAGCGAGTGCGGCTCGGGGGTCACCTGTTCGGTGGGCTCCACGGCGCCCTCGCCGGAGCCGCACGCGGTGGCAAGCAGGCCAGCGGCGGCCACGGCCAGCAGCACCGGACTCTTGCGATGAAATGTCGTTCGCATACCGCGAGTATTGCTCACCGCTGCTGGCGTCTGAGAAGCGGCCCCATTTTCTGGTCGCGGTTTCCCGGCGACCAGAACGCGATTTGTGAGTTCGTGATATCTCCTATCGTATCCGCCGGCAGAATTTGTGGTGAACTTCCGAAAAATCGTTTACCCGCAAATGTGGATACCACCGGGTTGACTGCGTGTCGGAATCGTTACGGCCGGATATCGGGACCGTCGGAGCCACGCACCTGAATCGCGCGCAGGGCCATGTCGAGCAGGAACCGTTCGTCCGGGTTGTCGAGCGCGCCATCGAGCAGGTTGGTGATCTGGTTCATCCGGTACCGGACGGTCTGCGGGTGCACCTCGAGACGCGCCGCGACCTCGCTGATGCCGCCGCCAGCGTCCAGCCACGCCCGCAGCGTCTCGGACAACCGGGTGCGCTGCCGCGTGGTGAGACCGGCGAACGGCCGGAAGGCCCGCTCGGTGAGCTGGGAGAGGATGAACTCGTCCGAGTGCATCGCGAGGGTCGCCAGATGCTCGGAGCAGTCGATGACGCCGCTGCTTGGCAACACACCCCTGCGACCGAGATCGAGCGCCTTGTGTGCGCACTCAAGGGATTTGACGGCCTGTGCCATCGAAACGAGCGGACCGACGGCCGCCAGCCTGCCGCGCAGCTTCCGGCGCAGCTCGGAGAAGTGACGGTCGGGGTCGGCGAGCACGAGGCACGGCTCGCCGCGATCGGCGTCGGCGAGCACGTCAGGGCCGAACGAACCCGCGTGCAACGGACGGTGCCCCGGCCGTTGGTCGACGGCGACGAGCGCGACGGAGTCGGGCACTGTCCAGCCCGCGTCGTCCGCGAGGTCCGCGATCGCCTTCGGCGAGATCGGCGGATCGGCGAGGATCATCCGCACAAGGCGTTGCCTGATCCGCTCGGCGGTGCCGTTCGCGCGGTCCTGCGCTTCGGTGTGCCCCGCGATGGCTGCCGATGACAGCTCGTCGGTGTAGAGGAAGAGCGCGTCAGCGAGGATGTTGAACGTGCTGCTCGGCACCCCGGCTGCCGCGCCTGCCCGCCACAGGTGACGCCAGGCCACCCTGGTGCCGATCCGCACCGCGGTCTGCATCGAATCCATGCTGCGGCCCGCGTAATATTCGATACGCCCGATTCGTCGAAACCAATCCTCATTGGATCGGCCATCGATGCGGGGTTTGCCTTTTCCGTCGATCAGCCGGCGCACGGCTCGCTCGACCGAGGAGATCAGAACCTGGGTCAATTCGTCATCGCGGCGCTGCCCGTAGGCGGGCACGCCAGCGCGGATTTCCTTGACGATGTCGGTGATCATGCGGCCCGCGACCGGCCGGATGATCACCGCGATCTGCGATGGCGGGATCGTCGACAGGACTTCCTGCGCCGTCGCACCCCCCGCACGCTCAGCGGGAAGGGGAACCGCCTGGCGATGAGCTGATGTCAACGAGAGCCACCCCAGAGTGTTGATAGTTACCAAGCCTGTACGCCGTATGGGCGACAACTTTCGGTCGGCGCGGTGATATTAGGGATGATCAACTCTGGAGTCAAGGCCGCCCCCGGCTTAGTTGTCGGCCGCGGCGCGCTGCGCGTGCCCCGTCAGCGACATGATGTGCTGTAGTAGGGCGGTGAGCACGTCTTTCGTGGATTCGCGCCGTCTCACGTCGCACAGCAGCACGGGCACGAACGGGTCGACGTCGAGTGCGCCGCGTACCTCGTCGACGGTGTACATCTGCGAACCGTCGAAGCAGTTCACCCCGACCACGAACGGCACATTGCGTTCCTCGAAGAAGTCGATCGCGGCGAAGCAGCTGGCGAGCCGTCTGGTGTCGGCGAGCACGATCGCGCCAAGCGCGCCCTGCGCCAGCTCGTCCCACATGAACCAGAATCGGTCCTGGCCGGGAGTGCCGAACAGGTAGAGGATCAGCTCATGGCTGATGGTGATCCGGCCGAAGTCGAGTGCGACGGTGGTGGTGCGCTTCTGCTCGACGCCGGTGATGTCGTCGACACCCGTACTGCGCTCGGTGAGCTGTTCCTCGGTGCGCAGCGGTTCGATCTCGCTGACCGAGCCGACCAGTGTGGTCTTGCCCACGCCGAATCCGCCCGCGATGAGTATCTTGAGCGCGGTCGCGTTGATCGCGGGGCGTATCGTTCGGTCAGAGCTCACGAATTCCATCAAGCACCTTCTGCAGCGTGTCCGGGCTCGTAGCCGACGAATGCTTTGCCAAGCCGGTCCGGAAGATTACGTAGTTCTGCTCTATCAGGTCGCTGAGCAGTACTTTCACGACGCCGAGCGGCAGGTCGGCTCCCGCGGCGACCTCGGCGATCGAGATCGGGTCTTGACAGCACTCAAGGATGCGTTCGTGTGCGTGGTCCAGCTCGCCACGGTGGAACCTGCGCAACGCGACGACGAGCGTGATCATGTTGAGATCGTCGCGCGCGACGTGCGTTCGGCCACGGGTAAACGTGTAGGGGCGAGCGAGCGGGCCAGCGTCTTCGTCGAACCAAGCGCTGTCTTCGCCCGTCATGATGCTTCTGTATTTCTCGCATACCCGGCGGTCGGGTTGCGCGGCGGCGTCGCCATGTGCCTACCGACGCTTGCCACCATGCGGTTGACCTCGTAGGCGATCAACCCGAGATCCGCGTCCGCCTGCGCCAGCACGGCGAGGCAGGCGCCGGTGCCCGCCTCGGTGACGACGAGGAAGGTGTGTTCCAGTTCGACGACCGTCTGGTGCACCGGGCCGCCGTTGAAGTACTTTCCCGTGCCTTTGGCCAGGCTCTGCAACGCGGACGCGACCGCGGCCAGATGTTCCGCGTCCGGCACCGACATGCCTTCTGACTTGCCCATGAGCAAGCCGTCCGAGGAGAGCAGCACCGCGCGGTCGGCGCCGGTGGCCCGGCGTAGCAGGTCGTCGAGCAGCCAGTTGGACTCCTTCGGTGACAGGTTGACCGTCATGTCGTTTCTCCTCCGGGCCAGCGTGGTGGGTGAGGGGTATCCGTGTCATCGGTGCGTGCCCGCCGCGTTCCGCGCTGGAACGCCGACATCGTGGCTTGGAACCTCTCCGGACTCGGGTCACCGGGGATCTCGTCTGACGGCTCCGGCGCCGAGGATGGCTCCGGTTCGGTTGATTCTCCTTCGCCTGTCTGGAGCTGTGGAGCGAGGTTCTCCCGCCGCCTGCGCTGCGGCAGCGGTGGCTTGCCGTTCCCGTTACCCGCGGCGGGTTGCGCTGGTCTTGGGGGGGCGTACGACTCGGCGCGCGACGACGAGCCGTTGCCAATCACCGCCGAGTCAACGGAGATCTTCACGGTGTCGTTGCCCGACCCGCCGTGGCGGGCGTGCTGCCCAACGTGGCTGTGCTCGCTGTCTCCGCTGGATTCCTGCGGCTCCTGCGGCACGGCGGGGATGTTCTTCTGGGTGTCCTCGGGCCTCGGCTCGGGTACACGCGACTGTCTGAGGCGCCGGTGCATCGGCGACGGCATCGGCACGACGCGGTCCTGGGCGTCAGGCTCATCGTGCTCGCCATGGTCCCCGCCACGGCCGTAGCCCGGTGCGTAACCCTGATGGTAGCCCGGTGTGTAGCCCGACTCCGGTCCGACGCTCCTGCCGAAGCCTGGCTCAACCCCGGGATGGACCGCGTGATGAACCCCGGTCGCGGCGGCGTAGTCGGCGCCGAGCTCGTCGCCCCCGTCCGGCCCGTCCAGATAGGGTTCTGACGCGAGCGCACTGGTGGGAATCAGCACGACCGCGTTGATTCCGCCGTAGAGCGACTCCCTGAGCGTGACCTTGGTGTCGTGCTTGGCGGCGAGCTGGGCGACCACGAACAACCCGATCCGCGCTTCCTCCGACAGCGCCATCACGCTGAAGTCGGGCGGGGTGCGCAGCGTGTTGTTGATCGATTCGAGCGTCTCGGGGTCGATGCCGAGGCCCTGGTCCTCGATCTCGATCACGACGCCCCTACCTACGACGGCGGACCGCACGTCGACGCCGGTCTCTGGTGGCGAGAACGTCGTCGCGTTGTCGAGCAGCTCGGCGAGCAGGTGGATCATGTCGGCGACGGCGTCGCCGCGCACCGCGACGTCTGCGACCTTGCTGATGTTGACCTTGGTGTACTCGGCGGTCTCCGCGACGGCGCCGTTGATCACGTCGCGGAGCTCGACCGGCTTGCGCCACTGCCTGCCCGGCTGCTTGCCGCCAAGGATGATCAGGCTTTCCGCGTTGCGCCTGCCCTGCGTCGCGAGGTGGTCGAGCTCGAACAGGAGATGAAGCTGCTCCGGGTCTTCCTGCGAACGCTCGGCCTGGTCGAGCACCTGGAGCTGCCGGTGCGCGGTGACCTGGTTGCGGTGGGCGATGTTGAGAAACACCGCCCTGACACCGGAGCGGATCTCGTTCTCCTGCACGGTCGCCGCGAAGGCCTGGCGTTGCGCCTGGTTGAAGGCGTTGGCGACCTGGCCGATCTCGTCGTCGCCGTGCCGCAGCCATGGCACGTCGACGTCGATGTTGATCCGCTCGCCCCGATTCAGCCGGTCGATCACGTCCGGCATCTTGTGTCCTGAGAGGTCGAGGGTGTCGTCCCGCAGCCTGGTCAGCCTGCGAGCCAGCGTCCGCGACCAGCGCAACGCGATGATCATCGAGGTCGCGGTGACGACAAGCAGGATCCCGCCAGCGGTGAGTGAGGTGGTCAGCAGGCGGCTACCGGCGCTCGCGCCGAGGTCGGCGGCATGGGCCGTATGGGAGGCGTACAGCCCGCGCAGGTTGTCGGACAGCTTGGCCACCGAGCCCTGCCACGCCTTGAGGTTGAAGGTTACGGGGTGCTGCCCAGGGCCGCGGGCCATGATGGCGTTGTCACCCGAGACGGCCGTGTCCCACCACTTGGACTCGCCCATCCGATCGTAGCGCCGCTGCTCGGTAGGCGTCATGCGCGGATAGATGGTTTCCACGACCTCGTGGTAGGTACCCATCTGGTGGGCCAGCTCGTGGAACTCGTCGGAGTTGAGACCGCTTCCGATGCCGCGGAGCAGCAGCGCGTGCGAGCGCGAATGCGCTTCTGTCGATCGAAACAGGTCATAGCTGATCATCTGCTCGAAGCCGACCTCGGCGTCGGTCGCGGACCGGGCGACACCTTGGACGGCCGCGCCGACCAGCTCGATCATCTCGCCGTAGAACTCGTAGACCTGCTCGGCGTCCGCGCCGCCGGAGTCGATCCGCTGCCGGAACCCTGGCAGCTCCCGCGTGAGGTCCCGCAGGTCCTCCAACGGGCCGGAGAGCTGCTCCGGCGCGGATTCGGCCAGCTCGGCGGTGACGGCCGTCATGTCCTGCACGGCGTCGTCCACCTTGGTGCGCTGGTTGGCGAGCGTCCCGTCAGCGGGCTGGAGCCCGTTGACGACCTTCAGCGTGCTGAGCCTGCGCTCTTCCTGCACCGTCGCGATGAAGTTGGTCGACGGCTTGAGCGACTTGTGGACGTTGTCCGCGAACGAGCGCGTGTCGAGACCTTCCACAGCCAGGAAGCCGGACAGTCCGATGCCGACGATCATCAGCGCGACGCTGGGAATCAGGGCGATGCGCAGCACGCGAGCGTTGATCGTGCTAGTTCCGCGCGAACGCGAGAGTACTCCCATAGGGGTTATGCCAGAACCTTCCTCATTACTTTGCGTGAGCAGCCAGCGTGCACCGCAGATACCTCGGCGGAGGGTAGCGACAGCCGGAACGACGATCGAGACCGCGTCCCCATGTTTTGCGCTAGTGACAAGAAAATCCGGGGACACGCCGACGAATTTCATCGATCCGCGATAACCGAACGCGACATGCGTTTAGATGCGTGACGCACCCGGACGGGTGACGAAATGCTTACTCGCCATTGACGCTGACATCTCATGTTTTTTGGCGCTTTGAGAGGAGATTGGATGGCTGAACCGGAGCCAGTTGCCCAGGACAAGAGTCGTGGGCTGCGGCGGCGAAAGTTTCTGACGTTCCTTGTCGCCGCCCCGACGCTCACTGTCGCGGGGCGGTTCGGGTTCGATGCGTTGACCGAGGCGTCTGCGGTGCCGAGCCTGCCAGCGCTCGGGGAGGTCTCGGATCTCGGTGACGTGATCCGCACGGCGAGCACGCCCACACACCATCTGATGGTCCTCGAGGTCACCGAGGACACCAGGGTGCGCTTCGAGCTGCCGCGTCTCGAGGTCGGCCAGGGCATCTCGACGTCCATCGCGATGATCGTGGCCGAGGAGCTGGACGCCCGGCTCGACGATGTCGACGTCACCCTCTCCGACGCGCGCCCCGAGCTGGAGTTCAACCAGATGACGGGCGCATCGGCCAACGTACGGGTGCTGTGGGAACCGGTGCGGCGGATGGCCGCCGACGCGCGAGCGCGGCTAGTGCAGGCGGCCGCGAACCGGTGGGGCACGTCCACGGACGAGCTCACCACCCAGGACTCCGCGGTGCACGCGCCCGACGGGCGCAGCCTCAGCTACGGGGAGCTGTCGGCCGACGCGCGCGAGGAATCCGCCCATGGCGAACCGAAGGCCGCATCGGAGTACTCGGTGGTCGGCAACCCGCTCACCCGGCTGGACGCCCGCGACATCGTGACCGGCAAGGCGATGTACGCGATGGACCTGCCGGTGGAGGGTGCGCTGCCGACCGTGGTCGCGCGCCCGCCGACGATCAACGGCACGGTCGGCTCGGTCAATGCTGCCAAGGCGAAGGCGATGCCGGGCGTCGTCGCGGTCACGACGATTCCCACTGGTGTCGCGGTAAGCGCGGAGACGTTCTGGGACGCGATGCGTGCCAAGGACGCGCTGGAGATTTCGTGGAATCCGGGTTCGATCGGCACCATGTCGGATTCGGACATTAAGTCGGAATTGAAGAAAGCGGTCCAGCCGCTCGCCGCGCCGAAAGTGCGCGATACGTATCTGGATGCGACATTCGATTTCGCGTTCGTCAACCACGCGCCGATGGAAGTCGAAAGCACCGTCGCGGATGTGCGTGCTGACGGCACGGCCGAAGTGTGGATGCCATCGCAGACGCCGATCTACGCCCAGCAAGTCATCGCCGAGACACTTGACTTCGACCTGGAAGCGGTCACGGTGCACGTCATCCGGGCGGGCGGGTCGTTCGGGCGAAGGCTCTTCGTTGACACCGCGCTCGAGGCGGTCAGGGTCTCGCAGGCGATCGGCAGGCCGGTCAAGCTGATGCGGACCCGCCAGGACGACATGAAACACGGCAGGATGCGTCCTCGGTACCACCACAAGATCAGGGCCAGCTACACAGGTGGCGAGGTGCTGTCCTTCGAGCACCGGCTCGCCGGTGTCGCCGTCGACCTCAACCACGGGCTCGGCGAGGCGTTGACGGCCACCCTCGCGCAGCAAGGGCAGCCGGTGGGCGGCGCTGGGCTGTACTACTTCAACTTCTCCCAGGCGGTGCCGTACAACGTCGGGCTCGCCAACCAGTCCATCCAGGAGATCCAGCTCGACATCCCGACCGCCAGCTTCCGGTCGGTGTACTCGGGCACCGTGCGCACCGCGGAGGAGATCGTCATGGACGAGCTCGCGGAGCGGATGGGCAAGGACCCGCTCGAGTTCCGGCGCGAGATCGTCAAGGCGAACTCGGGCACGACCGTGCTGTCGAAGGTCGCCGAGGCGGCCGACTGGGGCAAGGCCATGCCCGCAGGGCACGCGCAGGGCGTCGCCTACCACGCGGAGTACCGCTCCCACGTGGCGTGTGTCGTCGACATCGACGCGACCGACGCGGCGAACCCGAGGGTCACCAAGGCCGTCCTCGCGGCCGACGTCGGCCAGGTGATCAACCCGCGTGGGCTCGAAGCGCAGCTCATGGGCGCCACGATGGACGGGATCGCCACGGTGCTGCAGGCGGGCGTGCACATCGACAACGGCGCGGTGCGGGAGAGCAGCTACGGCGACTACCACTGGACGAAGCACCGCAACGCCCCGTTCGAGGTCGAGGTGCACATCATCCCGACGACCTGGGACCCGGGCGGCGCGGGCGAGCTGGCCATCCCCGCATCGGCTGGCGCTGTGGCGAACGCCTACGCCAGGGCGACCGGCACCAGGCCCCGCAGCTTCCCGATCAGTTTCTAGAGGAGATCCTTCGTGCCGAAGAAGTTCAAGTTTTTCGTCAACGGCGAGCGCGTCGAGGTCGACGCCGAGGCCGACATGCCGCTGCTGTGGGTGCTGCGGGACAAGCTCGGCGTCACCGGCCCGAAGTACGGCTGCGGGGTCGGCGTCTGCCGCGCGTGCACCAGTCACCTCGACGGTGAGGAGGTCCAGCCGTGCGTCGTTCCGGTCTCCGAGTGCCAGAACAAGAAGGTCACCACGATCGAGGGGCTGGCGAACGGCGAGGAACTACACCCGGTGCAGCAGGCATGGGTCGACGCCGACGTCGGCCAGTGCGGGTTCTGCCAGCCGGGGCAGATCATGGCAGCCGTCGCGCTGCTGAAGCGCACGCAGCAGCCGACGGACGCCGACATCGACGCGATCGAGAACATGTGCCGGTGCGGTACCTACCCCCGGATGCGCACCGCGATCAAGGCCGCCGCCGCGATGCCGCCGCAGAAGCCCGGTGGCGGCAAGCCGACCGAGCAGCCGCGCGGCAACGGTCCGAAGCAGCCCGCTGCGCAGCAGCAGCCGCAGCAGACCACGTCGGCGCCCAAGCCGAGCGACGGCCAGTCGTCCGGCGGCGAGGAGGACTCCGGCACGCTGCTCGACGGCATCGGCTCGGCCTTCGGTTAGTCGTCATGCCCATCGTCATGCCCGGAGTCGGGGTCGGGCATGACGCGGGAATGACGCTTTCGCTGCGTCTGGCGCGGCGAGCCGAACGGGGCGTTCGGCACGCAATGTGCACCGAACGCCCCGTTCGGCTCGCTCCGCCGGAGTACCACACATCGATCAGAGTCCTCTTGGTGCTGGTGGTCGTCTCGCCGCAGCGATCGCGATTCACCGGGACTCTGACGTATTTCGGATGTTACTGGTTCAGCAGAACACGCCTAAGTAGAATGGGCGGTTGATCGCGGTGTTGTCACTACTCCGGAAGAACTCGACTCGCACGTTGTTCGTACCGTTTCGAGAGGCGTAGGTCACTACCGGAATGGAGAGGAAGCCAACATCATCGCCCGGTGTGGCGATGTAAACGCAGTTGGTGATGTCACGGTTGAACCCGACCAGGTAGTTCCCGGTCGCCGGCCTGCTCGATGACGTCGCACCTTGGTTCTTGACGAGGCCGCCGTCGCTGTTCACGGCAGCGAACAGGACGTTCCCGGCGCGGAGTGCCAACGGGACCGGACCCAACGTCCCTTCCTTGATATCGGCGCCAGTCAGGCTGTTGTTCTTAACCTTGGCTGAGGTCACAGAGCCGAGTCCCAAATCGGGGGTCTTGACGGCGCCGTCTCTGATCTTGGGTGACGTGACCGCCCCGTTGACGATGTCGGACGTTCGGACCACGAGGTGGCTGGCGTATGCGACGGTCGGTGTCGACAACGCCAGGAACAGCGCGACGTACGCGACGACGTTCGACCGAATGTGCTGCGCTATTCGACGGATCATGGCTCGACGGATCATGGCTGGCTCCTTTCAATCCGTGCGACTCAGGGTCGCTGGAGCACGCCGAATGGTTACAGCCGAACGGCCGAACGGCTAGTTGCCGGAACGGCTCACCACCCGCCGTCGTGCGTGACGGCGGGTGGTGGGCGGCACCCGGAACATCCGCTCACCGTAAGCCGGTGACATCACCTGGCTCAGCGCCCATGCTCTGCCCACCAGCGCTTGCCTGACTCCGGCAGCGTCTGGATCGGGTCGTAGTACTCGTACCGGCGCTCCAGCGCTTCCGGGTCGTCCAGCTCGATGCCGGTGCGGTAGTTCTTCGTCCAGTAGGAGATGCCGCGCTCCCGGTCGTACTCCGCGACCTGGTGCACCCAGCGCTTGCCGACGTATGGCACGTCGCAGATGATGCGCGGCGTCGCGTAGCCGGGCAGGTAGCCCATGATCGAGTGCTGCAGCCGCTGCGCCTCCCACACCGCGACCCGCCAGTGCTCCGAGTTCGGGATCATGTCGCACATGTAGAAGTAGTACGGCAGGATGCTCGCCTCGCCCTGCAACGCGAAGCACAGGTCGAGCAGCGCGTCCGATGTGTCGTTCACCCCGCGCATCAGCACACCCTGGTTGCGGACGTCGCGTACTCCGACGTCGAGCATCGCCCGCGCCGCCTCCGCCACCAGCGGCGTCACCGACTGGACGTGGTTGACGTGGGTGTGGATCGCCAGGTTCACGCCTCGCCGCGCGGCCGTGCGCCCCACCCGCTCCATGCCCTCGACGACCTTCGGCTGCAGCCAGTGCTGCGGCAGCCCCGCGAGCGCCTTGGTGGCCAGCCGGATGTCTCGCACCGTCTCGACGTCGAGCAGCCGCATCAGGAACGACTCGAGCTGGTGCCACGGCACGTTCGCGACGTCACCGCCTGAGACGACGACGTCCCGCACACCGGGGGTGCGCTTCAGGTAGTCGATCATCGCGTCCTGCCGGTCGACCGGCTTGAGTGCGAGCTTGTGCTTGTCGATCTGCGGCGTCGAGTTGCCGACCAGGTCCATCCGGGTGCAGTGGCCGCAGTACTGCGGGCACGTCGACAGGAGTTCGGCGAGCACCTTGGTGGGGTAGCGGTGGGTCAGGCCCTCGACCACCCACATCTCCGCTTCGTGCAGCGAGTCGCGCTCGGCGTGCGGGTGCGACGGCCACTCCTGCTCGCGGTCGGAGCGCACTGGCAGCATGTAGTGCCGGATCGGGTCCGCGTACAGCGCATCGGTCAGCTGGCCGCCTGCCTCCGGTGCCATGGTGTTCAGCATCTGCGGCGGCAGCAGCATCGACATCGTCGCCATGTTCTGCTGGTCGGCCGCCAGGTCCTCGTAGAAGCGTTCGTCGACGGTGTCACCGAGCACCTTGCGCAGTTGCTTGATGTTGCGCACGCAGTTCACACGCTGCCACTGCGCGTCCCGCCACTGCGCCTCGGTGACGTCCGCCCAGCCGGGGAATCGGCGCCAGTCGGGCTCGGTCAGTTCTCTGCGCCGGTAGACGTAGGGCTGCTCCAGGTGTTGATCGCTGGTGACGGTCTGCTCCGGCCCGGCAACGGCGGTCATTGTGTTCTCCTCCTTACGGGGGCGAGTAACACAAATAATCCTGTCATACTCATGTTAGAACGCAAATCTTTCTGCGTGTCGTGGTCGGGCTGTGACGCTGCGACGTCGCCGCCCATTTCAGGGTGATTGACGGATTCAGGCGTAACGTGGAGTCCATGGACTGCTGGCTCACCATCGAAGTGTTCGACGGGGCTGACCAATCGGCGGCTGGCTGGCGTCGGATGCATGGGGAGCGGCTGGTCGAGGCGGCGGTCACCAACCGTGCCCAGCAGTGGGTCTGGCACGAACACCGCTGGGGTGTCGTCCTCGAAATCGAGTTCTCCGACGAGGAATCGCGCGAGCCCTACCGTCGACTGCCAGCGGTGGTGGCCGCACTCGATGCGGTACCGGACCCGGTCAGCGGTCTGCTGGTCTACCAGGGGCGCGGCGGCGGCTCGGCCTCGACCCTGCCTCGTCGGCCGCAGCCCATCCCGCTCGCGGGCGCGGGAGCGCTCCCGGAACCGGACGAGGAGCAGTTCGTGAACCTGTCCGAAACAAGAGACGACGTCGAGCTGAGCAATCCCGCTGTGATGTAGGTGTCCGCAGGTCGCAGCCGGCTCGTCGGTTGGGCCAGCTTCAGGAATCCGGGGCCGACAAGGCAGACTGCATTCGTGACGGAAACGACCCTGCTCACCGGCGGCCGGATTCACTCACCCAGCTCACCCGACGCGACCGCGATGGCCGTCACGGACGGCACCGTGGTGTGGGTGGGTCAGGACGGGCCCGGTCGCGCGCTGCACCCGGACGCCGAGGAGGTCCTGCTGGACGGCGCGTTCGTCGCGCCAGCCTTCGTCGACGCCCACGTGCACGCCACCGCGACCGGCCTGCACCTCGCAGGCGTCGACCTCGAACGGGTCCGCGACGCCGGCGAGCTGCTGGCCGCCATCGCCGAGGCCGCACGGGACATCCCGCCCGGCGGCATCCTCATCGCGCACGGCTGGGACGAGATCACCTGGACCGCGCCGAGGCTGCCGAGCAGGGCCGAGATCGACGCCGCCGTCGGCGCGGTGCCCACCTACCTGAGCCGCATCGACGTCCACTCCGCGCTGGTCTCCACGGCGCTGCTCGACCTGGCGCCCGACGTCACCGACGTCCAGGACGGCCCGCTGACCGCCGCCGCGCACCATCACGTGCGCAGCATGGTGCGGCATAACATCAGCCCGGACCAGCGCGCCAGCGCGCAGCGCGCGTTCCTCGACACCGCCGCCGCGCGCGGCATTGTCAGCGTGCACGAGTGCGCCGGACCCGACATCAGCGGCCAGGCCGACCTCGCCGCCCTCATCGCGCTCGCGGACGACCCCGGCTTGCCGGACGCCGTGCCGTACTGGGGCGAGCTCGCCAGCAGCAAGGACACAGCCGCCGTGATCCGCGCCAAGGAGCTCGGCGCGCGCGGCCTCGCAGGGGACCTGTTCGTGGACGGCGCCATCGGCTCGCGCACCGCCTGCCTGCACGAGCCCTACACCGACGCGGGCGGCACGGGGGAGCGCTACCTCGACGCCGAGCGGATCGCCGCGCACCTCGTCGCCTGCACCGACGCCGGGATGCAGGCCGGGTTCCACGTCATCGGCGACGCCGCGTTGTCCGAGGTCATCGCCGGGTTCGCCGAGGCGGAACGCCAGCGCGGCAGGCGCGCCATCGTCGCGGGCAGGCACCGCCTTGAGCACGTCGAGATGATCGACGAGGAGCAGGCCGCCCAGCTCGCAGCATGGAACGTGACCGCGTCGGTGCAGCCCCAGTTCGACGCGCTCTGGGGCGGCGAGGACGGCATGTACGTCCACCGGCTCGGGTCAGAGCGGGCCGAGCGGATGAACCCGTTCGCCATGCTCGCCGCCACCGGCGTGCTGCTCGCCGGCGGCTCCGACGCCCCGGTCACGCCGATCGACCCGTGGGCCAGCGTCCGGGCCGCCGCCGCGCACCGCACCGCGCGCCACGCGCTGTCCGCCCGCGCCGCGTTCAACGCCCACACCAGGGGCGGGCACCGCGCGGCGGGGGTCGACGACGGCGTCACCGGCAGCCTCGTGCCCGGCGCACCGGCCCACTACGCAGTCTGGGACGCGGGGGAGCTGCACGTCGCCACGTCCGACTCGCGGGTGCAACGCTGGTCGACCGACCCGCGCTCCCGCGTGCCTCCGCTGCCCGCGCTCGGCGTGGATGACCCGCTGCCGCGCTGCCTGCGCACCGTGCGGGCAGGCGCGACGATCTACGAGGCCGCATGACCGGCACCATGCAGCAGGCTGCATCGGAGACGAGGGCCAGCCGCGTCAGGGCGAGCCTGCTGCCGGTGGCTGGGCGGCTGCTGGCCGCGGCGGCGTCCGGGGTGCTGCTGTATCTGAGCCACCCGCCGCGCGAGCTGTGGTGGCTGGCGCCGCTGGCGTTCGCCGGGCTGGGGCTGGTGCTGCACGGCAGACGTGCCCGTGCCGGGTTCGGGCTCGGCCTGGTGTTCGGCCTCGCGTTCACGCTGCCGCACCTGGTCTGGATCAACGACTTCCTCGGCCAGCAGCTCGGTCTCGCGCCGTGGCTGGCGCTGAGCATCGAGGTGGCTCTGTTCGCCGGGCTCGCGGGCGCGGCAATGACGGTCGTCGCGCCGCTGCGGGGTGGTCCGATGTGGATGGCGGCACTGTGGCTCGCCCTTGAGACGCTGCGCGGCGCGGTGCCGCTCAACGGCTTCCCGTGGGGCCGGGTCGCCTACAGCCAGCCGGAGGGGGTGTTCACGTCGCTGGCCGCGCTCGGCGGCATCCCGCTGGTCAGCTTCGCCGTTGTGCTCACCGGTTTCGGCCTCGCCCAGCTGCTGCTCGCCGTCGCCGACCACGCATGCGGGCGCGCGCTGGCGGCCACGGCGCTGGCCGTCGTCGTGCCGATCGCCGCGGGCGGGATCATGTGGCCGTTCGTCGGCACCGCACCGACGGCAGGCACCGTGACGGTTGCCGCTGTGCAGGGTAACGCCCCCAACGTCGGCCTCGACCTGCTCGGCATGCGCGACGTCCTCCGCGGCAACCACCTCGCGGAGAGCGAGCGGCTGCGGAACGCCATCGATGCGGGCGAGCGACCGCGACCGGACCTCGTCGTCTGGCCGGAGACAGCCACCGCCGTCGTCGGGGACGACCCGGGGTTGGACGCGATGGTCGACGGCTTCGGCGTCCCCGCGCTGATCGGCGCGCTCTACGGCCGCGACGACGGCAGGGCGGAGAACGCCGTCGTCTCCTGGGACCCCGAGACCGGGCAGGACGACCGCTACGCCAAGCAGGAGCTGGTGCCGTTCGCGGAGTACGTGCCGCTGCGCACGATCGCGGGGTGGTTCACGCCGTTCCTCGACAACACCGTCGACATGCGCTGGGGCGAGGAGTCCGCCGTGCTCGACGCCGGAGAGGTCCGCGCGGGGCTGGCGATCTGCTACGAGGTCGCCTACGACTACGTGCTGCGCGACGCTGTGCGCTCCGGGGCCGAGCTGCTTGTGGTGCCAACGAACAACGCCTGGTACGGGCCGGGGGAGATGACCTACCAGCAGCTCTCGATGTCGCGACTGCGTGCGGTCGAGCACGGCAGGGCCGCCGTCGTCGCGGCCACCAGCGGCGTGAGCGCCATCGTCGCGCCGGACGGCAGCGTGCGGCAGCGGACAGGGCTCTACACCGCCGAGTCGCTCGTCGCCGACGTCCCGCTGCGCGACACCACCACGATCGCCACGGTCATCGGCGCGTGGCCCGAGTGGATCATCATTGGTGCCGGGCTTGCCGCGTTGCTGGGTCGGATAGGGTGGCGGCTCCGCGGCCGCGGTTCTTCGAGAGAGCCCAGCGTTCGGCCCGAGTCGGGGAGGAGTGCATGAGCGACATCGGCGACACCACGGCACCCGTGCTTGTGGTGATCCCGACCTACAACGAGCGCGACACGGTTGGCGACGTCATCGAACGGCTCACTGCCGCCCTGCCCCATGCGCACGTGCTCGTCGTGGACGACGGCAGCCCGGACGGCACCGGTGAGCTGGCCGACGACCTCGCCGCAGCCGACGAGCGGGTGCACGTGCTGCACCGCACCGAGAAGACGGGGCTCGGCGCCGCCTACATCGCGGGGTTCCGCTGGGGGCTGGCGCGGGATTACGCCACGATCGTCGAGATGGACGCCGACGGCTCGCACGCGCCGGAGGACCTGCCGCGCATCCTGGCCGCGCTGGCCAACGCCGATCTGGTGCTCGGCTCGCGCTACGTGCCGGGCGGCAGGGTGGTGAACTGGCCGAAGCGGCGGCAGCTGCTGTCGCGGGGCGGCAACCTGTACTCCCGGATCGCACTCGGCGTCAGCATCAAGGACATCACCGCAGGCTTCCGCGCGTACCGGGCGTCGGTGCTTGAAAAGCTGCCGTTGGACGACATCGCATCGCACGGCTACTGCTTCCAGATCGACCTCGCTTGGCGAACGGTGCGCTCCGGCTTCACCGTCACCGAAGTGCCGATCACGTTCACCGAACGGGAGCTGGGGGAGTCGAAGATGAGCGGCGACATCGTGCGCGAGGCCGTGCTGCAGGTCGGCAGGTGGGGGCTGCGGCGGCGTGGCGAACAGCTCGCGTCGCTACTGCGGCGAAAGCACTAGACGCCAGCACCGTGAAGGCCCCGCAGCACGTCGCTGCGGGGCCTTCACGGTCTGCGCCGAATGAGGAGCGGAGGCCGACATGGGGTAGGCGCTGGTCAGGCGCTACGGGAGCGGCGCTCCTTCAGTTCGGTGAGGCGCTCGTCGAGCAGTTCTTCCAGTTCGCCGATGGTGCGGCGCTCGAGCAGCATGTCCCAGTGGGTACGCGCAGGCTTGGCCTTCTTCTGCTCTTCCTCGCCGCCGTCGATGATCTTCGACTCCGTGCCGTGCAGCCGGCACTCCCAAACCGAAGGGATCTCGGCATCGTCGGAGAACGGAACCTCGAAGTCGTGGTCCTTAGGGCAGGCGTAGCTGACGGTGCGCCTCGGCGCGAGGTCGTGGTTGCGGTCGGTCTCGTAGCTGACCGCTCCCAGTCTGCTGCCACGGAGAACACGGTCGGCCATGATGTAGATCCTTTCTGTTCAGGCTCACGTCAGCCTGGCGGCGCTTACCCTATGCAACGGTGGACAGGCCGTCAGGATTCCCGACAGACTGTCTGGGCGCACTATGCATCACGTCACGCTGTCGTTCTAGCTTGCGTGACAGAGACGCCAGTGAGCCGCAGACGTGACGACGTTGTGCCCTTCGACATGCAGATAACCCCCGTTTGGGTTAAGCATTGTCTTAGCTAGCTTGACAGATAGCGGTTCCGGTCAACCCCACGGCCATGAGGGACGTCACGTAGGTAACGCTTCGTAGTGGACTGATCGCATGATCGTCGCGAGGGCGGCGTATCAGGCTCACAGCCGTTCCGGGGGCTGGTTGCCCGCCGCCGTGATGGCCCTGCGTACCGGCACCAACGCGAGCAGGCAGAACCCGACAACGAAGAACACCGTCAACGCGACGATCGCGGGCCGGAACGAGCCGGTGGCGTCGGCGACGACGCCGAACAGCAGCGGTCCCATCCACGAGGTCCCGCGCTCGGTCATCTCGTACAGCGAGAAGTACTGGCCCTCCTTACCGGACGGGATGAGCTGGCTGTACAGCGAGCGGGACAGCGCCTGGGTGCCACCGAGCACGAACCCGATGCCAGCCGCGACCGTCCAGAACATCAGCTTGTCGCCGGGTTGCAGGTAGTAGGCGGCGACCAGCACGCCGACCCACAGCACGAGGCACGCCAGGATGGTGCGTTTGGCGCCGACCCGGACGGCGACCCTGCCGAGCGCCCACGCGCCGACGAACGCGATGAGCTGCACGACAAGGATGGTCACGGTCAGCACCTCTGGGCCGAAGCCGAGCTGCTGGTCGCCGTACTGCGCCGAGACGTTGATGACGGTCGCGACGCCGTCGTTGTAGACCAGGTACGCGCCAAGGAACAGCAGCGTCAGCGGGACGGCGAGCGCGCCGCGCACCGTGTCCCGTAGCTCGACGAACCCGGTGAGCAGCACCGGCCGATCCTCGGCAGGCGGTGGCGGGTCACTGCGCTGCACGATGCGGCGCAGTGGGATCAGCGTGAAGGCGGCCCACCACAGTCCTGACAGCAGGAACGCGACCCGCACCGCATCGCCCTGGGACATGCCGACCGCGTCGTGGCCGAGCACGAGGACGAGCTGGATCGCCAGAGCCAGCGCGCCGCCGAGGTAACCAAGCGCCCAGCCGCGCGAGGACACGGCGTCCCGTTCATCGGGATGGGCGACGTCGATGAGGAACGAGTAGTACACGATGATCGATGCGCCAGCCGCGACCTGCCCGATCAGGTAGAGCAGCGCCGCGAGCTGCCAGTTGTCGCCCGAGGCGAACACCATCAGCCCGATCGCCGTCGCGCCGGTGAAGGCGAGCACGCCGAGGATGCTCTTGCGGTTGTGGCTGCGGTCGTTGATCGCCCCGGTAATCGGCAGCACGATGACCTGCGCGATCAACGCGGCGGCGACGAGGTAATTCCACACGACGCCCGCCGACATCGACCACCCGAACAGGCTGACGTCGCAGTTGTGCAGGCCGCTCTCGGCGCCGGACGGGTTCACACAGGGATTCGGCCCGTTGTCGGCGGTGTTCTGCTTGGCGTCCTCCTTCGCCAGCGCGGTCAGGAACAGCGCGCCGAACGTCGTGGTGACCGAGGTGTACATCGGCTGGCTGGCCCAGTCGTAGAAGTACCAGCCGCGCTGCTCCCGCTTGCGGGCTCGGGGGTCGGTTGCCGGAACTGGACCGACACGGTCGCTCTGCATGCCACCTCGTCAAGGTCGTCTCGTGTGGTGGGGCGGACATTACTGGGCGAAGACGTCGGCCGTGGGGCGCGCACGCGGATCGTGGCCAATTCGCAGTCGTGCCTGGCCCGGGTGTCGTCCAGCCGGGTTCTTTTCGTCGCATCTGATGCTGATGTTCCCACTGTGACTCTTGTGGTGGTTGAGACCACTGCTTACCGTGCTGAGGTATGAGTCGCTGGTTGCGTGGCATCGCACGGGGTGCGGTCGTGCTCGCGGTCGCACTGCCGGGGAGCGTGGTGACCGCGCTGCCCGCCGCGTCGGATCCGACGTGGGAACAGTGGGCGAAGCTGCGGATCTGCGAGTCCAGCGACCGCTACGACGTCAGCACCGACACCGGCTACTACGGCGCGTACCAGTTCGACCTGCCGACATGGCGCAGCGTCGGCGGCACCGGCAAGCCGCACAAGGCCAGCCCCGCCGAACAGGACTACCGGGCGCTGTACCTGTACCGCATGCGCGGCTGGCAGCCGTGGGAATGCGCTGGGACAAAGTTCCTCAACCTGCGGGAGGACTCGGACGCGCGCAGTAAGGTGGTACCCAGCTACGCTGAGTCGGCCTACATCGGCGGCGAGGGCGAACTGCCTGCGCCGCCCGACGTCAACACCGGGCCCAAGGAGATGCCGCCGTGGCCGGGCGTCGTCTACGACTACGGTGACTGCGCGGTGGCGCTGCAGGACTTCCAACTGCGGATGAACGCCTTCGACCTCGGCTACACGTTCACCGGATCGGGTTGCTACTACGCTCAGACCAAGCGGGCGGTGCTGGCGTTGCAGCGGGCGAACGGGATCAAGGACTCGGGTCTGCTTGGTCCGAAGACGTGGCGTGCGGCGTGGCACGGGAAGCCGCCTCGTCCGTAGCGGTGTGCGGCCACGCGTCGCGTTCGCGCAGCACCGTGCGCAGGATGTCCGGGCGGTCGGTGATGATGCCGTCGACGCCGATGTCCAGTAGCCAGCGCATGGTCGCTGCGTCGTCGACCGTCCAGACGTGCACCTCGGCGCCCATGCGGTGCGCCCGGCGGACGAAGGCGGGGGTGACCACGGTGAGCCTGCCCTGACGCAGCGGGACCTGCGCCATCGCGCCCCTGGCGAGGAAGCCGAGCGGGACGAGGGGGATCTTGCTCGTCGCCCATACGACGCCAGCGGACACCGGGTCCATCGCCTGCACGAGCTGCGGGCCGCCGAGCCTGCGGATCCTGGCGAGCCTGCGCGCGGAGAACGACGCCGCGGCGACCCGGTCGACGGCCTTGCAGCGCCGGATCGTGCGCAGGAACGGCTCGACGGCGGCGTCGGTCTTGATGTCGACGTTGAAGTGCGCGTGCGGCAGCTCCTCGAGGACGTCTTCGAGTCTGCTGACCGGCTCGCGGCCGCCGACCTTGGCGCGCCGGACCTCTGACCAGGTGAGCTTGTTGATCGAGCCGTCCCTGTCGGTGGTGCGGTCCAGCGTCTCGTCGTGGTGGACGACGAGGACGCCGTCGGACGTGGCGTGGACGTCCGTCTCGATGTGGTGGTACCCCTCGTCCGTTGCGCGGCGGAATGCGGGCAGCGAGTTCTCCATGCCGTGCAGGTCGTCGATGTGCCAGCCGCGGTGCGCGAAGGCGCGCGGCACCGGCGAGGCGAGGTAGGGATAGCGCGAAGTCACGTTTTCCAGTGTGCCGTCTCGGCGTGGCCTGCGGGTGAGCGCCGGATGTCTGGTTAAGGTCAGATCCCATGGATAGCGCGATCCTCCTCGATTCGTCACGTGACGAAATGCACGCCAGTGGGGCAGAGGGGACCGGTCGGCCGCGGCACTGCGAGTGGTGCGGTTCCCGGTTGCCGGAGTCCGGTGTGGCCGGACGGCGGCGTCGCTACTGCGGGCAGGCGTGCCGGCAGCGGGCGTACGAGCGCCGCACCGCCGTGCAGCGTGGCGGACTGCCGGAGGACGCCGTCGTGCTGTCCGGCGCCGAGGTCGCGAACCTCCAGGACCGGCTGTTCCAGCTCCGCTGCGCCGCGGAGGACGTCGTGACGGCCCTCGACGACGGCGCGTCGTCCGCCGAACTCCGGACGCTGCTTGCGCACGTCGCGGACGCCGCCACCCAGGCGGAGCGACTCCGCGCCTGACCAACCCACGCGCCGTGTCCCACGCTCCTGACGCCGACTTCCACGCTCCTGACGCCGAGTTCCACGCTCCTGACGCCGTTTCTGCGCTAGGAAATTCCGGTGCGGCGTGCCATGATCCCGTACGTGACCAGCAGTTCCGCCGCAACGCAGCACCTGCGCGACCTCGCGCTGCTGCGCCGCGTTCGGGACCGGATGGACCGGGAGTACGCGCAGCCGCTGGACGTCGAGGCGCTCGCTCGCAGCGTGCACATGTCGGCAGGGCACCTCAGCCGTCAGTTCCGGCGCGCGTACGGCGAGTCGCCGTACTCCTATCTGATGACGCGGCGCATCGAGCGCGCGATGGCGTTGCTGCGTCGTGGTGACCTCAGCGTCACCGAGGTCTGTTTCGCGGTCGGGTGTTCGTCGCTGGGCACGTTCAGCACTCGCTTCACCGAGTTGGTGGGCGTGCCGCCAAGCACCTACCGGCGCCAGGCAGCTCGCACGACGGGGATTCCGCCGTGTGTAGCCAAACAGGTGACAAGACCGATCAGAAATCGAGAAGCGCGGGTCACGGAGTCGCAACTAGCGTGACCGCCATGGACATCACTATTCAGACAACGTTCCTCCCGCACGACGACCCGGACACATCCCTGGCGTTCTACCGCGACACCCTCGGCTTCGAGGTCCGCAACGACGTCGGGCAAGGCACGATGCGCTGGATCACGGTCGGCCCCGCCAGCCAGCCCGGCACGTCGATCCTCCTGGCACCGCCTGCCGCCGACCCCGGCATCACCGACGACGAGCGTCGCACCATCGCCGAGATGATGGCCAAGGGCACGTATGGCTGGATCATGCTGGCCACCGCCGACCTCGACGGCACTTTCGATCGGGTGCAGGCCAGCGGCGCCGAGGTCGCCCAGGAGCCGACCGAGCAGCCGTGGGGCATGCGCGACTGCGCGTTTCGCGACCCCGCTGGCAACCTGATCCGCATCAACGAGCTGCGCTGAGCGCGCGGATCGAGGGGAGACACGATGCACGTCGCGGACAGCCACGACCTGATCCGCGTGCACGGCGCGTGCGAGAACAACCTCAAGGACGTCAGCGTCGAGCTCCCGAAGCGTCGGCTGACGGTGTTCACCGGCGTCTCCGGCTCCGGCAAGAGTTCGCTGGTGTTCAGCACCATCGCCGCGGAGTCGCAGCGGCTGATCAACGAGACGTACAGCGCGTTCGTGCAGGGCTTCATGCCGACGCTTGCCCGGCCCGAGGTCGACCTGCTCGACGGGTTGACGACCGCGATCATCGTTGACCAGGAGCGGATGGGCGCCAACCCCCGCTCAACGGTCGGCACCGTCACCGACGCCAACGCGATGCTGCGCATCCTCTTCAGCCGACTCGGTGAGCCGCACATCGGTCCGCCGTCGGCGTTCTCGTTCAACACCGCGTCGGTCCAGGCGTCTGGGATGATCAAGGTGGGCGACGGCAAGGCCGAGAAGGCCACCTTCTCCCGGACCGGTGGCATGTGTCCGAACTGCGAAGGCAGGGGAGCCGTCTCCGACTTCGACCTCACCGCGCTGTACGACGACAGCCTGTCGCTCAACGAGGGCGCTCTCACCATCCCGGGTTACAGCATGGACGGCTGGTACGGCCGGATTCTCCGCGGCTGCGGTTTCTTCGACCCGGACAAACCGATCCGCAAGTACACCAAGACCGAGCTGCACGACCTGCTCCACAAGGAGCCGACCAAGATCAAGGTCGACGGCATCAACCTCACCTACGCGGGGCTGATCCCCACGATCCAGAGGTCCATGTTGTCCAAGGACAAGGAGGCGATGCAGCCGCACATCCGGGCGTTCGTGGACCGCGCCGTGGTCTTCACGGACTGTCCCGAGTGCGATGGCACCCGGCTCAGCCAGGCGGCTCGGTCGTCGAAGATCGAGGGGATCAACATCGCTGACGCCTGTGCGATGCAGATCAACGACCTGGCGGCGTGGGTCGGCGGCCTCCACGAGCCGTCGGTGGCGCCGCTGCTCGCCGCGCTGCAGCACACCCTCGATTCCTTTGTGAAGATCGGGCTGGGCTATCTGAGCCTGGACCGGTCGTCGGGGACGCTGTCCGGCGGGGAGGCGCAGCGCACCAAGATGATCCGACACCTCGGGTCGTCGCTGACCGACGTGACCTACGTGTTCGACGAGCCGACAATCGGGATGCATCCGCACGACATCCAGCGGATGAACGATCTGCTGCTGCGACTGCGGGACAAGGGCAACACCGTGCTGGTCGTCGAGCACAAGCCGGAGGCGATCGCGATCGCCGACCACGTCGTCGACCTCGGCCCCGGTGCGGGCACGGCCGGTGGCGAGGTCGTGTTCGAGGGCACCGTCGACGGGCTGCGGGGTAGCGGCACGCTCACCGGGCGGCACATCGACGACCGCGCCTCGCTGAAGCCGTCGGTGCGAAAGGGCACGGACGTGCTCGAGGTGCGCGGGGCGAACCGCAACAACCTCCAGGACGTCGACGTCGACATCCCGCTCGGCGTGCTCTGCGTCGTCACCGGCGTCGCGGGCTCGGGGAAGAGCTCACTGATCCACGGCTCGGTGTCGGACCGGGACGGCGTGGTGGCGGTCGGCCAGGGCGCGATCCGCGGCTCGCGTCGCAGCAACCCGGCGACGTACACCGGACTGCTCGACCCGATCCGCAAGGCGTTCGCGAAGGCCAACGGCGTGAAGCCGGGGCTGTTCAGCGCCAACTCCGAGGGCGCATGCCCGACCTGCAACGGCGCCGGCGTCATCTACACCGATCTGGCGATGATGGCCGACGTCGCCACCACCTGTGAGGACTGCGAGGGCAAGCGGTTCCAGGCGTCGGTGCTGGAGTACACCTTCGGCGGTCGTGACATCAGCGAGGTGCTCGGGATGTCAGTGGCGGAGGCCGAGGAGTTCTTCGGCGCAGGGGAGGCGCGGACCCCGGTGGCCCACAAGATCCTGGAGCGGATGGACGACGTCGGACTCGGCTACCTGCGGCTCGGGCAGCCGCTGACCACACTGTCCGGCGGCGAGCGGCAGCGGCTGAAGCTGGCCATCCACATGGCCGAGAAGGGCGGCGTCTACGTGCTCGACGAGCCGACAACCGGTCTCCACCTCGCGGACGTCGAGCAGTTGCTCGGCCTGCTCGACCGGCTCGTCGACTCCGGCAAGTCGGTCATCGTCATCGAACACCACCAGGCGGTCATGGCGCACGCCGACTGGATCATCGACCTTGGTCCCGGCGCCGGTCACGACGGCGGCATGGTCGTCTTCGAAGGCACGCCCGCCGATCTTGTCGCCACTCAGCCGACCCTCACCGGCGAGCACCTCGCGGCGTACGTGGGCACCTGACGCTCTGTGGGGTGCGGCCGAGGGTGGCCCCGGGTGGGTTATCGCGACCCAGGGTCACTCTCGGCCCATCTAGCTGTAACGCCGATAAGCTACATTATGTTAAGTAGAGGTTATGCGCAGCGATAGCGGTCGATCCCCTGCTATAGATGGTTGCCCTCCGGTTTCGGTCGTTCGGCCGAGTACGTGCTGTATGGCACCAGGCGTCGACGTGTGCTGACGAGCAGTGCTCGATCTGCTCGCCGAGAGCCGATGTCGCAGTGGCTGGCGCTCCGTCTTCCCCGCTTGCCCCATCGGACGCCCGACGGTCGCTATTTCGTCACGTGACGGAATAGCGTGCGGGTAGCTTCTTCCTCAGACCTTCCGTTTGAACGCCCACACCGACAGCGGTGCAAAGACGAGCACGATCGCCAACGCCCACAACAGCGAGCCAACGACTGGCTCGGCGACCTCGCCGCCGAGCATCATCCCACGGCATGCGTCCGCGAGGATACTCACCGGGTTGACGTCGACGAAGACCTGCAGCCAACCCGGCATCGTCTCCGCAGGCACGAAGACGTTGCTGACGAACGTCACCGGGAACAGCGCGGTGAAGCCGAAGATCTGCACCCGTTCGGGGTCCTTGGCCATGACCCCCACGAGCACCGCCACCCATGAGAACGCCAGTGCGAACGCGAGCAGCAGCAGTACCGAGCCGAGCAAACCCGCCAGGTTGGTCTCGATACGGAAGCCGAGGATCGCCCCGATGCCGAGCACGAGCACGATCGACCACAGCTGTTTCACCTGATCGGCGGTGATCCGGCCCGCGAGTGGCGCCCATCGCGCGATCGGCAGCGAGCGGAGCCGGTCGAACACGCCCTTGGTGAGGTCGGTGTTGAGCCCTTGCCCGACATAGAGCGTCACGAACAGCATGTTCATCACGAGCATGCCTGGCAGCATGAACGTCAGGTACTGCTGGACGTCGCCGGCGATCGCGCCGCCGAAGACGTAGGTGAACAGCAGCACGAACATGATCGGCTGGATGCTGAAGTCGCTCAGCTCCCACGGGTTGTGCCGCACCTGGACGACGGTGCGCCATGCCAGTGTCAGCGTCTGCCGCAATCCCTCGATCGGCGCCACGCGGGGGGACAATTCGGGCGTAGTCATGCCGACACCTCCCTGTCCGTCACCTGTCCGTTGTCGGTTTGCTCGGCCGGATGCCCGGTCAGCGACAGGAAGACCTCGTCCAGGCTGGAGCTGCGCAACGAGAGTTCGGTGATCGTGATGCCAGCGTCGTCCAGCCTGCGCACGGCTGTCGGCAGGACGTCGTGGTCGGTCACCGGTGCGGTGACCAGCAGCCCCCGCACGTCGGGTTCGACACCGGTCAGGTCGCCGACGATGTTGCGCACCGTGTCCAGTGCGGCGGAGTCCGCCGGGCGCACCGCCAGCGACTGCGCGCCGATCTTGGCCTTGAGTTCGTCCGGGGTGCCGGTTTCGATGACCCTACCCTGGTCGATGACGGCGATGTTGTCGGCGAGCGCGTCCGCCTCGTCGAGGTACTGCGTGGTGAGCAGCACCGTGACGCCGTCCGCGACGAGATGTCGGATCAGGTCCCAGAGTTCGAGTCTGCTGCGGGGATCGAGACCGGTCGTCGGCTCGTCCAGGTACAGCAGCCTGGGTTGTCCGACCAGGCTTGCGGCGAGGTCGAGTCGTCTGCGCATGCCGCCGGAGTAGCCCTTGACCGCCCGGTCGGCCGCGTCCGCCAGGTGGAACCGGTCGAGCAGTTCTCGCCCCCGTTGCTTCGCCTCGCGTCGCGGGATGCCAAGCAGCCTGCCGATGAGCAGCAGGTTCTCGGCTCCGGCCAGCGTTTCGTCGACCGATGCGTACTGCCCGGTCATGCCGATAAGTTGGCGCACCTGGTGGGCTTGCCGCTCGACGTCGTAGCCGCCGACAGTCGCGCGACCCGCATCCGGTCTGAGCAGGGTCGCCAGGATGCGCACCGCCGTTGTCTTGCCCGCTCCGTTGGGTCCGAGCAGGCCGAACACGGTGCCTGATTTCACGGTGAGATCGACGCCGTCAAGGGCTGTAGTTTCGGCGAATCGCTTGACGAGCCCCTCTGCCACAATCGCGTTGGTCATGAAAGTGGTCCCTTGATGTGGAGTTTGTGGGACCAGTCTGCCGCACGACGCCGACAGTTTCCGCCGATTTTGCGGCGACGTCTTGAGCGGCGAACTCGACGTCGTGAGCGTGGGACACGACGCTGGGGCTACCCTGCGCGGTTGGGGCCCGCTCGGGTGGGCGTGATCCGGAGCAGTACGCGCTGTTCGGAGCGCATCGAGTCACGGTACTCGTCCCAGTCTGGGTGTTCGCCGGAGATCGTGCGGTAGTACTCAACGAGGCCGTCCATCGCCTCCGGCAGTTCGACGATGTCGGCGGTTCCGTCGAGTTGCATCCACTCGCCGAAGAACTCGTCGGGCAGTACGCATAGTGACACGCGTGGGTCCCGGCGGACGTTGCGCACTTTGTATGCGGGCGCGCGGGTGCTGATCACCGGTGTGCCCGAGGCGTCCAGCGCAACGAGTACCGGCGAGAGCTGGGGTGAACCGTCCGTACGGGAGGTCGCCAGTACCGCGCGATGCCGTTGGGTGAGGATCTGCCGTGCTTTCGCGATGTCCATGTCAGCCAGGATGCCGGGTACGGGGTGTCCGCGCATGCCGCCCGGCGCCCGACGGCGGTTGGTGGAACACAGCGTCGGGAGCGGCGAACACGCCGTCAGGAACGTGGAACACGGCGTCGGGAACGGGGGACACGAACGCAACCGGGGGCGGTCGGAGAACCCCGACCGCCCCCGGTTGCCCCGTCCGGCCGCCCCCGTGCGGCGTCTGTCAGCGTGCGGCGGACTTCAGCGCTGGCCGTAGCCGGGCGGCGGACCGCCCTGCGGGCCGCCGGGGCCGGCAGGCCCACCGCCGCCCTCCGGCGGCCGGGGCGGGTTCGGCGGCTGCTGCGCCTCGTTGTCCGGCTTCTCCCCCAGAATCTTCTGCGTCTCGCTCGGGTCGCCCTTGAGCGTCTTGGCGACGGCGGGCGGCACCGGGCCTGCCCCACCGGGACCGCTCAACGGACCGGCGACCTCCTTCCGTGCGACGGCCTCCGCAGCGCGCACCGCCTCGGCCACCTCCGGGTCGGTCGTGGTGTCGAACCAGCTCGCGACCTCGTTCTCGTCCAGCTGCGGCGGCTCGGTGGTCTCCTCCGACGGTTCGTAGCGGAACACGCCGTCCTGGTCCGGCTTGCCGAGGCTGCGGGCGAAGCCCTCAAGCGCCTTGCCGTAGTCGCTTGGCACCAGCCACACCTTGTTCGCGTCGCCCTGCGCCATCTGCGGCAGCGTCTGCAGGTACTGGTACGCCAACACCTCCGGCGTCGGCCTACCAGCCTTGATCGCGGCGAACACCTTCTCGATCGCCTTCGCCTGCCCCTGCGCCTGCAGATAACGGGCAGCGCGCTCACCCTGAGCGCGCAGGATGCGGGACTGCCGCTCCGCCTCCGCGGACAGGATCGCCGCCTGCTTGGCGCCTTCCGCGGCAAGGATCTGGCTCTGCTTCTGACCCTCTGCCTTCTTGATGGCGGATTCCCTGTCACCCTCGGCGTTGAGGATCATCGCGCGCTTCTCCCTGTCAGCGCGCATCTGCTTCTCCATGGAGTCCTGAATGGACGGCGGCGGGTCGATCGCCTTCAGCTCGACGCGGGCCACGCGGATGCCCCAGCGGCCGGTCGCCTCGTCAAGCACGCCGCGCAGCTGCTGGTTGATCTGGTCGCGGGAGGTCAGCGTCTCCTCAAGGCTCATGCCACCGACCAGGTTGCGCAGCGTGGTCGTGGTGAGCTGCTCGACACCGACGATGTAGTTCGAGATCTCGTACACCGCAGCGCGCGAGTCGGTGACCTGGAAATACACCACGGTGTCGATCGACACGGTGAGGTTGTCCTGGGTGATCACCGGCTGCGGCGGGAACGAGACCACCTGTTCGCGCAGGTCGATGCGGGCGCGCACCTTGTCAAGGAACGGCACCAGGAAGTTCAGGCCGGGCGGGGCCACGGTCTTGAACTTGCCGAGCCGTTCGATGACCGCGGCCTGCGCCTGCGGCACGACCATGATCGCCTTGAAGACCACGATCGCCACGAACAATACGACGACGATGAGGACGATGAGGGCTGCTGCTTCCACTGCTGTCTACTCCCCTGTCCGATTCATGCCGGAGGCATCGCTGGTTCGCACGGTACTGCCGTGAACCCTGCCGGGCATCCTGACATTGGCTCCTACGGCTCCGACGACACGACGGCCGTCGCACCAGCGATCTCGACGACGGTGACGGTAGCGCCGGGCTCGATGACCTGTCCTTCGATGTAGCTGCGCGCGGACCACTCGTCGCCTGCCAGCTTCACCCTGCCCTGGTGCGAATCCACAGTGGACAAGGCTACCGCCCGCGCGCCGACGAGGGCTTCCGCGTTGGTCCGCACGCCGGGCCCTAGCAGGAACCGGCGCTTGAGGGCGGGCCGGGCGAGCACCAGCAACCCGATTGAGGTGATCGCGAAGATCCCGGCGGCGACGTACTGGCTCCCCGTCAGCGCCGTCGCACCTGCGGCGGCTAGCGCGCCCGATCCGAGCATCACCAGCACTAAATCGCCCGAGAGCACCTCGGCCGCGAACAGTGCGATGCCCACGATCAACCAGATCAGCGCTGCCATGGCTCCATGGTGTCAGAAACCGGGTCGCGTGACGTGCCATTACCGCCGCCGTGACCTATGCGTGATCTTGATCAGGCTCGGTGACGAAGTCAATCAACCGTTCGACCGACCCGATGAGCGGCGTCTCGAGGTCCCGGAAGCTGGACACCGATGCGAGCACCCGCCGCCAGCCATCGGCGGGCTCACCCCAGCCAAGCGCCTGGCAGACGCCGTCTTTCCACGGCACTCCCCTCGGCACTTCCGGCCACGCCATGATGCCCACCGCCTCCGGCTTCACCGCCTGCCAGATGTCGACGTACGGATGCCCGGTGACCAGCACGTTCTCGTCGGCGATGGCGTCGACGATGCGGGACTCCTTGCTGCCATCGACGAGGTGATCGACCAACACGCCGAGGCGTCGTCCCGGCCCGGTGCCGAAGTTGGCGATGTCTGCCGCGAGGTCGTCGACGCCACCTAGCGGTTCGACGACGACGCCCTCGACGCGCAGGTCGTGGCCCCAGACGCGCTCGATGAGTTCGGCGTCGTGGGTGCCCTCCACCCAGATGCGGGAGTCGCGGGCGGTGCGGGCGCGCACCGGTCCGGCGTGAACCGAGCCGGACGCGGACGTCGCGGGGCCGGTCTCGCGGCGGCGCACGGGCACGAGCGTCACCGGCTTGCCCTCGAGCAGGAACCCCGCCAGGGACAGCGGGAAGACACGCTCCGCGCCGTGACGGTCCTCCAGGACGACGTTGCCATGCTCGATGCGGACGACCGCGCCGCAGAACCCGCTGCCGGGGTCCTCGACGACGAGCCCCGGCTCCGCCTCGACCTCGGGCACGGTTCGCTTGCGCTTGCGGGAGAGGACGTCACCGTAGCTGTGGGAACGCACGGCGGTTACGCTACCGGCGCGCGACGTCGGCGGGGGTGCCGCCACGCCGTCAGGACGTCACTCCGCTGCAGGGTCGAGCCGCGTCTCCCCCACGGCGAGTGCCCACAGGTCGTCCGGGTCCTTGCCCGCTGCCGCCCACTCCTTGCGGATCACCCGCAGCGGCTCATCCACCGGCTCCCTTGTCAGCACGAACGTGCCCCAGTGCATGCCTGCCAGCCGCCGCGCGCCGAGGTCGTCCAGCGCCAGGATCGCCTCCTCCGGGTTCATGTGCACGTTCCGCATGAACCAGCGCGGCTCGTACGCGCCGATCGGCATCATGGCGACGTCGATGCCCGGATACCGCCTGCCGACCTCGGCGAACCGCTCGCCGTAGCCGGAGTCGCCCGCGTGGTACGTGCGGGTGCCGTCCGGTGCGCTGATGACCCAGCCGCCCCACAGGGTCTTGCAGGTGTCGAACAGGCCGCGCCTGCTCCAGTGGTGCGTCGGGGTGAAGTCGAACCGCACCCCTGCCACCTCGGCGGATTCCCACCAGTCCAGTTCGGTCACCGCGGAGAAGCCGCGCTTGGCGAACCAGCCGCCGAGCCCCCTACCAGCCAGGATCGGCGTCGAACGGGGCAGCCTGCGGATCGTCGGCCAGTCCAGGTGGTCGTAGTGGTCGTGGCTGATCAGCACCGCGTCGACGTCGGGAAGCTCGGACCACGCGACGCCGGGCGGGGTCAGCCGGGGCGGTGTGCCGACGATCTTGTCCGACCAGACCGGGTCGATCAGCACACACGCGCCGCCGATGCGCACCACGTACGTCGCGTGCCCCACCCAGGTCCATGCCGTCGCGCCGGGCGGCACCGGAGGCAGACCGCTGCGCAGCACGGGGATCCGGTCGCGGTTCTCCGTCGAGCCACGGAACCCGCCCTCGCGGGTGATCCGGAACAGCTCGCGGGGCCCCGGAAGGGGCGTTGTCAGACGATCACGGAAATCAGACCTGGGCATAATCCCAGTGTGCAGGAGTCCCACCCGGGCCGCACTCGTCAGAACAGCGGCCAGGGAATCGCCCTGATGGTGTCATGTGGTGCGGGAAATGCCCCCGTGGCGAGCAGGTCGCTGGCGCGGGTGCGCAGGGCGTCGATCTCGGCGTGGGTCAGGTGCGTGGTCAGCGTCTCACCCAGCTCGCCGTCGAGGACGTCCAGCAGCAGGTCCAGCTTCTCCGCCGACTCCGGCGGCACCGGCTTGCCAGCCCAGCCCCACAGCACCGTGCGCAGCTTCGGGTCGGCGTGCAGGCAGATGCCGTGGTCAACGCCGTACACCCTGCCGTCGGCGCCGAGCAGCACGTGCCCGCCCTTGCGGTCGGTGTTGTTGACGACGACGTCGAGCAGTGCCAGCTCGGCGACGTCGTGCCGGGCGGAGTGGGCCAGCACCACGGGCGCACCGAACCGGTCGTGGGCGTGCAGGACCACGTGCCAGCCATCGGGGACGTCGTCCGGCGCGACGACGTCGACCAGCTCCGTCGGGCCCGAGTCGATCCAGAGCTGCACCATGCCCTCGCCGAGCGGACCGTCGCGCAGCACCGTCGGCGGCACCCTGCCAAGGCCGCTGGCGGTCGCGATCGCGTAGGTCGCCACCTCGCGGCCGGCGAGGGTGCCGTCGGGGAAGTCCCACAGCGGGCGCTCCCCCGCGATGGGCTTGTAGACGGCGTTGACGGTGCGGCCGTCGAGGCGCAGCGAGCAATACAGCGTGGCGTTGGACGCGTCGAGCAGGCGACCCTCCACCTCGAGCTGGCCGTGCGTGACGAGGTCGACGTCGGCGGGGTCCATGAGGCAACAGTAGCGGGGTCAGCCCTCGACGAGGCCGGAGTCGCGGCGGTAGCCGTTCTGCCTCGGGCAGATGTGGCCCTCTGGGTCGAGCGGCTCGCCGCACAGCGGGCACGGTTTGCGGCCAGCGTTGACGACGCGCTCTGCCCGCTCGGCGAAGGCTCGCGCGTAGCCGGGCGAGAGGAACACCCTGACGGCGTCCGGCCCCTCTTCAGTGTCGTCGAGCACCACCGTCTCGTCGACTTCCTCGTCGGTGACGGCGAGCAGCTCGATCACGATCGAGCTGGACTCCGCGTCCCAGCCGAGCCCCATGGTGCCCACCCGGAACTCCTCCTCGACCGGGACAAGGAGCGGGTCGTTGTCGACCATCTCGGCTGGCGCCTCATCGGGCACCTCGGTGTCGAACCGGCTGGCGACCTCTTCCAGCAGCGAGCTGAGGCGCTCGGAGAGCACCTGCAGTTGCTGCTTTTCGAGCGTGACGCTGATCAGCCTCGGCGACTCGCTCGCCTGGAGGTAGAACGTGCGGTCGCCGGGTTCGCCGACCGTGCCGGAGACGAACCGATCGGGGTGACGGAAAACGTGAATCACACGAGCCATGACACCAACGACCCTAAGCCACCCCGTGATGGTCCGCGCGACCGGCATCGCCGACGGCGTTCGCAGTATCCTCGCCCGGGTGAACAGCATCGCACCGTATGGCGCCTGGGACTCCCCGATCACGGCCGAAATGGCCGCTGCGGCGAGTGGCGCGCCCCACTGGACGGATTTCGTCGAGAGGGTAATCGTCTGGGCGCAGTCGCTGACGAGTGAGGGCGGCCGGGTCACGCTGCTGCGGGAGACGTCGTCCGGCGTCGAGGAGTTCCTGCCCGCGCCGTACAACGCGCGCAACCGGGTGCACGAGTACGGCGGCAGGCCGTGGGTCGCTGTCGGTGACGCGTTCGTGTTCACCAACTGGGACGATCAGCGCCTCTACCTGCGTCGATCCGATGGGAGCATCGCGCAACTGACGCCGGAGCCCGAGACCCCGCAGGGCGTGCGCTACGCCGACCTCACCGCTGGCCCCGGCGGCGTGGTGTGGGCGGTGCGGGAGACCATCACCGGACCGAAGCCCACCGACGTCGTCCGCGACCACGTGGCGATCACCCTCGACGGCGACACGCGCGTGCTCGGCGCGAGCCATCACTTCCTCACCGCACCGAAGCCATCGCCGGACGGGCGCAGGGTCGCGTGGCTCGGCTGGGACCACCCGGACATGCCGTGGGACACCGCTCAGTTGTGTGTCGCCGAGGTCGGTGCCGACGGCGCGTTCGCAGAACACAGCGTCCTGAGCGGGGGACACGGCGTCGGGAGCGGGGGACACGACGTCGCGGTGTGCCAGGTCGAGTGGGAGTCCGACGAGACCCTGCTCGCGCTGGTCGACCCGGACGGCTGGTGGAACCTGTTCCGCATCGGCCTCGACGGCACGAGCGTCAACCTCGCGCCGATAGCCGAGGAGCTGGGCGGGCCGTTGTGGCAGCTCGGCTACCGCTGGTTCCAGCCGCTCGGCGACGGCCGCCACGCCGTGCTGCGCTCCGGGAGGCTGGCGGTGCTTGACGAACGCGACGGCAGCATCGCCGACGTCGACGTCGCGGCGGACCTGCCGGCCTGGTCGGCCACCCTCACCACCTGCGACGGCCTCGTCGCAGGTGTGGCTGCCGGTCCGCGCACCCAGCCGACCGTGGTCGCCGTCGACCCCGCACTCGGCACAGTGCGGGAGGTCAGTGAGCCGCGCGGCGAGCAAGCGCCCGCCGGGTACCTGCCGGTGCCGACCGAACGGCGCTTTGCAGGCAAGGACGGCGTCGAGATCCCCGCGTATGTCTACCCGCCGGCCAACCCCGACTTCGCAGCGCCGGACGGCGAGCTGCCGCCGTATGTCGTGCACGTCCACGGCGGTCCGACCGGCGCCGTCTCCCCCGCGCTGAGCATGCAACTGGCGTACTTCACCAGCAGGGGCATCGGCATCGTCGCCGTCAACTACGGCGGCTCGACCGGCTACGGCAGGCGGTTCCGGGAGCGGCTGCGCGAGCAGTGGGGCGTTGTCGACGTCGCCGACTGCGCCGCCGTCGCCGAGGCGCTGGCAGCAGAGGGCACCGCCGACCCGCAGCGGCTGGCGATCAGGGGTGGCAGCGCGGGCGGGTACACCGGCGCGGCGTCCGCCACCATGACGACGACCTACGCCGCCGCGACGATCATGTTCCCGGTCATCGACATGCTCACCTTCGCCAGCGGCGAGACGCACGACTTCGAGGCGCGGTACTTGGACAGCCTCGTCGGGCCGCTGCCCGAACACCGGCAGCGCTACGTCGACCGCTCCCCGATCACGCACGTGTCATCGCTGGGGTGCCCGGTGCTGCTGTTGCAAGGTGCCGAGGACGAGATCTGTCCGCCGGCGCAGGCAGAGAGCTTCGTCGAGCCTCTCGCGGGCTCCGGCATCCCGCACGCCTACCAGTGCTTCGATGGCGAGCAGCACGGCTTCCGGCGCGCCGAGACCATCATCGCGTCGCTGGAGGCCGAGCTGTCGTTCTACGGCCAGACCCTCGGCTTCGACCCGCCCGGCGTGCCGACGCTGCCGCTGCGGCGGTGACGGCGGATGCGGCTGGACACTGGGCACGCGCGACGGCTTTTCTCCGAGGCGCCGGTGGCGCGGCTGGCCACGGCCGACGCCGCCGGGGTGCCGCACGTTGTGCCCGTGACCTTCGCGGTGGACGGCGACGTGATTGTGTTCGCCGTCGACCACAAGCCGAAGACGTCGACGGCCCTGCGGCGGCTACGCAACATCGAGGCCAACCCCACGGTGAGCCTGCTGGTGGATCACTACGAGGACGACTGGACGCGGCTGTGGTGGGCGCGGGCGGACGGACACGCGCGGGCGCGCGCCGAGGACCCGCCCGCCGTGGCGCTGCTGACCGCGAAGTACCCGGCCTACGCCGAGCGGCCCCCGGAGGGACCCGTTGTGCGGATCGACGTCAGCCGCTGGAGCGGCTGGTCGGCTGCCCCGTGGTAGCCGCCACCGGCTCGGGGGCAGGCACGGAAGCAGGCGCGGCGGCAGGCGCCGGCTCCCCCCGCTCCGCCGGGCCGGTGAAGGCCTGCACGATGCCGAGCGGGTCAGGCCGCAGCAGGCACCACGCGGCGTAGCCGCTGACCAGGAACACCGCCACCATCGACGGGTCGTTGAGCGCCTGCTCCCCTGTCGGGTAGTACACCAGCACAAGGAACACCGACACGCCAACGACGAAGGCGAGCTGCCTGACCTGCAAGGCGAAACAGGCGGCGATCATGAAACCCCAGGTGAAGTACCACGGCAACGTCGGAGGCGCGAGCATCGCGGTCGCGATGAGCGTCACCGCGAGGTGGTACACCGCCGTGGTGACGCCGCCCCTTGCCTTCCACCACTGCCAGGCGCCGAACCCGGCGAGAACCACCCAGGCGACCCCCCTGGCGCCGGTGACGAACGGCGACTGCGTCACCGGCGTGAACAGGTTCGTGATCACGTGCAGCAGTTGCCCGATGCCGGTTGGAAAGTTCAGCCAGTTCTTGATGAGTTGCGGGCCTTCGAGGCCGCCGATCCAGCCGAGGTTGACCGAGCCGAGCGATACGAACGTGCCAGCGACGTAGACCGCGAGGAACACCGCGACCGACACGCTGCCAGCGCGCAGGAAGTTGGCGAGCTTGCCTCGGCTGTCCGGCAGGTGGTTGGTCCAGATCCAGACCAGAAAGGGCAGCGCGATCGCCGCCGTCGGCTTGATCAGCATCGCCAGCGTGCCGACGACGATCGCGAGCACATGTCTGCGTTCCAGCGCAAGCAGCACACCCAGCAGCAGCGGGCCGAGCATCAGCAGTTCGTTGTGTGGGCCGCCGACAAGGTGGATCACGGTCATCGGGCTGGCGACGGCGAGCCACATCGTGATCGCCGGATTCCCGCCAAGGTGCCGCACCAGCCGGGTGAGCACCCACACCAGCAGCACGAGCCCTGGCAGCAGCGCGATCCGGGTCAGGATCACGCCCGCGATCGGGTTGTTTCCGGTGATCGACACGATGCCCTTGGCGAAGGCGAGGAACAGCGGTCCGTACGGCGACGGGGTGTCCTGCCACGCCGAGTACACGTTCTGCACGATCGTGGGAATCTCGGTGAGCACGTTGGGCGCGTTGGTGTACGGGTCGTGGTCGTAGAGCAGCGCGCCCTGTGCCAGGTACGCGAAGACGTCGCGGGTGAACAGCGGCGGCGCGAACAGCAGCGGTGTCATCCAGCAGCCCGCCGCGATCAGCACCGGACGGACGCCGACGCGGTTCATCAGCACGTAGCGGCCCAGTCGCACCCACGCCCACACCACAAGGGCGAACCCGACGTACAGCACGGCGGTGGCGAGGTTGCGGCCGTGGCCGTAGCGCAGCCAGGACCACGGACCGGTCCCGATCACCGGGTCGGAGACGAGGATGCCGCCCGCGCCGATCGAGGCGGCGAGCAGCAGCACCGAGCCGATGGCGCCAAAGGCGATCGTGCGATACGGGAAACCGGAGGGAACCGTTCCACCACCGGTCATGCTCAGCCGCCAGCGCGGTGCGGACGCACCGGTCAGCGACCGAGCAGGGGCAGGGTCGGGGGCGGTGGTGGTGTCCATATCAACGACAAAGGCTACACACCCGACAGAACCACCTTCGGCTGAACCGGTGTCAGACCAGCGGGTGAAGCCGCCGTGACGGAAACCATGCCTACTCGCTCTTTCCTCTCGTGGCAGGGGGGATAGCATCCAGTCCGACGCTATCTGTCCCCGAGCAGGAGAAACGCAATGACCCACGCTCCAGTCAACGTCACCGTCACCGGCGCGGCCGGTCAGATTGGCTATGCGCTGCTGTTCCGCATCGCGTCCGGCCAACTGCTCGGTGCGGACACGCCCGTCAAGCTGCGCCTGCTTGAGATCCCGCAGGCGGTGAAGGCCGCGGAGGGCACGGCGCTGGAACTGCAGGACGGTGCGTTCCCGCTGCTCGCGGGCGTCGACATCTTCGACGACGCCAAGCAGGCCTTCGAGGGCACGAACGTGGCGCTGCTCGTCGGCGCTCGCCCGAGGACTAAGGGCATGGAGCGCGGCGATTTGCTCGAAGCCAACGGTGGCATCTTCAAGCCCCAGGGTGAGGCGATCAACGCGGGCGCCGCGGACGACATCAAGGTGCTCGTCGTCGGCAACCCGGCCAACACCAACGCGCTCATCGCGCAGGCGCACGCGCCCGACGTCCCAGCTGAGCGGTTCACCGCGATGACCCGCCTCGACCACAACCGCGCGCTGGCGCAGCTCGCGGGCAAGCTGGACGTCTCGGTCGCCGACATCACCAAGCTGACGATCTGGGGCAACCACTCGGCCACCCAGTACCCGGACATCTTCCACGCCGAGGTCAACGGCAAGAACGCCGCGGCAGCCGTCAACGACCAGAACTGGCTGGACAACGAGTTCATCCCGCGCGTGGCGAAGCGCGGTGCGGAGATCATCGAGGCCCGTGGCGCGTCCTCGGCGGCGTCGGCCGCGTCCGCCGCGATCGACCACGTCCACGACTGGGTCAACGGCACCGCCGCCGGGAACTGGACGTCCATGGCGATCCCGTCCGACGGCTCCTACGGCGTCCCGGAGGGCCTGATCGCGTCCTTCCCGGTCACCTGCTCGGGTGGTTCGTACGAGATCGTGCAGGGCCTGGAGATCAACGACTTCTCCCGCGCCAAGATCGACGCCTCGGTGCAGGAGCTGTCCGACGAGCGCGAGGCGGTCCGCAAGCTCGGCCTGATCTGAGCCGCTGCCGGTTGCGGCACGAGCCGAACGGGGCGTTCGGCACGCATTGTGCACTGAACGCCCCGTTCGGCTCGCTGAGCCGGGCGGTGGGACCCGCCGTCAGCCGCCGGTGGTGCCGCCGACGGGGTTGTCGGACCCGGTGTCCTGCTTGGGCACGAGCTCGCTCAGGTCTCCCCCGGTGTCGTTGAGCCGCAGCAGCATCGGCCGCAGCTCGGTGTAGCGCACCACCGACACCGACCCCGGGTCGACGACGATGCGCTGGAAGGCGTCCAGGTGCTGGCCAAGCGCGTCGGCCAGCACCGACTTGATCACGTCGCCGTGGCTGCACAGCAGCCACACCGCGTTGTCACCGTGTTCGGCGGTGATGCGCCGGTCGTGTCTGCGCACGGCGGCCACCGCGCGGGCCTGCACCTCGGCAAGTCCCTCACCGTCCGGGAACACCGCAGCGGACGGGTGCGCCTGCACCACCCGCCACAACGGCTGGTCCATCAACGCGCTGAGTTCCTTGCCGGTCCACGAGCCGTAGTCCACCTCGGCAAGGTCCTCCTCGACCACCTGCTCGACGCCGGTGGCGTGCACCAGCGGAGCCAGCGTCTGCTCGCAGCGCAGCAACGGGGAGCGCACCAGCCCCGCGAGCGGCAGGTGTGCGAGCCGTCCCACGAGGTCGGCCGCCTGTGCACGGCCGGTGTCGTCCAGCTCGACGCCGGGCGTGCGGCCCGCGAGGGTTTTCGCGCCGTTGGCGATCGATCGGGCATGCCGCAGTAAGATCACCGTTCCCACGGCCTCAGCGTAAACGCGACGCCGCGTCCGACACAGTCGCGTCCGACACAGTGCGGTCAGGTGGTGGGGCCTGCCTGCGGGTCGAGCACGCCGGTGAACACCAGCGCGAGCAGCACCGTGCCGAGCACGATCCGGTAGATCACGAACGGCATGAAGCTGCGGCGGCGGATGTAGGCCATCAGCCAGGCGATCACCGCATAGCCGACGACGAACGCGATCACGGTCGCGAGCAGCGTCGGTCCCCACGCTGGCGACGATCCGTTGCCGATGTCCTTCAGCTCGTAGAATCCCGCACCAAGCACGGCGGGCACCGCGAGCAGGAAGGCGTACTCGGCGGCGTCGGGGCGCTTGTAGCCGAGCGCGAGGCCTGCGGTGATGGTGCCGCCGGAGCGGGAAACGCCGGGGATCAGCGCCAGCGACTGCGCCAGCCCGTAGCCGAGGCCGTGCGGCACCGTCAGGTGGTCGAGGTCGCGCCACTTGCGGCCGTAGTGGTCGGCGAGCGCGAGCAGGATGCCGAACCCGATCAGCACCACCGCGGTCAGCCGCAGGTCGCGGAACGCCGACTTGATGTGCTCCTGGAACAGCACGCCGAGGATCACGATCGGCAGCGTACCGACGATGATCAGCCAGCCCATCCGCGCGTCGGGGTCGTGCCGGTACTCCGGCTGGTAGAGCGAGCGGAACCAGGCGGTGAGTACCTTCCCGATCTTCTTGCCGAAGTACAGGATCACCGCCAGCTCGGTGCCGATCTGGGTGACGGCGGTGAACGCCGCCCCCGGGTCGCCCCACCCCGCGAACGCCGCCGTGATCCGCAGATGCGCGCTCGACGAGATCGGCAGGAACTCGGTCAGTCCCTGCACGATGCCGAGTACGACGGCTTCCAGCCAGCCCATTTAGGTGATCCCCGCCCTTTCGTATGCCTCCGTGACCGCGCGCAGCGCGGCCGTTCCGTCTCCGTCACCGGTGCCGAGCGGCGAGACGGTCAGCGTGCCGACCCCGCACTCCGCGTACGCCGCGAGCCGGTCCGCGATCCGCTCGACCGGCCCGAGCAGCGACGTCGCGTCGATCAGGTCGAGCGGCACCGCCTCCATCGCTCCGGCGTAGTCCCGATCCAGGTAGTGCTGCTGCACTTCGCTCGCCTGCCGCTCGAAACCCATCCGGCAGGCGAGCTGGTTGTAGAAGTTGCGGTCCTTGCTGCCCATCCCGCCCAGGTACAGCGCCGCGTAGCCGCGAACGGCGTCGGCACAGGCCCGCCAGTCATCTCCGACGACAAGCGGCACGGTCGGTGCGACGTCGATGTCCGCGAGTGTCTTGCCCGCCTTCGCCGCTCCCGCTGCCACCCGTTGGAGCTGGTCGCCTGCGTGCTCCGGCGCGAAGAACACCGGCAGCCAGCCGTCGGCGATCTCGCCGGTCAGTTCGAGGTTGCGGGGCCCGATCGCCGCCAGGTAGATCGGCACGTTGTCCCGCTGCGGGTGGATCGTCAGGTGCAGCGCCTTGCCCGGCCCGTCCGGCAGCGGCAGCTGGAAGTGCTCGCCGTCGTAGCGCAGCCGCTCCCTGCGCAGCGCGGCGCGCACGATGTCGACGTGCTCCCTCGTGCGGGCCAGCGGCTTGTCGAACCGTACGCCGTGCCAGCCTTCTGACACCTGCGGCCCCGACACGCCGAGCCCGAGCCGGAACCGGCCGCCGGAGAGCGTGTCGAGCGTGGCGGCCGTCATCGCGGTCATCGCCGGGGTGCGGGCCGGGATCTGCAGCACGGCGCTGCCGACATCGACACGCTCGGTGTGCGCGGCGATCCAAGCCAGCACGGTGGCCGCGTCGGAGCCGTACGCCTCGGCGACCCAGACCGCGGCGAAGCCGAGCCGGTCCGCCTCGATGGCCAGCGCGAGGCCGCGGACGTCGTTGCCCATGCCCCAGTAGCCGAGGTTCAGACCAAGTCGCACCGTTTCTCCCTGTGGCCGCGATCCCCCATGCATTCGACCGGGTGACTGTATCCAGGGATGATCAGCGGTCGCTGCCGGGGTCGACCCGCCGTCACGGCCGTGCGACACCACCCACCTGATGCGGCGCTCGCGCCGGCCGCACGGGTAATCTCGGCGCTCATGGAGCAGCGACGGCTTGGGGGCTCGGGACTGCGGGTGTCCCGACTGGCGCTCGGCACGATGAGCTGGGGTGAGGACACCGACGCCGAGGAGGCGGCCAACCAGCTCGTCGCGTTCATCGACGCTGGCGGCACGCTGGTCGACACCGCCGACGTCTACCAGGACGGCGAGAGCGAACGCGTGCTCGGCTCGCTGCTGGGTGACCTGGTGCCGCGCGAGGACATCGTGCTCGCCACAAAGGCGGTCGCGCGCCGCACCGAAGGGCCGTTCGGCGGCGGGGCGTCGCGGGGCGCGCTGCTCACCGCGCTGGACGGGTCGCTGCGACGGCTCGGCGTCGATCACATCGACCTGTGGCAGCTACACGCCTGGGACGAACGCGCGCCGATCGAGGAGACCCTCGCCGCGCTGGACACCGCCGTGACGTCGGGAAAGGCCCGCTACGTCGGAGTGTCGAACTACACCGGCTGGCAGCTCGCCACGGCCGCGTGCCAGCAACGGCACGCCTCCCGCGCGAACCCGATCGTGTCCATCCAGTCGGAGTACTCGCTGCTGGAGCGCGGCATCGAGCGAGAGGTCGTGCCCGCCGCCGCGCACCACGGCGTCGGCGTGCTGCCGTGGGCGCCGCTCGGCAGGGGCGTGCTGACCGGCAAGTACCGCAACAGCACCCCAGCGGACTCGCGCGGCGCGTCGTCGCGGATGGCGCCGTACGTCGAGCATCACCGCACCGAGCGAGCGTCGCGGATCGTAAAGGCGGTGGTCACCGCCGCCGAGGGGCTCGTGGCGTCGCCGCTTGCGGTGGCGCTGGCATGGGTGCGCGACCAGCCGGGCGTCGCGGCGCCGGTGGTGGGCGCGCGCGACACCGCGCAGCTCACCGGCTCGCTCGCGGCCGAGGAGATCTCATTGCCCGCCGAGATCAAAGGGGCGCTGGACGACGTCAGCGCGGTCGAGCTCGGCTACCCGGAGCGCAGGCTCGGATGAGGCTGAAAGCGTCATTCGTCGCAGCGGTCCTGCTGCTGGCCACCGCGTGCAGCGACTCCGATGTGCCCCAGGACGAGCTGCAGCTGGTGGAGAACCCGACCGCAGCCTCCCCCGCCAACTCGCCCCATCAGACGGGCGCCCCGGACGGCAGGGTGCTTGACGTCGACGGCGACGTCACAAGCGTCGCGATCAACCATGGCACCCTCGCGGCGGCGGTGACCGGGGACGACGGCGACGCGCACGTACTGTTCTACCGTATGGGCGGCCTCACCGAGCGGCCGAAACGGGTCGACGTCGACGGCGCGGTGGAGCGGCTCACGGCAAGCGGCGACCAGTTCGCCGCGACCGTCCCCAGTGAGAACACCGTGCTGTACCTGACGCCGGGCGGCGTCGTCGGCGAGACGTCGGTTGACGGCGGGCCGACGTCGGTCGCCGAGCTGGACGGTCGCACGCTGGTAGGGCTGCGGAAGGCCAAAGCCGTCGCGGTGCTCGAGCACGAGCAGCAGACCGCGCGGACGTCTAGTGAGCTCGCCAGCGCGGACCAGGTGCTTGTCAGCAGCGAGGGCAGCGCGGTCGTGCTCGATCGGTTGCGCAGTGCGCTGTTCGAGGTGCAGCCCGATGAAGGCGACATCGGGCTCGGCCTGCGGGCGGGCCAGGGCGCCACCAACGCCGTCACCGACCAGTACAACCGGGTGCTCGTCGTCGACACCCGCGAGGAGTACCTGCTGGCGTTCTCCCTCGACCCGCTGGTGCTCCTGCAGCGCTACCCGGTGCCTGGCAGCCCGTACGGCATCGCCTACGACCCGGAGCGTGATCTCGCGTGGGTGACGCTGACGGCGCGCAACGAGGTCGTCGCCTTCGACGTCGCGGGCGGCGAACCCGAAGAAACCGCGCGATTTTCCACGGTTCGGCAGCCGAATGAGGTTACGACCAACCCACGGACAGGTACCGTGGTGGTTGCCTCAGCAAACGGTGAAGGAATACAGGTGATCGAACCGTGAACAGCACCGAGGCGGTGGCCGACGAGGATTCTCTGACCGATGGCGGGTCGGTGGTCGACGAGAAGTGGGAGTACCGCCCGCTGCGTCTGCCGCCGGGCATCTCTCGACCCGCCGCGACCACCCAGCTCGCCATCCATGCCGAGTTCTCCGGCTGGGAACTGTCGACCGTCCGGCTCTATTCGGACGGCACCCGCCGGGTATGGCTCCGCCGACGGTACCGACCAACTCCAACAGGGCTCCCCGGGGTGATCACCTAGCCTCGCGCAGCCGCCGCTGTACCGCGTGCACCACCGCCGTGACACGCGGCAAGATCAGTGCGGGCGCTTCCAGCGGAATCAGATGTCCCGTGCCGGGCAGCACGAACGTCGTCGCGTCCGCTATGCCGTCTAGCAGCGCGGCGACCTGCTGCTGTGGCACCAGCCGATCCCGCTCGCCAGCCACCCCGATCACCGGTGTCCCCGCTGGCAGGGACAGCTGGGCGTGCCGCACGTAGTCGTCCAGCGCGGTGCGGAACAGCGCCATCGTCTTCGGCCAGTGGTCGCGGATCATCCGCAGCGTCAGCAGGACGTCGTCCTGGTGCGGGTCGTCGCCGAACAGCGACCAGCGCATCGACGTCACCATCGCCTTGTGGGAACGGTCGGTGACCAGGTCGACCAGCGCCGAGCCGAGGAGCGACTCCAGGTCCCACATCAGCCTGTTGATCACGGCGGGGATGCGGCACGCCGACGACTCCACCGCGAGCCCGGTAGCCGCGCGTGCCTCGGCTGCCCGCTCCCCCGCGCCGGTGGCCAGTAGCACCAGGCCCGCGACCGTCGGCGGCGCGTCGGTCCGCTCGAACAGCGCGGGGTGGCGTTCCCGCAGCGCCAGCGCGGTGAGCCCGCCCATGCTGTGCCCCACCACGACGACGGAGCCGGTCGCGACGTGCTCGATCAGCTCGGCGAGGTCGTCGCCCAGTTGTTCGACCGTCGCGGTGCGGGCCGTGGCGGCCGACGACGAGCCGTGCCCGCGCTGGTCGTAGCTGACGACCTGGATCGGCTGCTCGACGGCTGCGGGCAGGTCGGCGGCGAGGTAGTGCCAGCAGCGGTGGTCGAGCGCGTAGCCGTGGGCGAGGACGACCGTGACGTCCGCGTCGGGCGGGCCGTCGCGGATGACGTGCAACGCGGCGCCGTCGGACAGCCGCACGGTCTCGTCGCTCAACAGCTACGCAGGAACCGGTCGAGTACTCGGGTGCCGAACTTCAGCGCGTCGACCGGGACGCGCTCGTCGACGCCGTGAAACAGCGCGGCGAAGTCCAGGTCCGGCGGAAGGCGTAGCGGGCAGAACCCGAAGCTGCGGATGCCGAGCTTGTCGAACGCCTTGGCGTCGGTGCCGCCGGAGAGCATGTATGGCAGCGTGTGGGCGTCGGGGTCTTCCGCCAGCAGCGACGTGCGCATGGCGTCGACCAGGGCGCCGTCGAAGGTGGTCTCGACCGGCGGGAGTTCCAGCCACTCGCGTTCGATGTCGGGTCCGAGGATTTCGTCCAGCTCGGCGTTGAACGCGGCCATTCTGCCCGGCAGGATGCGGCAGTCGACGGTCGCCTCGGCCACCGACGGGATGACGTTGGCCTTGTAGCCGGCGTTGAGCATGGTGGGTGTGGCGGTGTCACGCAGCGTCGCGCCCACGACCCGGGCGATGCCACCCAGCTTGGCGACGGCGCCGTCGAGGTCGTCCTCCGGGAACTCCAGGTCGGTAAGCTCGCTGATCCCGGCGAAGAACTCCCGCACGCTGTCGGTGAGGATCAGCGGGAACTGGTGGTTGCCGAGTCTGGCGACCGCCTCGGCGAGCTTGGTGACGGCGTTGTCGTGGTTGATCATCGAGCCGTGGCCCGCCGTGCCGCGTACTCGCAGCTTCATCCAGCGGATTCCCTTCTCCGCGGTCTCGATGAGGTAGGCCCTGACGTCCTCGGCGAGTGACAGCGAGAAGCCGCCGACCTCGCTGATGGCCTCGGTGGCGCCGTCGAACAGCTCCGGCCGGTTGGCGACCAGCCACTGCGCGCCGTACTGACCGCCCGCCTCCTCGTCCGCGAGGAAGGCGAAGATCAGCTCGCGGGGCGGGACGATGCCGCTGCGTTTGTAGTGCCGCGCGAGGGCGAGCGTCATGCCGACCATGTCCTTCATGTCGACCGCTCCCCTGCCCCAGACGTAGCTGTCACGGATGGCGCCGGAGAACGGGTGCACCGACCATTCCGAGGCGTCCGCCGGGACGACGTCGAGGTGTCCGTGGATCAGCAGCGCGTCGCGGCTCGGGTCGGCGCCCGGCAGCCGAGCGATGACGTTGTGCCGGTCACGTCCGCCCGACTCGACGTAGGTGATCTCGTAGCCGACCTCGGTGAGCTTGTCCGCGACGTACTCGGCGGCGGCCCGCTCGCCGACCAGGGTGTCCGGATCGCCCGTGTTGGTGGTGTCGATCTGGATCAGCTCGCTGACCAGCGTCACCGCCTCCTCGGCGACGGCCGCGGTATCCGGGCTGGGCATGGTGTCTCGGTGCTCGGTCACAGACGTCTTCCTACCATTAGGCTGGCGCTCGGTGGGGTACCCGAATGATGCTGGCACGTCCGTAAACGGGTGGCACCCCCGGTGCAGGGCAGTTGGGCAATCAGATACGCTGGGGCACAGCGACAACGCAAGTCCGAGTGGCGGAATGGCAGACGCGCTAGCTTGAGGTGCTAGTGCCCGTAATGGGCGTGGGGGTTCAAGTCCCCCCTCGGACACACGCACTATTCACCCGTCTTGCGGGTTGGATACCGACATCGGCTGTGTGGGCCTCCGGTTCGTAGCGAACCTGGAGGCCCACAGCCGTGTAGAGGCCCGCCATGCTCTCCGGTTTGGCATCGGACAGGGCCGCGCCGACGTCGCCTAGTGAGTCGACCATGGCGTATACCTCGGCCTCGGTCAGCGCGCTCGGTGCTTGCCCGTCCGCCAGTTCGGCTTGTGCGGTGGTGAGCTTGGCTTGCGCCTGGTTAGTTGGCTCGACCAGCGCTGCCGGGTCGACGCCTGCGGCGATGGCCGCTTGGAAGCGTTCCAGCTCCTTCTCGGCCTCGGCGACGCGCCGCTGGGCCGATTCCCGCGAACGGCTCGCGGCGTGGTCGCCATCCTGCGAGGCGACCAGCGCGCTTACGGTGTGGTCCACGTTGTCGCGGTGGAACAACCGTCCGAGCCAGTCGTTCACCCCGTTCCGTATGGCGTCTTCACGCAGGTAGACGGCTGGCGGATGGTTGGCGAGCGCGGATGATCCCGGTGCGAGCGTGCGGGCGGGGCACCGGTAGTACATGCCGTGCGCGCGAGGGCTGGCCTCCATCTTTCGGCCGCAGACCGCGCAGCGGATACGTCCCCGGAACAGATACGTCCTACTCGTCCGCCGTCCCGAACGCTCCGTCTTGCGCGCGGTCTTCAGGCTGCCCTTGGAGCGGCGCATGAGCTGGGCTTGCGTGAAGTCCTCGACTGAGACGATCTTCGGGTGCGCGGGCTTGCGGGAGCGCACGATCCGATCGGGCGTGGCACGCCGGAACCGGATGACGTGTCCAGCGGCCACATCGTCGGGGTCGAGCAGCGTTTCGTGCTTGGCCCAGCGGCCGAAGAACGCATACCCGGTGTAGCGCGGGTTCTCCAAAATGGCTCGCACGGTGCTGCCCTGCCAGCCATCGGCGAGCCGGTGTCGGTTCTGGTCCGGCCGCCGCGCCGACGGGCATGGGATGCCGTCGCGGTTGAGTCCGTTGGCGATGGCGCGATCGCCCCTTCCGCTGAGATATTCGGCGAAGATGCGTCGCACGACCTCAGCGGCAGGTTCGTCGATGTCCAGCACCCGTAGCCGGTAGCCCTCGGCAGCCTTGCGCGGGTTGGGGTGTGGTCCAGCGTCGACGACCACGTAGCCGTAGGGCGTTCGCCCGCCCTGGTGCCTGCCCTCGTTGAGCACTTGGGCGTCCATGGCGGCCCGGACCCGCGCTTGAACGTGCTGGCGTTCGGACTCGCTCATGCCGCCGAGCACGCTCATCAGCATCTTGTGGGACGGATTGCGCGGATCGAACTTGCCACCCAGCTCCGGCACCCACAGATCGACGCCGTACGCGGCGAACTTCGGCGCGATTAGCGAGAACTGATTACCGAACCAACAGCGCGTGCCCTCCCCCACGACGACCGCATTCCAGCCGCGCTGCGGATTCTTCAACATCGCAAGCAGCCGTGAGGCATCCTCGCGCCGCTCCCACGGCACCGATCGCGACTGACCGACGTCGAAGAACTGAGCCACGACCGTGCCGTCCAGCGGCTCGACGAACTTCTGCGCGTTCGACAACTGCCAGCCGCGCGAGGTCTCCGGGTCCTGGTTGTCCTCGGTCGAGCAGCGACCGTAGAACGCAACAGCGCCTATCCCCTCGTCCGGCGCGTCCGCGACGTCGACGCCCCATAGATCATCGAGCGTGGCCCACGGATCGTGACTGATATCAGTGGTCATCTCCCCCGCCTCCTGACGGCGCGTCCAGAACCTCGACCTCGGTCAGTTCAACCAGTATGGCCAGCAGTATGCGACATGCTGGCGGCGTCAGTACAGGTAACTCGGCCGGTACCCGCACCGAGATCGCTGCCTCATCGGCGTTGTCGGTGCTCATGACGTGTCGTCCTCGGCGGCCGATTGTTCGCCGATTTCATCGGTCGTGCGGTCGATCGCCGCGCGGATATCCGCCATCATGTAGCCGCGTACGCGCCGCGCTCCACCGTCCTCGGTGGGGACGTACTGCCTCGTCGGACGACAGTTGAGCGCGCTCATGTCCCTCGCGAACACGTTCGGGTCCGCGTCGAGCGCCTCGCACAGTTCCGACGTGGGCACGAAATCGCGCTCGTCCTCGGCGAGGTAGTCGGCCACCGACGCCAACGGTTCCGGCAGCGCGGTCAGCTGGTGTGCCGATCCGCCGCCGATCGCCTTGACCGCGCTGGCGTGATCGAGCGCTGGCAGGGCGTCGTGGCCTGCGGCGTGCCCGCTGAGCGTGCCTGTGGGGCCTCCCGCAGTGCGCGGCCTCGCTGGCAGATGGCGCGCCAGTCGTCATTGGGCATGAAGTACGTCCGCACGGTCAGCGCCAGGACCTCTCCCCCGGCTTGAGCTTCGCCGTCCGGTCGGAGGATGCCGACGCCCTTGTGCGATGCGAGCAGCCGCGACGAGTCGTAGCCGCGCGTGTTCATCTGCTCGCCAAGCACGATGTTGGAGTCACGCCAGTCCATCACCCGCAACGCGAACCGCGACCCCAGCACCGCTCGCAGACCCGACGGGATCGTTTTGGAGTCCGGCCGCTGCGTGGCGAGCACGAGCACGATCCCGGCCGCAGGCCCCTTCTTGGCCAACCACGTCAGCAACTCGCCGACGTACTCGCCAGCGGTGAGCCGCTTGCCCGCGATCGTGACCGGGGTTCGATCCTCCAACGGCACTTGAACCTCGTCCACGAAGATCGCCGTGCCAGGCATATTCAGCTCGGTATCCCGCGACATCTCGGGGGTGATCTTCGACTCGGGACACGTGGCGTCATCGAGGTCACGCATCCGCCGATACCGTGCCTGCACCTCGCCGACCAGCTCCACGAGCCAGTCCCGCAGCATTAGCACGTGCTCGGCTTCGTCTCCGGAGAGGAACCGGTGCGCCACCTGGGCGGCGGCGTCCCAGTCCTTACCGGCCTTGAAGTCCGCGACGTAGAGCCGGGTGTGCGGGTCGAGAATCAGACCGGCAGCCGCGAGCCGGGTGGCGAATGTCTTGCCCTGGCGTGGAATCGCGCCGACGAGCAGCGACGTCCACACCAGCGGCAGGTCGATCTTGCGGTCACGCGCGTCACGGCCGAACGGCACGGGACGCCACGCGTCCCACTGCGCGACATCGAGCAGCGGTGTGCGCAGCGGCGGCTTGGAGTACGGGTCGTCGTCGGCGACCCACATCGCCACACGCCCGGCGTGCCCCTTGTTGCCGCGTACCCGCTCAACGATCAGTTGTAGCTCGTCGACGGCCAGCGCGGACGCCAGTGCCTCGCGGTTTTTCACGACATCGGCGGCCTTGCGGGTGGCTGGCAGGTCGACGGTGATCGCCCAGCCGTCGCCGACGCGGCAGGCCCGTTCGACGAGCCGCAGCGTCTCGTCCTTGCCGATCAGCTTCGCGTCACGGAAGGCGTCGACCAGGATTTGCGGGTCCATCGTCCACGTCAGCGTGCGCGGACCAGCCAGCGACGGCGTGCGGCCAGGGCTGCCGTCCTTGCGACGCCCAGCAATCGCGAGCGCGGGTGGCACCAGTGCGCCCGTGATCCACAGCGCCGTGGTGCCGTAGACGACGGCGAGCGCGATCAATGCCAGCGCCGCAGCGCCGAGTACGGCGGCGGTGACCCGCCACCGGAACAGCGTCAGCTCACGAATGTCGGCGAACTTGTCCGCCAGCTTGCCCGCTTCCTCTGCGGCCTCGCGGAAGTCGCGCACCGTGATCCAGCGACGCCACGCACGGAACACCGTGACCACGCCACGCAGCACGGCGAGCAGGAACCGCCACGGCGAGCGCAGCAGCCGTACGGCGACGTCCTTGGCCGCTTGTGCTGCCAGCGTGCGGGACTTCCACGCGGCAGGCACTCGTGGCGAACGCAGCCACCACGAGACGAACCGTTCCCACCGGCTCGGCCGTGGCGGCGCTGGCGTGTCATCGACCAGTTCGGCGTCGTAGATCGGCCCCAACCTCTCGATCTCCGATCCAGGCGGCGAGGCGGGTGAACCGCCCGTGGCGGCCACCCCCTCGTCGTCACACGGGTGCTGCTCTGTCACCGGCGATCACCTCGGCGGCGGGTGGTGCCCAGCTCGGTGACCGTCAGCGCGCGGGTGATCACGTGTGCGGCGATCACGTCGGGAGCCGCGAGCAGGATGAGCAGCAACGTCAGGTTGTCAGTGTGTGTGATCACGAGCCATTGGACGCCCAGCATCGCACCGCCGCTCGCGATCACCCGGCCCGCCAGCGACACGACACGCGCGCTCGCCTGCGCCACATCGGCCGCGCGCCGCGCTCGTCGGCTGCCAGCGCGCCAGACGAGGATGAGCGCGAGCAGTACGCCGACGGCCGCCAGGGCTTCGACGGGTGTCAGGTTGATCATCAACGCCACTCACCCGCCTCGTCCTCGTCCTCGGGCGGGTGGTCGCGGTGCCAGCGCCAGATCGGGTAGAACGCGCGCCGATCCGTCTCGGACATCGCGCCCCACACGCCAACCGTGTATTCACCAGCGGCGCGTAGCTCCAGCTCCAGGCACTCGTCCATGACCGGACAGCCCGCGCACAGCCAGGCGGCCAGCCTGCGGTCGACATCGTCGTCACCGGAGGTGTCCGGCATGTCCTCGCGGTCGTACGCCCAGAAGCACAAGCCGTCGCGAGTCACCAGCTCGCACAGCACGTCATCGGGCACGTTGCGGAACTTCGTCAGCTTGAACACCAGCTCGTCGCAGGCGTCGCGGTCGAGTCCTGACGAGCTGTTTTCAGGCATGGGGGTACTCATCGTGGATTACTCCAAAGAACGAAAGACTGATTTCACTGAGAATTTGAAGCCGATATCAGCGAACGCTGAAATATGTTTGGCTCGAATGCGCGACGCGGCTGCGGGGGCGCGCCGCAGAATTGGCGACAGGCGTTAATCTCGGCGCTGAGGCGGACCACGGAGGAATGGGTGTCTGAGAATTGGGCGGCGGTCGCGAACGCGATTCGCGAGCGCTTGACCGAGCTGGAGATGAAGCAACGCGAACTCGCCGAGCGCTCCGGCGTCTCGTCGGCCATCGTGCGCGAGATTCAGCGCAACACCGTCCAACGGCGTCGCAGTGCGCGCACGCTCGAAGCACTGTCCGAAGCGTTGCGATGGCACCCGCAGCACCTGCTCGCGGTGCTGCACAACCGCAGGCCACCAGCCATCGGTGAGCCACGCGAAGACATGGGCGACCCCGTGACCGCTCGGCTGGCTGTCATCGAAGACCGCCTCACTGAGATGACCGAGCAACTGGCATCGCTGCGCGCCGACGTCGCCGCACTGGGCGAACGGCGGAGGCGATAGGTGCTCGGTGGTGGCTACCGCGCTTGCGTTCGGTGCCGGGAGTTCCCGATTCCTGGTGTCGATGTTCATGGCACCAGAAAACGGCAGAATCGCAGCCATTAATAGATGGCACGGGTTAACAACATCCCTATTACTAAGGAGATCGTAAGTAAGTCGACTTCCTATGCGGTGATGTAGCGCAGGTCG
>WHUD01000500.1 GCA_009377385.1 Actinophytocola sp.
TGCTGAGCGTCGCCGATGACGCCATGACGCGTATTGGGATCGGCGTCATCCTGCTGATCACGCTCGCGGTCCAGCCGCTGGTGAAGCGGATGCGGTCGACGGCGCACCCCGCCGACGCGCCGGGCCGGTGGGACATCGTGCGTACCGGCGCGGCCGCCGGTACGGGAGTCGCTGCGGGCGCCGCGACGATGCTGGCCAACGCGGCGGGACCGGTGATGGTGCTGTACCTCTTCCTGACCGGCCTGTCGAAAGTCCAGTTCCTGGGCACGATGGCTTGGTTCTTCCTGGCAGTGAACCTGCTGAAGGCACCGATCAGCGTCGGATTGGGACTGATCACCTGGCATTCGGTGGTGCTCACGCTCACGCTGCTGCCCGCGATCACCTTCGGCGCCTGGTCCGGGTTGGCGGTCGCCCATCGCATCAACCAAAAGCACTTCGAACTCGCGACGCTGTTCCTGACCGGAGCCGGCGCCGCTCTCCTGATCCTCTGACACGGAAGGAGTTCCCATGATCAGCACTCTGACCGAAGGCTTAGCCCGATGAGCGAGACGGTCCGGCTGACCACTTCGCAGGCGCTGGTGCGGTTTTTGGCGAAAGGGCATATCCATATCGATGCAGTACCTTCGCCAGGACCGGTGCCCGTGC
>WHUD01000501.1 GCA_009377385.1 Actinophytocola sp.
AGCGATTCTCAGCCGCCGCAGAGAGACTGCGGTTCCAGCGCGACTCGGCGACGGCGATGGTGCCGAGGAGTCACGTCGTGCATGTGCTCGAGTATCCGCTTGCGTATCTGATTGTTGCCTGGTTCCTACTTGTTCCGCCAGTGACGTTGGTGCTGCAGCTCACTGGGGCGCTCGAAATCGACGATATGTTGCTGTCGCTTTTTGGCGTGTCTGACAACGGAGCCGGCTCATTCGGCGACTGGGCGATCGTGGTTGGGCTCTACCTCGTTTGCTACGTCGGGGTGTTAGTTATTCTGGACTTCGTACGGCTACCGGTCTTCTACCTCGTGTTGGTCCCACGCGCCTTGTTACTATTGCTGACCCAGTCGCTGTCCCTCGGCAAACACCACGATTCCGACGATTGGGATCGCCACCCCGCTCGATGGTTGGCATTGACCATCGTCGCCTTCGGGTTCCACTGGGACATCCTGGCGGCATAGCCCTGGGGCGGATGCCCCATACCGTTCAACTCGCGGGGCACACCTTGGACCGCAGCCGGAGGTAAGCCCTGGTCTTAGCTGTACTGCTTAGCAGCACAGCAGCATAACCGTAAAGTGGATATCCATATCAGTGCAGCGACCACAACATGTCGTGTCTGATCAATC
>WHUD01000502.1 GCA_009377385.1 Actinophytocola sp.
TAGAGCATCTGACTACGGATCAGAAGGTTGGGGGTTCGAATCCCTCGGGGCGCGCTTCCCCGACCTGCACTTTCGGCCCTTCCTCAGCGAGATCGACAACGGATCCTGATCTTGGTGGCATGGTTCCATGGGCGGACGCTACCGTCCATTCCGGACGCGTTGCTTCCGGATTTCAGTAGGAATCACACCTCGATGAGAAGCCGCCACAGGCGCCTCACCGTCGTAAGCTGAGGAGGTGGCGCTACGCGAGGGTGTTTACCAGCTGGGGCCGCAGTCGGGTCGGCTGCGGGTGTTGACGGGCCGAACCGGGGTGGGCGCGCGGGCCGGACATGACCTCGTCATCGAGGCGACATCCTGGGATTGCCACGTGACCATGAATCCTGCCGAACCTGCGCGGTCCTCGGTGACTGTTGAGGTCGAGGTCGACTCTTTCGAGGTGCGTGAGGGGACGGGCGGAGTCAAGCCGCTCACAGACTCCGACCGTTCGGAGATCAAGCGAACCATCCGCGAGAAGATCCTGCACACGTCGCGGCATCCGACGATCACTTTCCAGTCCACGTCGGTGGGCGGCTCCCCAGAGGCGCTCACCGTCGACGGCGATCTGACGATCATGGGGGTCACGCGGCCGGCCGCCGTCCAGGGAG
>WHUD01000503.1 GCA_009377385.1 Actinophytocola sp.
ACCGGCACCGACTGCCACCGGACCGCTCGTCGACGCGCCTTCCCGCAGTGACGGACGCCCTTCGGCGAGCACGAGAGTCAGGGATCACCGTGGCCCGCGACCAGTGGCTCCCACTGGCACACGCAGCCCAGGAGTTTCTCGTGGACACACCGAACCAGTAGCGCAAGAAGGCAGTCGCGTACCGTGCTGACCTGCCGCAGTCAACCCGCCTTGTTCGTCCGCGCAACTGTCCGGCAGGTCATGAGGCGTGCTGGCGTCGGTGCCGAGCGTCCACACCCAGCGGGAGCGCTGGCTGTCGGGCTTGCTCGACGGCTCTCACCTCGTCACCGGCGCATTCGATGGCGCTCTCGGCCGGGCCGCCGCGGTCACGGCCGTACGCAAGGGCGACGACGTGGTCGTGCGCGGAGAGATCGCCTCGGTCGCCGGTGCTGCCGAGGCAGCTGCGGTCGTCGTACCTATGCGCAGCTACGCCATCGGGGTGTCGGCGTGATGCCGCAGCTCGCGCTGGTCACCGCAGAACGCCATCAGCGGCCGACGGGCTCCGCCGGCCGGCGATGGCGGTGCGTGTGTGCACCGGCGAGAACTTGGCTTAGGACTCGCGGCGAAATAAAGTAGGTTTTTGATCCCGCGGCCGCTACGGTTG
>WHUD01000504.1 GCA_009377385.1 Actinophytocola sp.
GTGGGACGGACGGTCAAGCGGCGGTCGAGCCCGGTGGTCCGCATCAGGTGCGTGAGCTGTGGTCCGGGACCCGCCAGGGTCATCGATCCGGCGTACGCGTGCGCGCGGCGCTGGGTGTCGATGAGCAGCGCGAGTCCTGCCGTGGTGCAGTGAGCCACTCTCGACAGGTCGATGACCAGGTGCCGGCGCGCGGCCTCGGTCGCGCGGCCGAGGGCGCGGGCGAGCCGCACGCGTAACGCGGGCAAGGTCGTCGTGTCGATGTCCCCGTCGACGACCACCACCGTTGACTGATCGGGTGTGACGGTGCCCGGTGCGGTGGGAGTGGCGTATGGATCGTGTGCCGAGATGAAGGTCATTATGGACTCTCTTTATCGAGTGAGACCGGGATAGGCGGAACCCGACTCCGGTGGAACGTCTGTCTGGAATGCCGCGCCGTCAGACGGGGGCGCGATCGGCCCGCGAGACAAGCCGTCCGCCCTCGCCTTCCCAGATGCCCAGGGCCAGCGCGGTGACCGCACTGGCAACGCTGGCCCGACTCGTTGCCAGAATGTCGGCAGGGAGCTCGCTTCTGCGGCCCCGGACCGCCAACATCAGCGCAGCCGCCGCCACGTCAGCCGGCGTGGCCGGTGGGATGACCAACAAC
>WHUD01000505.1 GCA_009377385.1 Actinophytocola sp.
CGGTGAGCTGTTCCTGCAGGGAGTCGTGGTGCCGCGGAAGCGGCCGCGAGGACGTCCACGCAAGTCGGACGTAGCAGCCTGACCAGTTCTGCGCACCGCGAACCCTGCGGCCCACACGAAAGCGACGACGACATGCCCACCGAGACGGCGACGGCCGTTCAGGCCACTACGTCCACAGCTTCAGCAAGGAGAAGGATCATGACACTACTCAGCGAAGCGCATGTGCGAGAACGAATGTGCAGCCGTCTGGCGGAGGCCGAATGCGAACGCCGTTCCTACCACGTCGTCGCGCTCCGCCGGGCGGAGCGGAAGGCCCGCAAGGCGAAGGCTCGACTCGCTCGGCCGCTCCGCACCTCACATGGCCACTCCGGTCGCAAACCGTCACAAAAGGTGTATCTCGACAGGAGCGGCCAGGTGAACTGCGGAGCGGCCATGTGGACAGGAGCCGGGTGCGGGCGACGGCGACTGGGATCACCCGGCACACCCGGCCGCCGGGCCGCTACGCGCCCAGGCCGAGGCGCGGCAGGACGGGCAGGCCGGCGTCGCACCAGGCCGCGAAGCCACCGATGATGTCCTTCACGTCGGACAGCCCGAGCTCGCGCATCACCTGGTACCCGGCGAGGCTCGAGGTGTACCCCGCGT
>WHUD01000506.1 GCA_009377385.1 Actinophytocola sp.
TCGGAGTTCGGCAGATACGTGAACAAGCCGTCGGCGGCCAGGCTCAACGCGCCGTGCGATGTTCCGGAGACCAGCACTGCGGACAACCGGTCACCGTCGGCGTCGATGTCGTTGGCGAGGACGCCGGGTGCGGGGACGACCAACTCGGCACCCTGGGGCGCGGCGTAGCTGTCCGCAACGGCGGTGGGCGGGTCGTTGGTCGCCGTCACGGTGATGGTTACCGTCGCCGGCTTCGAGTACGCCCACGCGGCAACTTGTGCCCTGGCCCCCGTCGCGAGCCCGGAACGTGAACGACGTGGTGCCGGAGCATGTTCGACACGGCTGCGTCGCCAGTGCGAGACCGGACAGGCGATGCGAGCCCGCCCCGCATCACTCCCCACTCGGCCGCAACAACGTATAACCTCACGGACCCGGGCAGCCGGGGTCGGGCAAGCGCGCCCCCACCCCCGGCTGCCCGGCCCAGGGTCGCGCATGAAGCACCCGCCTCGAAAGCGCGAGCCATGGCGGCCCGGAGCAGCATCGCGATCACCTCGGCACGCATCGCCAAGGGACTGGAGTTCGACGCCGTGTCCCGCACGTCGACGACGCCTAGCGGGAGTTTCCCCCTTAATTTGATCTTGCCGGGGCGTGGTGGGCGCGGTC
>WHUD01000507.1:0-206 GCA_009377385.1 Actinophytocola sp.
ATCGGCGCGGCGCGGGTGGTTGAGCTGCCGGATAATGATCAGGGCGATACCGCCGACGACGGTGCCGATGCCCAGTAGCTCCATCAGCAGGTGCCACGGCGCCCACCCGCTCAGTAACGGCCAGCCCCAGGTCGGCACGAACACCTCGCCGTAGGCTTCGAACAGCGCGAGCGAGCCGATGATGAATCCCCACATCACCATCCAGT
>WHUD01000507.1:216-641 GCA_009377385.1 Actinophytocola sp.
CGCCGCGCACCGACGTGGCGCAGTTTGTTCATCTTGGTGTGCGCGGCGAATTCCTTGAACAGGTTCTGCAGCCGGGCCGCGATCGGGCCGTTGCGCGTGGCGTCCGGCTGACCAAGTTTGATCGTTGTGACCATGCGTGCGACCGCGTGCACGAACATGGTCCAGGCGACGACACTGATCGCGACAGCGATCGTGCCGAGCGTGAGCTCTACAGCGCCCATAGGGAAGGGAGGGGCCTTTCGTTCGGATTGTGTGGTGGGGCGGGCAACCTAAACCCGATTACTGATGGGTAATCGATCAGCCGATCCGCCGTCCCACCGATGTGGCGTATCACTCGCTAGGTAGTGGGACGATCGTTCAGGTAAGTTTAGGCGCCGGCTCGGGACATTGACGTTCAGCGTCGGTCGCGGCGGAAGATCTTGTTG
>WHUD01000508.1 GCA_009377385.1 Actinophytocola sp.
CACGAGAGGAACCCGCGCCCGAGCCGTTTACACCGCTCGTGAGACGCCACCTCGGTCACCAGGTCCGCGATCATGTGCTGCACGGCTTGCTGGTCAGTGACGTGACCCTCCTGGAGACGCCGGCCCATGGCGAAGCTCAGCGCGACGTCCAAGGCGGCGGAGGCGATTCCCACGACGATGCTGGCGTTTCCGATACGCGTGTAGTTGAGCGCACCAGTGAGGGCGGCCATTACGCCCTTACCAGGATCACCCAGGAGATCATCGTCGTGTGCAGGAGTCTTGTTGAAATGCACCTGATGACAGGGGACACAGCGAAACCCGAACGGCTGGTAGCTACGTTCCAGTACCATGTTTTCCGGGTTCTCGACGAGCAGTGCGTCCTGGCCATTCGGGCTCCTCGCGAAAATGAGCCACAAGGTGGCCTGTTCGCAGTTGTGCGTATGTGTCTTGCGTCCCGTGATCGTCCAGGTGCCATCGCCGTGCGGCTCGGCGAAGGTGCTCATTGCGCGAAGATTCGATCCTCCCGTCAAGTCGGTCAGCGCAAATGCTGGGATTATGGATCCATCGATTATCCTGGGTAGGTAGCGTTGCTTCTGGACATCGCTACCGAGGCGTGCGATCACCCTTGCCACTGCAAACGT
>WHUD01000509.1 GCA_009377385.1 Actinophytocola sp.
GCACTCAACGCCCGATCACGCCCGCGATGTCGGCGCCACCAATGCCGTTCAACAAGCATGTGCCGAAGGAGACGCAAGAAGTGCTCGACTGGCTCTCGCGCAACACCTTGCCCGTACGAACCGCGTGTGAACCCGACACGATACGTGCGCTGCAAACCGCAGTGACCCGGCGATTGGACGGACAACCGTTCGCGCCAACAGTTGCCCGCAAGACACGCGCCGTGCTGTGGAACGCGCTGGACTACGCGGTAGAGAAAAAACACTTCGACGCCAACCCGCTTTCTGGGTCGAAGTGGACAGAGATGCCATCGGGCAGACGCAAGGTAGACAAACGCGCGGTTCCGAATCCGGTGCAGGCCCGCACGCTGCTCGCCGCTGTGCGGCAGACGCAGCGAAACCGCCAGCGTCTCGTGGCGTTCTACGGAACCATGTATTTGGCGGCGGTCTGACCGGAGGAGACTATCGCATAGAGCAAGCGGCTAGCGGCCGCGTTCCTCGACGGCGGCTAGCTTGGAGATCTGGCGTAAGCGTGTGCAGGCTGCGCTGGGACATCAGGCCTGAAACCGTGGCCGGGCATTGGCCGGAAACACCCGTCAACAGCGGGTCGTGGCCGGACATGACCGGACAGGTGGCA
>WHUD01000050.1 GCA_009377385.1 Actinophytocola sp.
GTAGGCGACGGCGGCGACCAGGCGCGTGCCGGTGGACGTCGTCGGCACCAGCCTGCCTGCGCCGAGCGGGGCAGCGACGAACGCGGCGAACAGGATCAACTTCTGCAGGACGTCGCCGGGGATCATTGTGGTGGCGAGCGCGAGCACGGCGTCGGCTGGCACGGACCGCGGCAAGGTGGAACCGACACCGATCACATCCGGTAGCAGCGGTTGCCGGAATGTGAACACCATATCGTAATGGAGTACGAAACCACTGCGCAGCACGGGGGCAAGCGCGAGCACGGCAAGACCGAAGGAGCACAGCGGCAAGGCCATTCGACGCAACGGTTCTGCACCGTTTGAACGCCAAGTCCGCACTGGAATTGCCTCCGGTTGTCTCGCGGTTACAGTTTCGTGGAACTACCTTTTGGTGACAGAGGTCCGTTATGACGCGAGTTACTGCGGGGCTCCGCAGTACTGCCAAGCGAGCGCAGGTAGACACGCTGATCGTCGCGATCGCGTTCGGCATGAGCAATGTCGGCGCCTACCTGCTCAACGTCATCGCGCCCAGGGTGCTCAGCCAGGCCGACTGGGGCGAGTTCGGCTCGCTGCTCGCGATCGTCGTCGTCGGCGCGGTCCCCGCACTCGGCTTGCAGACCTTCGCCGCGCTGCGGGTGGCCAAGCTCCGCACGGAAGACACGGCGAGCCGAGACCCGCGCGAGCTGCCCCGGCGTGACCTCGGCCAGCTCGTCTCGCTCGCGCTGACCGTGAGCGCCGCCGTCACCAGCTCGCTGATCGTGGCGACGCCGCTGCTGATGGCGCTGCTGCACTTCACGACGCCGTTGCCGACGCTGTGCGTCGCGGTCGCGCTGACCGGCGTCACCTGCAACGGCATCTTCCTCGGCATCCTGCAGGGCGCGCAGCGGTTCGGCGCGCTCGCGCGGCTCATCATCATCGACGGCCTCGGCCGCACCGGCGCGGCGCTGGTCGGGCTGCTGGTGTTCGGCACGGTGATCGGCGCGCTCGGCGCGATGGTCGTCGGCACGCTGTTCGTCGCGACCACCGGGTGGCTGATGTGCGGCAGGCCTCCGCTGGTCAAGCGGGAGCCCGGCCACGTAAGCGGCGTGTTCCACACCGGGCAGGCGCTGCTCGGGCTGGTGCTGCTTGTCAACCTCGACCTGATCCTCGCGCGGCACCACCTGCCCCCCGACGCGGGCGGCGAGTACGCCGTCGGCTGGGTGATGACCCGCATGGCGTACTGGCTGCCGTACTCCATCGCCGTCGTCGCGCTGCCAAGGCTCGCCGACGCCGAGCAACGACGTCGCATCGTGCCGATCACCCTCGGGTTCTGCGCCGGGCTGAACGCGCTCGTCGTGTTGGTCACCGTGGTGTTCGGCGACGGCATCGTGATGCTGATCGGTGGCGGCGGCTACGCGGCGAGCACCCTGCCGCTGTGGGCGTTCGCGCTGGTCGGGTCGCTGCTGTCGCTGGTGCAGATCCTGCTGTACTCGCGGATCGCGAGTGCGGACCGCCGCTCCACCGTGCTGGTGTGGGTCGCGGTCGGCATCGAGATCGGCCTCGTCACCGTCTGGCTGAACGACTCGATGATCCAGATCGTCACCGCAGCTGTCGCGACGACGGCGGGCCTGGTGGTGGCGAGCGCGCTCATCGAGGTGCGGCACAGCCGCCTCGCGCTGCCCCGCAGCCCGCAGCTCCCCTGACCTGGTCATCCGTCGTCAGCTGGCTCGGCGCTGCCCACCGGTGGCGGCAGGTACCGCTCGACGCGGGCGGCTGCGACAGCCGCGAGCGCGACAAGCATCGCGCCCTGCGCCAGCCAGCCGTACGCCCATTCCTGGCCGTTGCCGAGCAGCCGCCCGGTGACCGCCGTCAGCGCGGCCGTCACCACCCCTGCGACGGCGAGCGCCCTCGGTGCCGGTTCCCACAGCGTCGCAGCGAGCAGGCAGGCCAGCAGCGCGATCACGGCTGGCACGCCGCCGATGGCGATGAGCAGCACGCCGATCGCCACGGTGATCACCCGCGCCCCACCAGGAGCAACGCTGATCGCCGCCTGCCGCCGCACCGGCCCGTTGGAAGCCCCAGGACGCAGCCACAGGACGCAGCCACAGGTCCTGCACCACGAACGACGCCGACTCCCCGCCGTGCACCTCGTGCGCCCGCGCTGTCCTCGCAGGTGCCGAGCCGCAGCTCGCGGTGGTCGTTGACGTCGCGTACTGGAAGTCGTCCACCGTGACCGGCGGCCCGAACCCGCACGGCACGGTGAACGGCGTGTCCGGCCCGACGGTGCCGAGCAGATCGCCAGCGCCGTCAAGGGACAGCTCGGTGATGCCGGTCGTCCCGGCCGGCCAGGTGATGCCAGCGTCGTTCGGACGAGGGGCTGGCGCGACGAGGTGAACATCCACCTGGTCGGTGACCAGGTGGATCGGCGCGCGGCCCTGCTCGTCAAGCGCGACGGTCTGGGTGGTGAACGGCGTGCTCAGCACCACCTCGACCGGCCGCGCCGCGCCGGACGTCTCGTCGGTGCGCAGCCGCAGCCCGGTGAGATTCCTCGCGCCCTGCCAGCGCAGCCGCAACGTCGGGCCGGCGTCGGTGACGTCGGCGATCCAGGTGGTCGCCGGGTTGCCGTCGACGGCGGCCAGCGGCCCTGCGGCCGGATCGCCAGCCAGCGTCGTCGACGATGACAGCTCCACCCTGGTAGCGACACCGGATGGTCGCCGCCGAACGACGGCAGCACCGTGCCGCCGAACTCGTACCGCGTCGTCACCGGCGTGCGGAGCAGCCGGTGCAGGCCGTGCGGCTCCTCGCCGAACCGGGTCAGCCCTGAGTCGCAGCGCTGGCCATCGTGCCCGGTCACGCAGGCGTAGCGCGGCAGCGGCCCCTGCTGAACGAGAACGCGGGCGGCTGGTCCTCCCTCGGCTCGACGTCGCCTGGCACCCGCAGCGCCCGCCGCGGCGTCACGCCGGGGATGGCAAGTTCCGCGATGCCGACGTTGCCGGTCTGCCGGTTGGCGGCGACGTCGTGGATGGTCACCCTGACGTTGCCGGTGATCCCGGCGGCGACCGGCAGCCGCGCCACCGGCTCGTCGTTGGACACCTCGTGCTCGACGGACCCGGCGTCGGTGGTGATCCGCACACGCGTCACCGGCCAGCCGACCCTGCGGTCGTCCATCAGCCGCAGCGTCACCTCATCGACCTGCCGAGGCGTGTCAAGCGAGACGTCGAGCCACTGCCCCTGCGGCCCGTGGAAGCTGGACGACTGCCACGCGGTGTAGGCGTTGCCGTCGACGGCGGCGAACGGCTGGCCTGACGGGTCGCTCACCCGCACCGCGTCGGCGTAGCTCACCGAGGACGACGCCGTCACCGAGCGGACGCCCTGGTAGTCCGCCAACGTCTTGTGGCGCAGGGCGGACACCGGCAGCAGGTCGAGCGACGCCGCCCATGCCGAGCACGGCGAGCGCGGACAGCCCTGCCGCCTTCCGTGGCGAGCCGATGCGGTCCGCCGTGACCAGCGGGAGCATCACCCACGCCGTCGGTCTGCGCCACATCACGGTTTACACGCCGGTGGCTGGCACAGCAGCGTCGACAACGCCGCGTAGAAGACGTCACCGATCTTGCTGGGGTCGGGTGTCGTGAACGCCTGACCGCCGGTCGCCGCCGCGAGCTGTCGCAGCTCCATCGTGTCGACGTCAGGACCGATGCCAATGCCGATGATCTGCACCGGTCGGCGAGGGTCGTGCAGTGTGTCCAGCTTCCCGAGCAGGTGGTCGCGGGTGATGCCCTCCAGGTAGGCGTTCCTGCCGTCGGTGAGGACGACGACGATGTTGATCCGGCCCGCCTCCCAGTGCTCCGTCGCCTCCCGGTAGGCGGCGAGCGTGCTGTCGTACAGGCCGGTGTTGCCGCCGACCTGGCTCGCGGCGGAGCGCAGCAGCTCGATGCCGTCGCCGCTGAGGTGTTCCGCCACCGGCCGCACCGGCAGCAGCTCGCGGTACGGCTTGCTGCCGTCGAGGTAGGTGGAGAACACCCAGAGCCCGATCTTGGTCGTCGGTTTGAACAGCCGCAGGCCGAGCTCCGCCGCCTCGATCGTCGCCGCCATCCGGGTCTTGTCGGTGCCAGGCACGGCCGCCGCCATCGAGCCGGAGACGTCGAGCAGCACCTGGATGCGGGCGCTGAGGTTCACGCCTGCCCACTCGTTGAGTAGCTTGCGCACCTCACCGGCGTCCGGCAGCGCGACCGGCGGCACCGCTCGCGTCGACGTCCGCTCGCCGCGCTTCCGCAGCGTGGTCCCTTCCGGGGTGCGGAACCCCGCGTCGGCGAATGACTCGGCGAACCGGTCGCTGACCAGCCGGTCGAGGAAGTCCTTGGCTCTGCGTGCGCCGGTGGTGTCCGGCAGCACGATGTAGGGGAAGTCCAGCGCGGGGATCGGCTCCTCGGAGTAGCTGGCGATCAGGTCGGCCTTGCGCGCATCGACGTTGTGGGTGAGCAGGTCGAACTCCGTTGTCGGGAAGGCATCCAGCGGCTCGGTGTCGCCCGAGTTGCCCGGCAGCCTGCGGTAGAGGGTGTCCGGTTCCTCGGCCGCGTTGGCCGAGACGTGCCGCAGGGACGTCGTGTACGCCTTGCCTGAATCCGCGAGGTTTTTCAGCGCGATGAGCGCGGACAGGCTGGCCGGGTCCCGCGCCGGGTCCGCGGTGCCGACGTCGAACTCGCCCGCGTCCGGCCCGACGATGGCCGACCAGCGCGGCGTGACGGCTGGCCAGCCGAGCTGCGCCGCGGCGTCGTCGGTGAGCGCCAACACGACCGGGGTGCTCGCGATCGAGGTGCCGTTGACGGGGACGTCCCATGCGCCCTTGTCGTTGGCGTGTTGCAGCCACATCGTCGATTCCGGGATCCAGACGTCTGGTGTGGCGCCTCTGGCGAGCACGAGCGACTCCGCGGTGACCTCGGAGTCCCTGGCGGTGACGTGCACGCGATAGCAGTCGTCCCCCTCCTGCCGCGACACCGTGCGCGCCGCCTGCTGCACGACCGGCGCGATGTCCGTGGCGGCGGTGACCGTGATGGCGGTGTCCGAATCGCAGCCCGCCGCGCGGAGCTCGTCGACGAGGAAGTCGAACGCGAACCAACCGACGAGGGTGAGCACCAGCAGTGTGCTCAGCACGGCGACGCGCGCTCGCGGAGGACCCGCCGAGGTGTGTCGACCCATCGGCTTCGCCCCCTCGCTCGTGGCCCCACACACACATTCTCGTCAATTCCGCATGTCATGGAACGTCCGAATATCGGCATTTGCCTGGGCCATTCGCACTAAGCGGAGGCGTACGAACACGAAGCGTGACAGCATTATTACCGCTCGGTAGCAACGCTGGCCGCGAGTCGCACCTTCAGCCGCGCGAGTCGCACCCTCAGGCCCGCGTACCCGTGGATCTTGATGCGTTTCGGCGCTGCAGATCGCCCGCCTCCGGACGGAGTGAGGACCGGTCCGACCCGGACGCCGCGGTCTGACCCGGGAGCCGAAGTACGTGGACCGGGCCGTGAAACTCGGAGTCATGAAGGTGCGACTCGCGGCGTTGAAGGTGCGACTCGCGCCGCGGAAGGTGCGACTCGCGGAAGATACGCGAAAAGGCCCCGCCCGGAGCGGGGCCTTTTGATGTGGGCGAGGAGGGAGTTGAACCCTCACGTCCTTTCGGACACACGGACCTGAACCGTGCGCGTCTGCCATTCCGCCACTCGCCCTGAGTGCTGAACCAGCTTAGCAACGGCATTGATCGCGTGTCGCACGGGGTGTTGCAACGGAAGGAACCCTCGCCCGCCGGAAGAGTGGCGCAGGCAACACCAACCCCAGCTCAGGTTGACACTCGTACCACCCCGCACTGGCACAGTGGGCGTAACGAGAGCGTCACCACAGGGTGTTTCCAGGATGGCGAGTGCCGAACTAGCCGCGCACAGATATGATCGGACTGTGAAGGAGCGCGTGAAGGAGGACGAGTCCCGGTGGGCCGTATACAGCGCTTTGACCGGCGTCTTGAAGGCATCGTCGGCAACACCTTCGCGCGCATGTTCGGTGGCAACGTCGTCACCCAGGAGGTGGCGCAGGCCCTTGAGCGTGAAAGCGAGGACAATGTCCGCGAGCTCGCTGGTGGGCGGTTACTCGCACCCAACCACTACATCGTGTCCCTCGGTCCCACCGACCACGATCGGATGTCGGGTGACGAGCGCCGTGTTACTAGGGTGCTTGCGAATGCTGTCGCGGAACATCTCGCCGAGCACGGTTGGGACACCTATGGTGACGTCGTAGTCTCGCTAGAGCGCAACGACGCGCTGCATACTGGTCAATTCAGGACTCGATCGTCCGTGGACCCTGATATTGCAGCAACCAACGTGGGACGCTCAGGACAGGAAGCACCACCCCGCAACGCAGGAGACCGAGCAATGAGTCAGCCACCCGGCTACGGCCACTACGACCAGGGCGACCCGTACGGCCAGTACGGTTACGGCCAACCCGGCTACGACCAGCAGGGCGGGCAGCCAGGTTATGACCCTGGCTATGGCCAGCCCGGCTACGACCAAGGCGGTTACGGCGCTCCCCCCGGCACGCCACCGGGCGGCCAGCCAGGTTACGACCCGGGATACGGCCAGCCAGGGTATGACCCCGGCTACGGGCAGCCGGGTGGTTACGACCCCGGCTACGGGCAACCGGGATATGACCCCGGGTACGGGCAGCCAGGCGGACAGCCCGGTTACGACCCCGGCTACGGCGCACCGGCAGGACAGCCCGGCTACGACCCTGGCGGATACGGCGCTCCCCCCGGCGCACCCGGCTACGACCCTGGCTACGCACCGCCACCGGTGCAGACCGGCGCCCGGCCGATGGCCGCTGCGCTGATGCTCGACGACGGTTCCAACCGCAGCTACTCGCTCAAGCAGGGCAGCAACGTTGTCGGCAGGGGCCAGGACGCAGACTTCCGGCTACCGGACACCGGTGTATCTCGCAGACACCTCGAAATCACCTGGGACGGCCAGAGTGCGACGCTGGCTGACATCGGCTCAACCAATGGCACTACGGTGAACGGCACGCCGGTGCAGACCTGGCAGCTCGCAGATGGCGACGTGATCCGCGTCGGGCACTCCTCCCTGACGTTCCGAACACAGGGCTGACGCGAGGTAGGTTCCCGGCCTGACCGGGCGATGATGGAAGCGGGAGTGGACTTACTCAGGTGCCAGAGCTTGTCGTGCAATTGACCAGAGCAGGGTTTTTGGCCCTGCTCTGGTTATTCGTGCTGGCCGCTCTGCGGGTGGTGCGCTCCGATCTCTACGCGGCGTCCGGCCTCAAGGTCGACATCCCCCATTTCCGCAAGAAACCACAACCCCAGAAAGCCGGGGGCGGCAAGTCACCGGGCAAGCTGATCGTCACCCACGGCGCGCTGGCGGGAACCCGGATCGCCCTTGACGGCCGACCGATCCTGATCGGCAGGGCGGACGACTCGACGCTCGTGCTCGACGACGACTACGCGTCGACCCGACATGCTCGCCTTTCATTGCGTGGCACCGATTGGTACGTCGAAGATCTGGGATCGACGAACGGAACGTACTTGGATCGGGCTAAGGTCACAGCACCACTCCGAGTACCCCTCGGTGTCCCCATCCGGATCGGCAAGACGGTGATCGAGCTTCGCCCATGACGCTTGTGCTTCGCTACGCAGCCCGCAGCGACCGGGGTCTGGTTCGCTCCAACAACCAGGACGCCGTGTACGCAGGCCCCCGCCTGCTCGCCCTCGCCGACGGCATGGGCGGCCACGCGGCAGGGGAGGTCGCGAGCAAGGTCGTCATCGCGGCGCTCGCTCCCCTCGACGACGACGAGCCCGGCGAGGACCTGCTCAGCCAGCTCCGCGAGTCCGTTGTCGGCGGCAACAACGCCATCGCGGAACTCGTTGAGAACGAGCCAGAGCTGGAAGGCATGGGCACAACGCTCACCGCCATCCTGTTCTCGGGCGGCACACTCGGCCTCGTCCACATCGGTGACTCGCGCGCCTATCTGCTCAGGGGCGGCCAGCTCACCCAGATCACCCACGACGACACCTTCGTGCAGAAGCTGCAGGACGAGGGCCGCATCACCGAGGAAGAGGCGGACACCCACCCGCAGCGTTCGCTGCTGCTCAAGGCGTTGACCGGCCATGACGTCGAGCCGAGCCTGACGATCCGCGAGGCACGCGCAGGCGACCGCTACCTGCTGTGCTCCGACGGGCTCTCCGGCATGGTCAGCAGGGAGACGCTGGAAGACGCCATCGCGATCCCGGACGCGCAGGAGTGCGCCGACCGGATGATCGAGCTCGCGCTCAAGGGCGGCGGCACCGACAACGTCACCGTCATCGTCGCCGACGTCGTCGACGTCGACTACGGAGATGACGCCCCGATCATCGGCGGCGCGGCTGGCGACGGCAGCGACGAGGGCCACCAGGGCGACTCGCCTGCCGCACGAGCCCGCGCGCTGAACCCACCCCCGCCATCGCGGCCGGTAGAGCAACAGGAGCCGCCCGACCCAAAAGCGAAACGCGGGAAGCGCATCAAGCTGATCGTCGGGCTGGCGCTTGTACTGCTCGTCCTCGCCGCCGCGACGATCACGACCCGGTTCTTCGTGATGCAGCAGTACTACGTCGGCATCGACGAGACGGGTGAGGTCTCCATCTTCCGTGGCATCAAGGGCAGCGTCGTCGGCATCGAGCTGAGCTCTGTCGAGGCCGACTCGTGCGAAGGGCTGAGCGCGGGATGCGAGCCGCTGATGGCGAACGACCTCGTCGAGAACGTGCAGGACGTGCTGCGCAGCGGCGTCGAGAAGGCAAGCCTTGACGAGGCGCAGACCTACATCCACACGCTGCGCTCGCGGTCGAGCTTCCACCGGGAGCCAGAGGACGACACCGTCGCGTCGCCGTCGCCGAGCCAAGGGCCGTTTCCCGCGCCGACGACCACCGCGGACCGCGACCAGACCGGCGGCAAGACAACGACCGGCGCCGACAAGGGTGGCGGTGGCTGATGAACCGGCCGTTGGGGCTGGTCGGTGGACGGGAACCTGAGGCGGCGACGACCAATCCTGGCGGCGCCGCCCCCGCCACCCGACGCGGCACGGAACTGCTCATGCTCGCGTTCGCCGCCGTCATCATGACGACCGCGATCGTGCTCGTCGACGCCAACCAGGAGCAGGAGCTCACCCTCGCCATCGTCTGGTACGGCCTCGCCTACCTCGGCATCTTCGCCGTCGCCCACCTCGCGGTGCGGCGGTGGGCACCGTACGCCGACCCGCTGATCCTGCCCTGTGTCGCGCTGCTCAACGGCTTCGGCCTCGTCATGATCTACCGCATCGACCTCGCGCTCACCGAACGCGCGACCCAGGTCGGCGGGGAGTTCACCGGAGTGGCGCCACGGCAGGTGATCTGGACGGTCGTCGCGCTCGCGCTGTTCCTCGGCGTGCTGATCGTGATCAAGGATCACCGCGCGCTCACCCGCTACTCCTACACCTCCGGCCTTGTCGGCCTCGTGCTGCTCTCGCTGCCAGCCGTGCTACCGAGCGCGATCTCCGAGGTCAACGGCGCGAAGGTGTGGATCAAGCTCGGCTTCTTCAGCATCCAGCCAGGTGAGTTCGCCAAGATCCTGCTGCTGATCTTCTTCGCGTCGTTCCTCGTCTCGAAACGCGATCTGTTCACCGTTGCCGGCAAGCGGGTGCTCGGCGTCGAACTGCCCCGCGCGCGTGACCTCGGCCCGATCGTCATCGCCGCAGGGGTGTGTCTCGGCATCTTCGTGCTCGAGAAGGACCTCGGGCCAGCGCTGCTGTTCTTCGGCGTCGTGCTGATGCTGCTCTACGTCGCGACCGAGCGGTTCATCTGGGTCGCGGTAGGGCTGACGATATTCGGTGTCGGCTGCGTGGTCGCCTATCAACTCTTCTCCCACGTCGAGCAGCGGGTGGCGAACTGGATCGACCCGCTGGCGACCTACAACGAGCCGGGCGGCGGGTACCAGGTCGCGCAGGCGTTGTTCGGGCTCGGCACCGGCGGCGTCCTTGGCACCGGCCTCGGCGCTGGTCGCCCCGAGACGGTGCCAGAGGCCAACACCGACTTCATCCTCGCTGGCATCGGTGAGGAGACGGGCTTCATCGGCCTCGCCGCGGTGCTGATGGTGTATCTGCTGCTCGGCATGCGCGGTATGCGCGGCGCGCTCGCCGTCCGCGACACCTTCGGCAAGCTCCTCGGCGGCGGCCTGGCGTTCACGCTGGTGATGCAGGTGTTCGTCGTCACGGGCGGGGTCACCAAGCTGATCCCGATGACCGGCATCACATCGCCGTTCCTGTCCTACGGCGGGTCGTCGTTGCTGGCCAACTACATCCTTGTCGCGCTGTTGCTGCGCATCTCGGACGCCGCGCGCAGACCACAGCAGCAGTCCCGGCCACGGCCGGTGCAGCAGCAGGCCCCGATCGCCGATGCGCACACCGTGATGGTGCAGGCGTCGAGCGGAGGGGGTCAGGTCCCGGTGGCCCAACCCGCACCGCCAGTCAGGCCCGCAACTCCAGCACCGCCTGCAGCGCCAGCACAGCCCGCGAATGGCTCAGCAGCTGCGCAAGGTCCGGCCGCTCCGGCGAACGGCGGCGAATCCGCTAGCACGAGCGACAAGGCCAGCGAGCAGGCCGAAGGCACTGAGCAGAGCGACAGCACGGAAGGGGAGTCGAAGTCATGAACACTCCCCTACGCCGTGTCGGGCTCGCGATGCTCGCCATGGTGGTGCTGCTGCTCGCCAACGCCACCTACATCCACGTGGTCAAGGCGGCGGACTACCGCGACGATCCCCGCAACCAGCGGCAGCTCCTCTACGAGTACAGCCGCGAGCGAGGCCAGATCGTGTCGCAGTTCGGCGGCACCATCCTCGCGCAAAGCAGCAAGACCAACGACCGGCTGCAGTACCTGCGAAAGTACCGCAGCGGCCCGATGTACGCGCCGATCACCGGGTACTACTCGTGGCGTTACGGCTCGGACGGTATGGAGCGCGCCAGCAACGACATCCTCACCGGTGAGGACGAGCGGCTGATCGTGCGCAGGCTGTCCGACATCATCACCGGGCGCGACCCCCGCGGCGGCCACGTGCAGGTCACCATCGACCCGGCCGTGCAGCAGGCCGCCTACAACGCGATGGTGTCGCGGGGCTTCACCGGCTCCGTCGTCGCGCTCAGACCGGACACCGGCGAGATCCTGGGGATGGTGTCGACGCCGTCGTACGACCCGAACAAGCTGGCTTCGCACGACGGCGACAAGCAGGAGCAGGCGTGGGCGTCGTGGAACTGCGACCCGGCAGCGCCGAACTGCACCCACAACAACCCGATGCTCAACCGCTCCGTCCAGCAGACCTACCCGCCAGGCTCGACGTTCAAGCTGGTCGTGACGGCTGCCGCACTGGAAAGCGGCATGACGATGGACACCCCCGTCGAAAGCGCGAGCGAGGTGCCGCTGCCCGGCACGACCGGCATCACGCTGGAGAACTACGCGGGCGCGACGTGTCCCGGCTCGACGCTGCGGGACGCACTCGCCTACTCGTGCAACACCGCGTTCGCCAAGCTCGCTGAAAAGCTCGGCGCGCAGAAGCTGCGCTCGACGGCGAGGAAGTTCGGCATCGGGATGGACGACTTGTCGATCCCGCTCGACGTCGAACAGTCGCACCTCGGCCCGCTCGACTCGTCCGCCGTGCTGTACCAGAGCGGTATCGGCCAGCGCGACGTCCGCCTGACGCCGCTGCAGGACGCCATGCTCTCGGCGACGATCGCCAACGGCGGCGTCACGATGAAGCCGCAACTGGTGAAGGAGCTGCTCGCGCCAGACCTGTCGACGCTTGAGGAGTACGAATCGGAAGAGCTGATGGACGAACCCGCCCTCAGCAGCCAGAACGCCGAGGTGCTCCGCGACATGATGATCGCGTCCGAGGCGAACACCAGCGGCGAGGGCAAGCGCTCCGACCTCACCATCGCGTCCAAGACCGGCACGGCCGAGCACGGCGCCGACCCGAAGAACACCCCGCCACACGCGTGGTACACCGCATTCGCGCCGGCGCACGACCCGAAGGTCGCTGTCGCCGTGATCGTGGAAAGCGGCGGTGACAGGGGGCTGGCAGCCACCGGTGGCAGCGTCGCCGCCGGGATCGGACGCCTGACGATCAACGCCGCACTTGGGGAAGGCTAGATGGCGATCACCTCGGGGCAGCTGCTCGCCGAGCGATACCGGCTCGACAGCCGCATCGCCGTCGGTGGCATGGGCGAAGTGTGGCGGGCGAGCGACGCCAGGCTTGACCGCACCGTCGCCGTCAAGATCCTCAAGGCAGAGCTGTCGGGTGACGCCGAGTTCCTGCACCGGTTCCGCACCGAGGCGCGCACGACGGCGTCGCTGAACCACCCCGGCATCGCAGCGGTGCACGACTACGGCGAAGCGGCGTCTGGGGTGCCAGGCACGGACGACACCGAGAACAACCTCGCCTACCTCGTGATGGAGCTTGTCGACGGCGAACCGCTCGCCACGCTGCTGGCACGGTCGGGCAGGATGACCGCCGACCGGCTCCTGCCGATCCTCGAACAGGCCGGCAGGGCGCTGAACGCCGCCCACGAGCGCGGGCTGGTGCACCGCGACATCAAGCCGGGCAACATCCTCGTCGTCAGGGGCGGGGACGGCGCCGAAACCGTCAAGCTGACCGACTTCGGCATCGCCAAGGCCGCCGACGCCGCGCCGGTCACCCGCAACGGCATGGTGATGGGCACCGCGCACTACATCGCCCCCGAGCAGGCGACGGGTAACGACGCGTCGCCCGCGAGCGACGTCTACTCGCTCGCGGTGTGCGGCTACGAATGCCTGGCAGGCAGACGGCCGTTCCTTTCCGAGAACGCGGTCACGGTCGCGATGATGCACATCCGCGACATGCCGCCGCCGCTGCCACACGACGTCCCGCCGCTGGTGCGGGCGCTGATCGAGTCGACGCTGGTCAAGGACCCAGCGCTGCGCTACGCCGACGGCGGGGAGTTCGCCAACGCCGTCGTCGCCGTCCGGCACGGCCACCCGCCGCCGATGCCGGTCGGCGCTGCGAGGACGCCGCCGCGCGGCATCCCGACCCAGCCCTCTCCCGGCTCGCACCCGACCATGCACACGGTGGCGCCGAGCGGCGCTTTCCCCGCGCAGCAGCCGCCGCAGCGCGACCCCTCCCGGGGCGCGTGGCTGTGGGTGGTGCTCGCGATCATCGGCGTCGGATTGGTCGTGATCGCCGCGATTGTCGTGCCGAAACTGGTCGACAGCATCGGATCGGCCAGCGACCACAACACACCGGCCACGGCACCTACTACCCTGCCCGCTGAACAACAGCAGCAGGCTCCCGCTGAAAAGCCGACAATCGGACTCTTCGGCCTCGGAGCCAACCACGCGGACGACAATCAGCGTCACCCCGATGAGGTTCGACATGGCGCATGATGGACAGGACGACAGTGCGATGAACCACGGCGCGCACGGCACCGCGACGTGCCGGACACCCGACCCTGCCGCATCGGCGCCAATTGCGAAGCGAGGACGGCGATGAGCACAGCGAACCTGCTCTCGAATCGCTACGAGCTGGGCGACACCCTCGGCTACGGCGGGATGTCCGAGGTCCACCACGGCACCGACGTTCGACTCGGCAGGCAGGTCGCCGTCAAGATCCTGCGCGCCGACCTCGCCCGTGACGCCGTGTTCCAGGAGCGGTTCCGCCGCGAGGCGCAGAACTCCGCCGCGCTCAATCACCCCGCGATCGTCGCCGTCTACGACACCGGCGAGACGAACTCCGAGTACGGCCCGCTGCCCTACATCGTCATGGAGTACGTCGAGGGCCGCACGCTGCGCGACATCGTCAAGACCGAGGGCCCGCTCGACCCGAAGCGCGCCATGGAGGTCATGGCCGACGTCTGCGCCGCGCTGGACTTCTCGCACCGGCACGGCATCGTGCACCGCGACGTCAAACCGGCGAACGTGATGATCAGCAAGACCGGTGCCGTAAAGGTGATGGACTTCGGCATCGCCCGCGCGATCCACGACGGCCAGGCCGCGATGACGCAGACGGCCGCCGTCATCGGCACGGCGCAGTACCTCTCGCCTGAGCAGGCGCGCGGCGAGTCGGTCGACGCCCGCAGCGACGTCTACGCGGCTGGCTGCGTGCTCTACGAGCTGCTGACGGGGCAGCCGCCATTCACGGGTGACTCCCCCGTCGCCGTCGCGTACCAGCACGTGCGGGAGGACGCGCAGGCGCCGTCGCTGCTCGACCCGAACATCAGCCCCGAGCTGGACGCCGTCGTGCTCAAGGCGCTCACCAAGGGGCCAGCCAACCGGTACCAGTCCGCCGCCGAGATGCGCACCGACCTGGTGCGGGTGCTTTCCCAGCAGCGGCCGTCCGCGCCGATGGTGATGACGGACGACGACCGCACCCAGGTGATGGGTGCTGGGCACGGCGAGGACTACGACGACTACGCCCGGGACTACGACTACGACGACTACGCGGCCATCGCTGAAGAGGAACGACGGCGGCGGCGCAAGCGGCTGATCACCGTTCTCGTGTTGCTCGGGATCGCCGTGCTCGCGGCGGTCCTGTGGCTCGCCAACCCGTTCGGCAGCGATTCACGGGTCGCGGCTGTGCCCAACGTCGTCGGGCAGAAGGTCGATCCCGCCGAGGTGGCGCTGCGCGACGCAGGCTTCTCCAACATCAAGCGGGAAGGCGTGAAGTGCATGCCTGCCGCCTTCGGTGAAGCGGCGCCGTGTGACCCGAACACCGACGTGCAGCGGGTGATCGACGTCAACCCAGCGGAGAACACCAAGGTCGACGTCAGCCAGAAGGTGACGCTGAAGTACGGGCTGCTGCCGAAGGAAATTCAGATGCCACGCCTCGTCGGCAAGACGCAGGCGCAGGCGGAGCGCATCATCGAGGAGAAGAACCTGCTGCTCGACCCGAACGTCAAGCGGGTCGAGAACACCGACCCGAGCAGGACAGGCAAGATCGCACGGCAGACTCCGCCCGCGAGCGACTTCGTCGACGAGGGCTCGGTCGTCACGCTGTCGGTGTACGCCAAGCCGCAGATGGTGGAGGTCAGGGACTACGTCGGCAAGACGTTCGAGACGGCGGAGGCGGGGCTGAGTGCCCTCGACTTCACCGTCAATCGAATCGACGTCGACTCGGACCAGCCGGAGGGCATCGTCGTCGGTCAGGACCCGCGCAGCGGCCAGGCCGTGAAGGGCTCGACGGTCACCGTCGAGGTGTCCAACGGCTCGCAGCAGACGATCCAGATGCCGGACGTCATCGACAAGACGGAGGACGAGGCGAAGCAGCTACTCGCCGACGCAGGCCACACCGGTGACGTCGAGGTCGTCAAGAACCCGACTGACGATCCGAACCGGAACGGGCTGGTCAGCTCGTCGACGCCGAAGGCAGGCCAAAACATGCGTCGTTCGGACACCGTGACGCTCTACGTCGACGAGTACACCGAGGACGGCGGTGACAACGGCAACGGCGACGGCGGCCAAGGCAACGGTGACGGTGGCAGCATCTTCGCGCCAAGCGCCACCCGCGACAACGAAGAAGGCTGACCGCGAGTCCCGCGCACCGGGGCGCCGAGTTCTGGGTTAGCCCGCGACGGCGGCCTGTTGCAGCGTTCTGGTGGCGTTCTCCAGCTCGGCCACCGTGCCCTCCGGCACCGGGTGGCCTGCGAGCGCCATCCAGTTCGCCAGCATCCGGTGTCCGCCCTCGGTGAGCACCGACTCCGGGTGGAACTGCACGCCTTCAATGGGCAGGTCGCGGTGCCGCATGCCCATGACGATGCCGGACTCGGTCCGCGCGGTGACCTCGAAGGCGTCAGGCACGGTCTCCGGGAGAACCGTCAGCGAGTGGTACCTGGTCGCGGTGAACGGGCTCGGCAGCCCAGCGAGCACCCCCACGCCGGAGTGCAGCACCTGGCTGGTCTTGCCGTGCAACAGCTCTGGCGCGCGGTCGACGGTGCCGCCCCACACCACGGCCATCGCCTGGTGGCCGAGGCACACGCCGAGCGCGGGCAGCTCCCGACGCGCGCACTCGCGGACGACGTCCATGCTCTGCCCAGCGCGTTCCGGCGTTCCGGGGCCTGGCGAGACCAGCACCCCGTCGACGTCGCCGAGCGCGTCGATGTCAACGGCGTCGTTGCGCGACACCGTGCACTCCGCGCCGAGCTGAGCGAGGTACTGGACGAGGTTGTAGACGAAGCTGTCGTAATTGTCGACAACGAGCACGCGCATGCGACCAGCGTATACGCCGACTCCGTCGAGGGAAGTGACCCACTTCTCATGCGACACCGCGGGCACGACGCCCTGCCCGGCGCGATACTGGGGGCCACAATGGGACCGGCGAGGGTTCCAGGTCGTCGAGCGAGGAGCGAAGATGCCAACTGACCGCGCCCACGACGTCGTGCTGTTCGGAGCCACCGGGTTCACCGGAGGGCTGACGGCCGAGTACCTCGCCGCGCACGCGCCAGCCGACTGCCGCTGGGCGCTCGCCGGACGCAACCGTGCCAAGCTCGAGGCGGTGCGGAACAGACTCGCCGAGATCAACCCGGACTGCGAAAAGCTCCCACTGCTGCACGCCGACGCCAACGACGCCGCGTCGCTGCGAGAGGTCGCGGACAAGACGCGTGTCGTGATCACCACGGTCGGCCCTTACATGACCTACGGCGAGTCGCTGGTCGCCGCGTGCGCCGATGCCGGCACGGACTACGTCGACCTGACCGGCGAGCCGGAGTTCGCCGACCTGATGTACGTCCGCTACCAGGCGAAGGCCGTCGCGTCCGGCGCACGGATCATCCACGCCTGCGGCTTCGACTCCATCCCACACGACCTCGGCGCGTACTTCACGGTGCGGCAGCTGCCGCAGGACCGGCCGATCCACGTCGACGGCTTCCTCCGCGCAGGCGGTCAGCCGTCCGGGGGAACGCTCGCCTCAGCGCTGAACATCCTGTCCCGCACCACGCAGACCCGCGACGCGGCCAAGCAGCGCAAGAAGATCGAGCCGAAGCCATCCACCCGGTCGGCGCGCGCCGTGGCCGGCAAGCCGGGTCGGGACGACGTCGCGCAGTCCTGGGTGGTGCCGCTGCCTACGATCGACCCGCAGATCGTGGCGCGCTCCGCCCGCACGCTCGACGTCTACGGCCCCGACTTCACCTACAGCCACTACGCGGCGGTCAAGCGGCTGCCGATGCTCGCGGGCGGGGCGATCGGGATCGGCGCGCTGGCGGGGATGGCGCAGATCGGGCCGCTGCGCAAGCGACTGGAGTCACTGCGCAAGCCCGGCGACGGTCCGAGCGAGACGCAGCGGGCGAAATCGTGGTTCACGGTGCGCTTCCACGGCACGGCTGGCGACGCCGAGGTCGTCACCGAGGTCTCCGGCGGTGACCCCGGCTACGGCGAAACGTCGAAGATGCTGGCGGAGTCCGCCCTGTGCCTCGCGTTCGACGACCTGCCGAAACGGGCGGGCCAGCTCACCCCTGCCGCGGCGATGGGCGACGCGCTGATCGAGCGGCTGCGCAGGGCGGGCATCCGGTTCGAGGTGCTGACCGGCAAGCCGACGCAGCCGCCGTCACGGCAGGTGACGCTCGGCTGAGGGTTGGCCGAGGGTGGCCTTCGGCCGATATTTCCCACCGAACGCCACCCTCGGCGAGCGTTCCACGTGGTGGACGTGTCACGTGCATCACGTTTTCACTTAGGGCACCCTTACTTACTCTGGTGTATATGAGCAGAGCCCTGCGTGTTGCGATCGTCGGTGCCGGCCCCGCCGGGGTCTACGCCGCCGACATCCTGGACAAGTCCGACACAGACGTGAGCATCGACCTGTACGAGCGCATGCCCGCGCCGTTCGGCCTGATCCGCTACGGCGTCGCGCCGGACCACCCGCGCATCAAGGGCATCGTCAACGCGCTGCACAAGGTGCTCGACAAGCCGAGCATCCGGCTGCTCGGCAACGTCGACTTCGGCACCGACCTGAAGCTGGACGACCTGCGCGAGTTCTACGACGCGATCATCTTCTCCACCGGCGCCGCCGCCGACCGCGACCTGAACATCCCCGGCATCGACAAGCGGGGCAGCTACGGCGCGGCGGACTTCGTGTCCTGGTACGACGGGCACCCCGACGTCCCGCGCGAGTGGCCGCTGACCGCGCAGAGCGTCGCGGTGATCGGCGCAGGCAACGTGGCGCTCGACGTCGCCAGGATCCTGGCCAAGACGGCGGACGAGCTGGCGTCAACCGAGATCCCGGACAACGTCTACGCCGGGCTCAAGGCGAGCCCGGTCACCGACGTCCACGTCTTCGGTCGCCGGGGCCCCGCCCAGGCGAAGTTCACGCCGCAGGAGCTGCGGGAGCTGGACCACTCGCCGAACGTCGAGGTCATCGTGTACCCGGAGGACATCGAGTTCGACGAGGGCTCGATCGCCGAGATGCGGGCGCACAAGCAGATCGACATGGTCGTCAAGACGCTGCAGGAGTGGGCGATCCGCGACGATGGCGACCGGCCGAAGCGGCTGCACCTGCACTTCTTCCACTCGCCGGTCGAGGTGCTCGGCGACGGTTCGGTGAGCGGGCTGCGCACCGAGCGCACCGCGTACACGGAAGGCAACGACGGTACCATCCGTGGCACAGGCGAGTACCACGACTGGGACGTCCAGGCGGTGTACCGCGCGGTGGGCTACCTGTCGTCCGCGCTGCCCGAGGTGCCGTTCGACCATCGCACCGGCACGGTGCCGCACGAGGCTGGCCGGGTGCTCGACATCGACGGCGACCAGGTGCCAGGCGTGTACGTCACCGGCTGGATCAAGCGCGGACCGGTGGGGCTGATCGGCCACACCAAGGGCGACGCGCAGGAGACCATCCGCAGCCTGCTCGCCGACGCCGAGTCGCTGACCCCGGCGACCCAGACGGACGAGGACGCCGTGCTCGAGTTCCTCGAGCAGCGCGGCGTCGAGTACACCACTTGGGACGGCTGGTACCAGCTCGCCGCGCACGAGCGCGCGCTGGGCGAGGCCGAGGGCCGCGAGCGGAAGAAGGTCATCGAACGCGAGGAGATGGTGCGCGTCTCCCGCGCCTGAGCTCAGGGTCCGTGCGCGCGTGGGCGCAGCCCTACACCGAGACGTCGTTGAAGGGCAGCTTCGGCTCAAGCCACGGGAAGACGACGAACATCAGCAGCGCCACGATCCCGGTGAGCAGTACGAGCGCCGCGAGCAACCGAATCCCGAACGGTCCGGGCAGGTGACGCCAGATCCAGCCGTACATCAGGTTCCCTTCGACAGATCGCTGCGCGCGGTCACACCGGCTCCCCGATCAGGCCGAGCAGCGCCTGGTAGCTGCCTGCCTGCTGCTTGGGGATCTGGTTCACCAGCGCGCCGTGGATGATCATCCGCTCGCTGTTGCCGTACTCGGGATGACACGTCGTCAGCGTGACAAGCGACGCCTGCTGCGCCTTCGGCAGCGGGTTCTCCGGCCGGTACGGCACCGGCGCGACGGCGTCACCCCGGTCAGGCGTCACGATCCGGCGGCCGACGGTGCGGCCGTACGGCCCGCCCTCCGGCTGGCCAGCCTGCCGCAGTGACGGCACCGCGGCGCAGCGGGGATCGCGCTGCTTGACCTTGCCCCAGTTGGCGACCTCGTCCGACATCGGCATGACGCGGTAGATGAAGAAGTCGGTCTCGGTCTCAAGCACGACGGCGTCGCACGAGTTGAGCTTGTCGAGGTCGTTGAACGGCGCGCCCTTGCCGATCCGGTGACCCGCGATGCCGACGTTGCCCGGCTGACCGGGCAACGCGGTGCCTGGATAGTGGCCGGGCCCGACGGCGAGCTGCGGCGAGCCGACCCCTTCGACGACGACGAAGCGGAAGTCCTCGCCGAACGCCGGGAGGTAGATCCGCGCGAAGCCGCTGCCCAGCTCGGGCTTCACGAGCCGCTCGGCAGGCTGCTGGGCGACAGGGCTCGCCCACGACCGCTCCAGTTTGTCGTCGACGTCGTCCTGCTGCCGAGCGGCGATGACGTCGGTGACGTACAGGGTGTAGACGACGAACAGCAGAATGACGATGCCAAAGGTGATCATGAGCTCGCCCAACGTCCGCACCACGACGACGAGGGCGCTGGCTCGCTGCCGCTGCGCTCTTCCCACGGCTTCCTCCTCGGCTCCCCCGTTCTCGGAACGTCGCGGCTACGTTAACGTGGTGGTAGACGACGGTTGCGGGCGCACCTGCGAAATTTCCCCACCGGCACGAGTGCGGCCATCGCGCCGTCCAGCGTGAAGGAGACAGACGAGCATGCCTAAGTCCAAGGTACGCAAGAAGACGGCGTACACACCGCCCGCAAACAAGAACACGGCGGTCAAGGTTCGCGCGCAGGGCCCGTCGCATCCGGCCTACCTGGTCGTGATGTTCGGGCTGATGCTGCTCGGGCTCGCTTGGATCGTGGTGAACTACCTCGCGGGCCACAAGATTGACTTCATGGCCGAACTCGGCAACTGGAACTTCGCGATCGGGTTCGCGCTGATGATCACCGGGTTGCTGATGACCATGCGGTGGCGCTGAAAAGTGTGAATTACACCACTGTGCCGAATCCCCACTGTGGATAATTCCTGTGGATAACTACCCGGGGAAGGGGCACGGTGTGGATAACTCACGGTCAATCTGGGGACCGAAGTCGTCAATCCTTGGCATCGGCGCCGCGCTGACGCTGTGCGCGGCAGCGGCAACCGCGTGGTTCGCGACCACCGCCGACCCCGAGGGCGCGCTGCTGCTCGGCGTGTTCACCGTCGCCTCGGCGCTGGCGACGGGCTACGGCCTGCTAATCCGCCCCCGGCTGCGCGCCGACGCCGATGGCGTGCACGTCCGCACCCTCGCCGGTACCGACTCCGCACCGTGGCGCGCGGTGCACGCCCGCCTGGTCAGCACCCGCAGGCTCGGCAGGGACAGCACCACGCTGGAAATCGAGTTCGACGACGTCAGCGACGAACCGAGGCTCGTCGTGCTCGGCTGGCTCGACCTCGGCGCCGATCCGGACGACGTCCTCGACGACCTCAACCGGCTCAGGCCGAACTAGCCCCGCCCCCGAAGCAGTTCAGCTGGCTGCAGATGTAGTCCGTGGTGAGCTGGGCGTCGCGGGTGAGCACGATGCCGACAATCGCGGCAAGCAACAGCACACCCACCGTCGTCTGCATGGCCACCCTGCGCCGCTCAGGCGCGTAGACCATCGCCGCGGTCGCCAGCGCACCGATCACGAGGCCACCGAGGTGGCCGAGCAGCGAGATCGCCTCGATCTGCACGCTGATGAACAGGTTGATCGCGATGATGCCGATGACCGGCGTCGCGTTCAGCTTGAGCCGCAGCACCGCTACGAGCACCCCGCCGAGCACGCCGTAAACCGCGCCGGATGCGCCAGCCGTCGACTTCTCAAGGCTCTCGAAGGCGAACACCGCCGCGCTGCCGCCGAGCAGCGAGAGCAGGTAGACGGCCGTGTAGCGGACCTTGCCGAGCAGCAGTTCCAGGTCCCTGCCGAGCAGCCACAGCGCGAGCATGTTCACCACGAGGTGGAACGGCCCGAAGTGCAGGAAGCCCGACGTGACGAGCCGCCACCACTCGTCGTTGACCGCGACGGCAGGCGTGAACAGCGTGCCGTCGCGGAACAGCGGCGATGCCTGGTTGCTCATCAGGCTCTGCGCCTGCGCCGCCGTCACGGCGAACGCGATGACGTTGACCGCGATCAGCACCGGCGTCATGACGGCCTGTGACGACGCCGGTGCTCCTGCGACGGTGCGATACCCGAAGCCCGACTTGCGGTACGCCGTTGCCTGCGTCTTGGCCTGCCTGCGGGCGGCGTTCACGCAGTCCACGCACTGGTAGCCGACCGAAGCCTCCCGCAGGCACTCCGGGCAGGCGGGACGCTCGCACCGCACGCACCGCAGCCCTGTCTGCCGGTTCGGGTGCCACCAGCAGGTGTTCATCGTGCCCTGCTCCGCCTGCTCGGACACCGCGGTGTCAGTCCTCGAACTCGACGGAGACGCGCTCGATCACGATGTCTTCTAGCGGCTGGTCGGCAGCGCCCGTCCCTGTCGTCGCGATGGTGTCGACGACGTCGCGGGACCCCTGGTCGGCGACCTCGCCGAAGATCGTGTGCTTGAAGTTCAGGTGCGGCGTGCGCGCCACCGTGATGAAGAACTGCGAGCCGTTCGTGCCCGGCCCCGCGTTGGCCATCGCGAGCAAGTAGGGGCGGTCGAACTGCAGTTCGGGGTGGAACTCGTCGCCGAAGCGGTAGCCGGGGCCGCCGCGCCCGGTGCCGGTCGGGTCACCACCCTGGATCATGAAGCCGTCGATGACCCGATGAAAGATCGAACCGTCAAAAAACGGGCCTTCGGTCTCATTCTTGGCATTCGGCTGCGAATAGTACTTCGTACCGTCCGCGAGGCCGACAAAGTTCGCCACCGTCTTCGGCGCATGGTCCGGAAAGAGCGTCAGATTGATGTCGCCGAGGTTGGTGTGCAGCGTCGCCGTGGACGCCCGGCCGGGCGATTGATTGCTTTCAGTCACCCAATCATCGTGCCATCACGAGCGAAGAAGCGTGTCAACGGGCAGGATGGGTACTGGCAGACACGTCGTGACAACCGATTGTAGAGGTGAAGGCCATGACGGCAGCCACGGGAAAGTTGGCTGACACACTGTCCTCGGGGGCCGAATCGGTGCGTGACGAGGCCGGGAAGACGACTCGCCGCGCCCGAAAGCAGTTCAAGAAGGCGGCGAAGCATGCCAAGAAGGACCTCGCCACCAGCGCCAAGAAGGCTCGTAAGGCCGCGAAGGAGGACACGGGAAAGATCAAGGCCGACATGATGGAAGCGGCGCACCAGGCACGCGAGCAGCTCCAAGAAGATTGGGAGAGCCGCAAGGCCGCGCAGCAGGAGGACGCGCGGCCCAAGTCCCGCAAGGAGCGCAAGGCGGCCTACAAGGACCTGAAGAAGCAGGCCACCGAGCAGAAGAAGCGCCGCAAGGAATACGAGATGAGCCGGTCGGAAGCCAAAGCGGCCGCCAAGGAGCTCAAGGCCGCTGCCAAGGCGACCAAGAAGGGCCAGGACGCGGCCTCAGGCAAGGGCGTGAAGAAGCGCCGCTGGCCGCTGGTGCTCGGGCTCGGCGCCGCCGCTGCTGGCGCCGCGTACGCGATGCGGCCGAAGTCGGAACCGCCGCTCTCGCTGGTGCCACCACGGGCGGACGACGGGACGGCGTCCGATGCCGCGTCGTCGGGCGGTGCACAGGCGCCGCAGCAGCGCAACGGCCAGCCGGACACGCAGGCATCGACAGGCAAGCAGTCCTGACGGCATACGAAAGGGGGCAGGAAGCAACGCTGGTTCCCGCCCCCTTTTCGCCGTGCTACCCGATGCAGCTGGGCTGATCAGGCGGTGTGCTTCTCGATGACCGCGCCGAGCCGGGGAAGCGCCTCCTCGACGTTCTTCTTCCCGCTCGGACGCAGCTTCTCGTAGACCTTCTTGATCGACTCACGGCTGGACCGCTCAGCACGCGCGTCGGTGACAGAGAGCAGCGCGTCGGCCACCTCGTCCGAGCGCGAGCTGAGGTAGTCACCGAGCGAGCCGCTGCCCGACGCGGCGTACTCGGCGTAGAACGGCTCCAGCTTTTCGGTGAATTCGTCGAGCAGCGAGTCAACGGCGTCCGAGATGATGCCCGGCTTGACCTTCTTCACGACGCCGTAGCCGCTCTTGATGGCGATACCCTTCTCGCCGACCTCGTCGTCGACCAACTGACCGAGGTCTGCCACGACCTGCGGCCGCTTCGATTCGTCGAGCAGTGCTGCCTTGAGCGTTTGAGTCACGGATTCCCGCCTTCCGATGCTGACAAGCGATACGAGGGGTAACTCACACGAGCGTGCGAGCGCGCGGCACAACCTAGTACAAAGCCGCAACTCGTTCGAAGCGGGTATCCCCGCCACTGTCACGGTGCGTTTGAGGTACATTACGGGGCTGACTGTGTCGCTGGATCGGGTGACGTCGTCAGCGCTGCCTTGCCCACCGCCTGCCGACGAGGAGCAGCACGCCGCCGATGAACAACGCGGCGAGGCCGCTCAGCACCGGCCACAACGCGCTCGCACCCGTCGTCGGCAGCACATCGGGCCCGGCTTCGGGTGCATCGCCGCCCGCAGGAGGCAGGGTCTCCCCCGGCGAGGTTGGCGTTGGTGGAGTCGTCGTGTCAGGCGGCGGGGTCCTGGTGGGTGGCTCCGTTGTCGTCGGCGGAGCCGTTTCCGGTGGCGTGGTCGTCGTCGGTGGCGTGGTCGTTTCCGGTGGCGTGGTCGTTTCCGGTGGCGTGGTCGTCGTCGGCGGCGCGGTGGGCTGCTCCTGGCAGGACGTATGCGCGGGGTTGCTCTTGCCGACACCCTTGTTGGTGTCGCACTCGTAGCCCGCGTTCGAGTCGGAGCCACCAGGCTGCTGTCCAGGTGGGTTCTTGTTGTCGGCCTTGCCGACGCAGCCTGCGCACGGCTTGCCCTTCGCCTTGCCGTCGCCGTTGCCGTTCTGCGACGGCGAGCCATCCCGGGTTGAGTCGTACGGACCGTGCGTATTGGCGCCATTGCCGGAGTAGTCGGCGTTCGACGGTGGCTGCGGGCTGTTGGTTTCCTCGCCGGCTGGCTTGCCCTTGGCAGACTCCGCCTTGCCGCGATCGGACCGTGGCTCCCCCTTGACGTCGGGTTTGCCGGTGTCAGCGGGTTTGCCCTGGACTGACGCGGCGGCGTTCCCGCCGTTGGCGTTGTCGCCTGGGTTGGCGCCCGCCCCGGCGGCCACGAAACCAAGCGCGAGGGCGATGGCCGCGACGGACACCGCGAAACCCTTGAAGAACGCAGCCCGCATGATCCCTCCCCGGATGTTCGGGTTGATCGGTTTTGATCGTTTCACGTTTCATGTCGTACTCGCGTCGTGATCGTTACTCCGAATGCCGGAGTGACCGCATCCCGGACACAAAGATCCCGGCTGGGAGGGCCTTTTTCCTCTCGCCCTGCCGAGGTGGACACGGTGAAGTCGGCAGGCGCGAGAAGACCCCAACCTGCGAGGTAACGATGCGAATTCTTGTCACCTACGCGAGTAAGTACGGCGCGACCGGCGGCATCGCGGAACGCATCGCGCGCACCCTTGACGCCGCGGGCCACGCAACGACCGTGCGACCGGTGCAAGATGGCGACGACCTCGGTGGCTATGACGCCTATGTGATCGGCAGCGCCGTCTACCTCGGCAAGTGGCTGTCCGGCGCGCGCAAGGTCGTCCGCGGCAACGCGGCGGCGCTGGCAGGCAAGCCGGTGTGGCTGTTCAGCTCGGGGCCGCTTGATGTCGCGGCCGCCGAGGCGGCGAAGCGGAAGCAGCTCGCGGAAGCGGCGCCGAAGCAGATCGCCGAGCTGGCCGATGAGATCACGCCACGTGGTCACCGGGTTTTCAGCGGCGCGCTGGACGCCGCACGGCTCAAGCGGCTGGACCGGATGGTGCGGGTGCTCCCTGGCGGGAAGGCGTTGCTGCCTGACGGCGACTTCCGCGACTGGTCCGACATCGACGACTGGGCGATGGAAATCGCGCTGGAACTGGACGAGCAGCCCGCGAAGGCGTTCCCCAACAATCGGTGAGGGCCCGGCGCACGGGTGCCAAGCCGTGCCAAACTGGATCATGGCCGACTCGTTCGCGCTCGTGCACAGTCCGCTGGTGGGGCCGTCGACGTGGGCGGCGACCGCATCGTGCGTGCGGCGCGACGGGCATCGTGTCGTGGTGCCGTCGCTGGCCGGAGTCGTCGCGGGCGGTCCGCCTTACTACGCGCGACTCGCCGACACGGCGGCAGCAGCCATCGCCGAAGTCGGCGGCCCGTGCGTGCTGGTCGGCCACAGCGGCGCCGGGCCGTTGCTGCCCGCTATCGCCGAGGCGCTGGGAGACGACGTGCGCGCGGCGGTGTTCGTCGACGCGCTCCTTCCCCACCCAGGGCGAAGCTGGTTCGACACGGCACCGGCGGAGCTGCGGGAGCGGTTGTCCGGCCTTGCCCACGCGGGATGGCTTCCGCCGTGGCACGAGTGGTTCCCGCCGGGCACCGTCGACGCCCTGCTACCGGACGCTACTGTCCGGGAGTCGTTCTTCGCCGAGATCCCGACGCTGCCGCTGGCGTACTTCGAGGAAGTGGCACCGGACGCGCCCAGCTGGCACACCGTGCGTTGCGGCTACCTGCGACTGAGCGCGGCCTACGACGAGCGCGCGAACGAGGCCGAGCAACGTGGCTGGTGGGTTCACCGGGAGGATGCCGACCACCTGGCGATGTTGACGCAGCCGGACGTCATCGCCGACGTGCTGGCCCGCGCGGCGACCGCAGTGGGCTGAGCCGTGCCCGGCTTGATCAGTGTCGCGCGAGCCTTCGCTGGGCGTACCTGACCCGGTGCCGCGCGGTGCGCCAGATGCGATGCAGCGCACCGATCCAGCCAACCCGTTTGCCGAGCCTGACCAGCGAGCGCTTCGCCAACACGGTCGCCGTCGACAACCGGAACGGCGGCCTCGATGCTTGGGCAGACAGATCACCATCCAGCGTCGACCCGGTCGCGCGCATGCGTTTGACCTCTTTGACCAGGCCGACCAACCCGTCGATCGCCGCTTCGAGCAGCTCGCGATCGCTGACCGTGTCCGGGGTCGCGCCCTCGCGCGCGTGCGCCGGGTCCGGGATGAGCTCGGCGAGGTCGCCCCACACGTGCGCGCCGGTCTGCTCCACCTCGGTGGCGATACGCTTGCCCTGCTCGATGGCCCACGGGTAGAGATCGGCAGGCATCGCCACCGCGGGCTCAATCTCGCTGCGCTTGGCAAGCACCCGCTTGGCAAGCACCCGCTTGATCAGCTTTCCGCTGTCCCGCCAGCTCATGCCGCGCTCCTGGCCGAGTGTGTTGATGCGCCGCATCAGCTCCGCCGAGACCACGCCGAGTGAGGCGTTCCTGCTCTTCGGTGGTGCGGAGTAGTCGTCGGGATTGATATCGATCACCGAGGCGAACCGCCGCCACAACACCTCCGGATCGGCGCCCCGTGGCGGGACGGTGACCACGTGCGTCCGCTCCGCCGGGACCACCTTGCCCCACCGGCGCAGGATCGCCCCGAGGTCCTGCTGGCCCCACAGCCGCCTGCCGGACTCGATCGTGGCCGACTCCGGGTTCTGCACGGCGTCGATGTACTCCTGCCAGCCACAGGTGGACCAGTTCTGCACGTCCTCCTGCCAGTCGGCCGGGATGTTGCGCGCTAGGTCGCGCGCGGTGACGATGACGTGGACCTTGGCGGGAGCGAGGGTGTCGATGGCGCGCCGAATGTGTCGCGGTTTGGCGTCGACCAGCCACTCCATCGACACGACCGCGCTATGACCATCCCACTCGTGGATCTCGTCGACGAGACGCCGCCACGCCCCGGCGACGTCCGAAGACCGATGGTCGAACGGATGGATGTTCGCAAGGTCACGCACCGCGTGGACTTGGTCAACCCAGGTACGGCCGGGCCACAGCACACCCCGCTCGGCGAGGGCCTCCCGGTTACGCCCCAGCACCCGCTGGAGGTACGTCGTACCCGACTTCGGCGTGCCGATGTGGAGATACACGGTCGGGTAGCGGTGCTGCGCGGATACTTCCTCGGTCAACGCCTTACCCCGTTCCTCTGCCGTCGTCCCATCGGACGTCGACGTCGCCCAACGTCCCTGGTGTGCATTCGCGTGCATTGCGAGGTCACTCCGCACCCACGTGTGGATGTGGTACATGGTTTGCATGCTAGCGACGGATGTTCGCACCCATCGTGGGTCCCACCGGACGCCCCTCCAAACGATCACGGTAGCCACACCACGCGGCGCTTCCATGTCCGTGGATGCGGTGGACGGTGGGGCAAGTGACTCGGTCGACCACTCAGTCTGCCCGCTTTCCGCCTGCCGAGCCGTCGTGGAGAGCATGCCAGCCTGAATCGTTCGTGGCCACCCGCGTGTCAGGATCAACCGCAGGTCGGCCAACTCGATGGTCTCACGCAGCGTGAGACCAAGTTTGGCACTGAGATTGACGGCGACCCATTGAACGCACGAAACCCGCACACGTCCCTATCCAGCGGGCCAGAGGAAACCGGCAGGCCCGTCGAGGCCGGTCCGTCTGAGACCTGTCTGCGCGCCGAGGATCTCGCGGAGTAGTACGAAGGGAGGGTCTGTTTGATGCTGGGTGAGGCAACGTCGGTATCGAGGATCCACCCTGCGCATGGTCACGCCAGGCCAGACCGCCGCATCGTCGTCAGGTCGGCGAGGAACCTCGCGAGTTCGTCGTCATCGAACACGCCATCTTGGGCCAAGCCCTCGGCCGACAGCACCGGTGCTGAGCCCTGGAACAACTCGTCAGCCGACGGCGTGGTGTGTTCCGG
>WHUD01000510.1:0-243 GCA_009377385.1 Actinophytocola sp.
CCGCTGGCCACTCTCCTGGTCGTCGTGGTCTTTGTCTGGACCGCCAGCCGGCTCACCTGGGTGACGCTCGCGGTCGCCTTCGGCATCGCACTCACCTTCCCCTACATCTTCGTCAAGGTCGTCTTCATCGACCTGCCGAGGGGCGTCGGCGTCTTCGACGACTTCACCGTCTGGCTCTACAACCTGCTCGGGATCTACTGAGTAGGGACGCGGCGTGGAAACCTTCCTGGGCGTCATCGACGC
>WHUD01000510.1:253-633 GCA_009377385.1 Actinophytocola sp.
TCACCTACAGCATGGAGCCAGCAGCGGGCATCGTGCTGATGCTGGCCGCCTACGTCGCCGGCACCTACGGAGGCGCCCTCACCGCAATCCTGCTGCACGTCCCCGGTGAACCCAACAATGTCCCGCTGCTGTGGGACGGCTGGCAGATGAACCGGCGAGGACGCGCGGCCGAGGCGCTGGGATGGACCGCGACTGCGGCGTTCATCGGCGGGCTCGCCTCCTGGCTGGTGCTGACCTTCGCGGCCAAGCCGTTCGCCGACGTGGCGCTGCGCTTCTCCTCCAGCGAGTACTTCCTCATCGTGCTGCTGGGTCTCACCAGCGTGCTGGCCCTCACGGGTTCGTCGGTCCTCAAGGCGCTGATGACGTTGGTCGCCGGGATG
>WHUD01000511.1 GCA_009377385.1 Actinophytocola sp.
TCCCGGTCGGCACGGTAAACGCCCGCTCCATCGGCATTTTCAGCGCCGGGCAACATGCCGTAGTGCCCCCAGTCGAAGTTGGGATGCTGGTCCCGCCCAGTGGAAGCTCGCCTCTGCGGGTGCCGGATCTGCTGTGGTGGCTGCCCGTGCCGTCGGTCGCCCGCGGGGTGGGCAGCATCCGCATCGCGTCGGTCAGCGTTACGCACCCGGTGGGACTTGGATGTCGTGGGTTCCGCACGGTCCGAGTCGCCGCCGAGCGGGCTTCGGTCGCTGTCGGGGTCGACAGCGTGCGACTCACGCTTGCCACCACATCGGGCAGATTCACCTGCCGGCCCCGCGCTCGCCTCGTTGCGGGATCGGCCGGACCGCGGTTGTTTCCGTCGCGCGCCTGGGGCGTCGGCAAGGTGAGCGACGTGCCCGCGCGGCCAGGCGACGGTCTTATCTGGACAACGCCGGCTCTCGTCGTGCGGCGAGACCCGGCGTCCGTGCGTAGGGTCCGGCCCGTGCGCGTGATCAAGGTGCCCGAACCGGTTCCCGGCAAACCGACCGTTCAGCTGGTCGACGAGGCCGGCAAGCCGGTCGTCGAGGTTCACGAGTTCCTGCGGTTGCTGGTCGTGCGGGGCTACTCGCCCA
>WHUD01000512.1 GCA_009377385.1 Actinophytocola sp.
CACAACCCGCCGACCTCGGCATGGCCCACCTGAGCGACCTGTACGTCACGACGACGGAAGCTGTCAAGCTGATCAAGGCAGGTTGATAGCTGAATTAATTGGCTGAGTGTCCTCGGGGCATCTCCTCGGTGTTGGTGGGCTTGTTGATCCAGACCGCGCCGGGCAGTTTCGGGGGTTGCGGGGTGCCGTGGACGAACCGCTCGGGGTTGTTCGCGTAGGCCTGGGCGAGGACGTTGCCGCGTTCGTGGCGGATCTGGCGCGCGGTTCCGAAGTGGACCGACGCCGGAGTATGCAGACCTACGCCGGAATGTCGATGATCGTGGTTGTACCAGCGGAAGAACTCGCCGCAGAACTCGCGGGCGTGCTCGATGGAGTCGAACTTCTCGGGAAAGACCGGCCGGTACTTCAGCGTCTTGAACTGCGCCTCGCTGTAGGGGTTGTCGTTCGAGGTCTTCGGTCGCGAATGCGACTTCGTGACGTGCAGGTCGGACAGCATTTCGGCGACAGTCTTGCTCTTCATCGCCGCTCCCCGGTCGGCATGCAGGGTCAGTGTGTCCGGATCGACGTCGTGGTTGGTGATCGACTCGCGCAGGAACCGGCGGGCGAGTTCCTGGTCCTCGCGATGGGCGATCA
>WHUD01000513.1 GCA_009377385.1 Actinophytocola sp.
GACACCCTCCACCACCAGAATCGGGTCCGGCTTCGCCACTCCGGGCTCTGCGGCAAGACCGGACAGCGACACCGCCAGGTGTTCAGCGCCCATCGATCGCGAGCTCCCTGCGATTACCGAGGATCCCAGCCGGCCAGAACGCCATCAGCAGGATCAAGCCTAGCCCGACCAACGCGAAGCGTGCTCCGCCGATGTCAGAGGTCGTCATGATGCTGGACGGGATGTAGCCTGCGCCGATCGCCTGCCGGAGCAGGCTGTCGAAGAGGACGAGGATGAACCAGAACACCACGGAGCCGAGGACCGGCCCGACGACTCGCGCGGCACCACCCAGGATCAAGAGCGTATACAGGTAGAACGTCTGGACCGGTGTGTAGCTGTCCGGCGTGGCCGACTGGCTGTTGATCGCGAGCATGATGCCGGCGAGCCCGCCGATCACCCCACCGAGCACCAGGCTTTGCATCTTGAAGCCGTACGCGTTCTTGCCCAGCGCGCGAGCGGCGTACTCGTCCTCCCGCACCGAGCGCAGCACCCTGCCCCATGGACTGTGGATCAGCGCGTAGGTCAATGCGCAGCACAGCAGCACCAGCCCCCACGTGACGAGCATCACCCACAGGTCGTTGGCGGAGAACCG
>WHUD01000514.1 GCA_009377385.1 Actinophytocola sp.
GCGCCGCAGCCGCGGCAGCGGCCAGCGCGGCTGCTTCCACTTCAGCATCCACGATCTCCTCGGCGGTGCGCTCGTCGTCGGCGGCGCCGTGGGCCGGGGCGGGGCGGCCCGCGGCGGGGTCGTCGGTGCGGTCGCTGTCGTTGGCGTGCGTCGACTCGGCCTTGCGGCGCGCCTTGGCGCGGACCCGCTGCGCGGCGGCCTCGGCCGCCTCGGCCTCCAAGTCGGCCTTGGCCTTGCGGATCGTCGCCAGCCGGGTGCGCCGCCGCGCCAGCTCGGCGGGCAGCTCGTCGCCGCGCCGGTCGGCCCCGTAGCGGGCGTCCTCGGCGTCGTCGGTGCGCTGCGCCTCGGCCAGCAGCGCGTCGGCCCGGGCCTCCAGCTCGGCGATCTCCGCGGCCAGCTCCGCCTCCCGCTTGCCCATGCGGTCATAGCTCATCGCCTTGCGGCGGCTGGCGTTGGCGCGCACCTTCGTGCCGTCCAGCGCCACCCGCCCCAGCTTGACCAGCCCCGCCCGCTTGCAGACCGCCAGCACCTGCACGAACAAGCCGCGGACCGCGGGCAGATGACGCTTGCGGAACCGCGCGACGGAGCGGTAGTCCGGCCGAGCGTTGGCCGCCAGGAACCGAAACGCGA
>WHUD01000515.1 GCA_009377385.1 Actinophytocola sp.
CCAGGATGCCAGTGACGGACACGCCGAACGCCAGCCTACGGATCAGAAGGTTGGGGGTTCGAATCCCTCGGGGCGCGCCAACCGAAAACCCGCTGTGACCAGCGGGTTTTCTACTTTCCAACATCCTTTCGCGCTGCTAGAGTTGATCTCTATCCACAAATGTGGCCACGGATCGATCAGAAGGTCGTTGCGTGCATGTGAGGCATCAGCGCACATCAGTTGGTGCGCGGTCCTCAAGGCGTTCTCCGACCTGGTGACGGTGCGCTGTACAACGAGTCGGGTGACACCCGGCCGCTGCTGCTGCGGCGGCGGGTTGCCGGGTCAGCGCCAGCTCCAGGTGTCGGGGTCCCACCGTGATTGATCGTCATGCCGTGCGCGGAGTAGTGGTTCCCAGAACCGGGTGAGTGCGGTGTAGGCGTCGGCCAGTGCGGTGTAGGGCATCGCGTAGTCGCGCACGAATCCTTGCCAGGGTTGGGTCCATGCGTCTGGGGGTGGTTGGAGCGCCGGTGGCCAGGGTGTGTCGCGCAGCGCGAAGGTCTGGCGGCACGCGTGCTGGAGTTCGCCGAGGCCGGGCAGGTGGAGGTGTTGCGCGATGGCGAGCAGGTCGAAGAGGTCCTTGGCTCGGCTGT
>WHUD01000516.1 GCA_009377385.1 Actinophytocola sp.
ATTTGTTGTGACGACGTCGAGAAGGTGTACAGGGATGAGGTGACTCGCGATTACGGTGCGTTACCTCCACCGACCCTCTCCCGCGTGGACGACGCACTGCGATCCGCGCTCAATTTGTAGCGGCACGACGTCGCAGAAGGTGGCCCCGCGTTGTGACCTCGCAGCAGAAGCTCTGGTGGAAGGCCTCGGCGCAACCGAGACCAATGTCATGTTTGCGCCTGACAGTCGTGGCGCCGGGCGAGTTCCTCGGCTCGTTCCAACTCGACCCGATTCGGTCGAGATCATCCGTGGTGAATAGTCCTGCGGGAGTGATGCGGGAATCCCATCGCTCCGCGCCGACGATCCTCGTCTGACCAGCTTCCTTGATCGGAATGCGAGTCGGTATGCGCACCCGCACGCTGGACTGGCCTGGTTCGCGGGGCGTTGTGCGCCGTGCGAATGGGCCGTAGGGGCCGCTGGAACATCCGCTCGCGCACCGCGTGATAGCAGATTTCGCAGACGGCGGCGTTCGACGGGAGGGCGAGGCCACGCGCTCCGTGGACCCTGTCGCTCGCCGTGAGTTGGCAGATTCCGTAAAGGGCATATCCATATCGATGCAGTTGTGCAGGTCAGCGCGTCGCGTTGCGCCA
>WHUD01000517.1 GCA_009377385.1 Actinophytocola sp.
CCCACGAGAGGAACCCGCGCCCGAGCCGTTTACACCGCTCGTGAGACGCCACCCCATCAACCACCACGCCTGGACATCGCCTGGCTGAGACAAGTCAGGTCTTGCGCAGCAACCCGCCGTACTCGTAGACGCCGGTGCGGCTCTCGGTGATGCCGACGTACGGGTGCAGGTTTGCAGGGACCGGCTCCAGCGGCGGCTGGGTCGGGTCTGGGCGCCACTCCTTGAGATTGACCAGGCCAGGCTCGACCGGGTGCAAACCCTCGAGCAGGGCGTTCACCTCGGCCGGGGTGCGGGTCTGCCAGGGTATGCCGGCGCCGTCGATCTGCGCGCTCATCTTGGCGCCCTCGGCGGGATCGTCGATGACGACCTGGGAGAAGGCCAAGTAGCTGCCGGGGACGGCCACCGTGTCGATGATGTGCCGCAGCGCGTGGCGGGCACCCGCTCCGACCTCGTCGGTGTCCTTGAGGTGGTGTCCGACGGACAGGAAGAGCACGGCAACCGGCCGCGAGAGGTCGATGAGCCTACGGGTGTCGGGATGGTCGAGGATCCCTTCGGGGTCTCGCATGTCGGCGGTGATGACCGTGGTCACCTGATGATCGGCGAGCAGGGCGCGCCCGTGGGCCAGCAC
>WHUD01000518.1 GCA_009377385.1 Actinophytocola sp.
GTGCCGCGCCAGCACCTCCTCCACCGGCACCACGAGGGCGGGACCGGTGAGGCGACGGGAAAGCAGAGTGGTCGGCAGCGCCACGGCTGCGGACGCCTGCTCGCTGGGGATTCCCAGTGCCGCCGCGAGGTTCGGGTTGGAGTCGGCATCAACCGCGACGGTGGACCGTCCTGAACGACTCAGCACCCGCGCCAGGGTCGCGGCGATCGATGTCTTGCCGGCGCCACCCTTGCCGGCCAGGGCGACTCTCACCGTCGCCCAACCTCGTCTGCTGCGCGCTGCCGGGACCGCTCGAGGCACTCGCCGAGCGTGCGGTGCACGTCGGTCATCACGCTCACCCAGGCCTGCAGTCGCGCGCACCCCCCGTCGGTAAGGCCGTAGGTGCGCCGCGCCGGGCCGACTTGGGAGGGTTCCCACCAGCAGCCGACCAGCCCTGAACGGTCCATGGCGCGCAGGTATCTGTACAACGCCGGTGGGTCGACCCGGGTCAGGCCGACCTCGCGGAGCTGTTCGAGCAGCTCGTACCCGTGCGAGGGACCTTCGGACAGCAGCAACAACAGGCACGGCTCGAGGTACTCACGGGGCAGGCCCGCAGGTACCTCGTCCAGGTCGGGCGGTGTCATCGTC
>WHUD01000519.1 GCA_009377385.1 Actinophytocola sp.
AAGGTCTGGCTCAACGGCCACGAGTGGGCCAAACGCCAAGCCATCCACGCCGGGATCGGATTCACCGAACTGTCCAACGGGTTCGCCACCTGCACCGACCCCGCAGCGCTGCAGGCCATCTGCGACCGTCTCGGCCCGGGCACCATCAACGTGTTCTTCGAACGGTGGATGAGCATCCTTCCGCTGCCGTTGACCGGCGCCGACCGGGCGGCGGGCTACTGGTGGGAGTTGTCCATGCGGCAGATCGAGACCTCCCGCACCGTCGTCTTCGACGCACCCCGCCGGGCCAGCTCGTTCTTCGAGGCCCTGGTCGCCGACAACCTCGACATCGGCCGCCCAGACCGAGTTGAGCTCATCTTCGCCGGCCACCCTCGACGGTGGGGCCGACCCCCGAAGGTCGAGCCGACCTACAAGACCCGCATCGACACCCGCGACACCATCGGCGTCACCGTCAACGCCGACTACAAGCACTCCCGGATCAAGCAGTACCTCAAAGACGGCCGCGCCCTTCGGATCGAGACCGTGATCAACGACCCCGGTGACCTGTTGTGCAAGAGACGCCTGCCGCATCTGGAGGTGGCGTCTCACGAGCGGTGTAAACGGCTCGGGCGCGGGTTCCTCTCGTG
>WHUD01000051.1:0-330 GCA_009377385.1 Actinophytocola sp.
CTGCTCGCCATCGTGATCGACATCCTGTTCGCGGTGCTCGGGCGACTCGTGGTCTCCGAAGGGCTCACCGGGCGTGGGCCCCGCGAGTCGGAGAGCGGCGAACTCGAGAGCGAAGAACTCGAACTCGAGGCATCCCACTGACCTAAGAATCGACCATCAGGAGTATCGAATGACCAGGAACAGGTTGCTTCGGCTTGCCGCAGCTGGCGCGGCGGCCCTCATGCTCGCCGGGTGCGGAGGCGGGGATCCGCTTGCGACCGGCGAGGGTGGGCAGTCGAACGCGAAGACGATCACCGTCGGTTCGGCGAACTTCACCGAGAACGTGCTGCT
>WHUD01000051.1:340-4714 GCA_009377385.1 Actinophytocola sp.
AAGAAGCTCAACATCGGCGCCCGCGAGGTCTACATCCCCGCTGTGATGGACGGGTCGATCGACATCATGCCGGAGTACACCGGCAACCTGCTGCTGTACTTCAACCCGAAGGCGACCGAGACCGAGTCAAGCGAGGTCGACGCGGCGCTGCGCGAGGCGCTGCCGGACAAGCTGACGGCGCTGGACAAGTCCGAGGCCGTTGACGAGGACGCGCTCGTGGTCCGTCGCGAGACGGCCGAGAAGTACAACCTCGAGACCATCGCGGACCTCAAGCCGCACGCGTCCGAGCTTGTCGTCGGCGGCTCAGCGGAGTTCCGGCAGCGCAAGGCCGGGCTGAAGGGCCTCCGCGAGGTCTACGGGTTGCGGTTCGCGGAGTTCAAGACGCTTGACGTCGCCGGACCGCTCACCGTTGAGGCACTCAAGTCCGGCGAGGTGGACGTCTCCCAGCTCTTCACGACCCAGAGCGCCATCGTCGAGAACGACTTCGTCGTGCTGGAAGACCCGAAGCACATCCACATCGCGCAGAACGTGGTGCCGCTGGTGCGGAAGGACAAGCTGAACGACACCGTGGAGCAGGTGCTCAACGACATCTCCGCCAAGCTCGACACGGAAACGCTGACCGAGCTGGTGCGCCGGATCGACGTCGAGCACGAGAACGCCGCGGCCGTCGCCAAGGACTTCCTGAGCAAGAACGGCCTGGTCTAGGGGCGTTCAGAGAGTGGAAACGGTCGTCGTCGGCGAACGAAGCCTGTCACAGGAGGACGTCGTCGCCGTCGCGAGGCACGGCGCGCGCGTCGGCATCGCGACAGGCGTGATGCAGCGGCTGGTCCGCGACCGGTCCGTCGTCGACGACGTCGTCGACCGTGGCGTACCGGCGTACGGCGTGACGACCGGGCTCGGCTCCCGGGCGACGTATGCGCTGCCACGGGAGGAGCTCAGCGCGTTCAGCCTGCGCACCGTACGCGGGCGCGCGAACGCGGTTGGCGACCCGCTGCCGACGGAGGTCGTCAGGGCCGCGATCCTGGCCCGCGTCAACGGCATGGCCTTCGGCGGCAGCGGGGTGCAGCCCGGCGTGTTCGAGCTGCTGGTCGGGATGCTCAACGCAGGGGTGCATCCCGTTGTGCCTGAGACCGGCTCGATCGGCGCCTCGGACCTCAACCAGATGGCGCACGTCGGGCTCGTCGTCGCGGGCGAAGGGCGAGCGGAGCTACGCGGGGAGACCATCGACGGGGCTACCGCGCTCCGCCGCGCCGATCTCGCCCCGCTCGCTCTCGGCCCGAAGGACGGGCTCGTGTTGTGCGGCGCGAGCCCGATCGCCGCGGGCGCGGGCGCGCTCGTCGCGAGCGACGCGAGCGTGGCCCGTGACATGGCGCAGGCGGTGGCGGCGCTGACCTACGAGGGGTTCCGGGCCAACACGAGCCCCCTCGACCCGCGCGCGCAGCGGGCCCGCAGTGCCCCTTGCCAAGCCGATGCCGCAGGCGACCTGCTGGAACTCCTGGCGGGTGGCGAGCTTCCCGACCCGCGCGCGGCGCGCAGGGTGCAGGACCCGATCAGCGTGCGCTGCGTGGCGCAGGTGCACGCCTCCCTGTACTCCGCACTGTCCTTTCTGGCCGACGCCCTGCTGCCGGAGCTCAACGGCACCGGGGACAACCCGCTGGTGTTCGCGGAAACCGGCGAGATCCTCTCGACGGGGAACTTCCACACGCCGGGCCTCGCGCTCGCCTTCGACACGCTCGCGCTCGCGTTGTGCCAGACGGCGGCGCTCGCATCGGCGCGCATCCAGTGCCTGCTCGCTCCCGGCGTCAGCGGGCTTCCCGCCAACCTGTCGCCGCACGGTCCCGAGCGCTCCGGTCTCGCGCCGCTCGCCAAGACCGCGCAGGCGCTGGTGACCGAGATCAGGCATCTGGCAACGCCGGTGTCGACCGACCCAAGGCAGGGCGCCGACGCGGTGGAGGACGACTCGACGAACGCCGCGTACGGGGCTCGGCGGCTGGCCACCATCCTGGCCCGGTCGCGGCACGTGCTCGCGGTGGAGGCCGTCGCAGCGGCGCAGGCCGTACACCTGGCGCGACCGCCTCGGCTGGGCCGCGGTCCCGGCATGCTGCTCGACGCGGTGCGGGACGTGGTCGCGCCGCTCGACGACGACCGGCCGTGCGGACACGACGCCGAGCGCGTGGCGCACGACGTCATCGGATCGGGTGAGCTCCACGAGCGCATCCGCACCACTTTGATCGCATCTCCGACAACGAGAGGACCCGAAACGTGCAGCCCATCTGGATCACGTACCTCAACGGACCCGATGTCGCCGAGCTGGCGCTGAGCGACGACGGGCAAACGACTCGGCGTCGGCCAGCAACTGCGCTTCGCCTGAGTACTTACGCGGCTGCGCTGCTCGAGCCGCTTGTGCCCTGCGCGGTGACGTCGGTGTTCTCCCGCTCGCGTGCCTTGCGCTTCCGCTCCGCACGCGCCGGCCGCGCCCGCACCGCGAGCATGCACTGCCGAACGGCGTCGAGCACGAACAGCGAGGCCAGCACGCCGAGTCCGATCGCGGCGGCGATGACGTCGCCGTGGAAGCGCGTCATCGTGAGTACCTCGCCACTGTCGATGGGCATCTGGATCTCGGTGATGCCCTGCGGCCACAGCCGGAACGCGAACCACAACGCGACACCGGCAAGCGCCACCTCGGAGGCAGCGATCAGCGCGCGCACCGGCTGGTTCAGCCGGGGTTCCTGTCGCGATGTCCGCGCCTCGTACCGCGCGGGGTCAGCCCTCTCCTCAACCGCGCTGCCTTCGCTGCTGCTCGTCACGCTCACCAAACCAGCCTCTCACACCAGGGCATACCCCGCGTCACCGAACCATCAGGCCGACAGCAGCTCACGCAGGGCCGCCCGCAGGGCCTGCCCGTCTCGTGCCCACGCCAGCACTACCGTGCCGTCGTCGAGGCGAAGGGGCAACTCGTCGTACTTCCTCGGCGCGGCGAGCCCACCCCCGAGCACCCTGGACGCACGCGGCGGTTCCTCCTCGTCGGCGCCCTCATCCGCGATGGCGGCGATGCGCTCGACAAGCAGCGTCTCCTCCCCCTGCCGCAGCAGGTCCGACGTCAGCCGGACGACGGCGTACCGCTTCCTTGCGTAGACCCACATCGCGGTGAACCCGGTCAGCGCGAGCGCGGCGATGAGCCAAATCGGGTACAGCACCGGGCCAGGCGTTACGACCTCGAACAGGATCCCCGCCAGCGCGAAGCAAGGCCCGAACAGCAGCGCCCACCAGCTCGCCGCCAGTTCCTCGTAGCGGACGTCAGTGGTGTCCATGGTCACGAGTAGTCCTGCCAGCGCCTGCGGACCTTGGGCAGCGGCGGGAAGTAACCGGACACGTTCGGCAGGAACAGCAGCACCGCCGCGATGGCGGCCAGCCCGAGCGCGAACAGGTGCAGCAGGTTGACGAACGCCGACGGCATCCCGACCACGAACACCAGCAGCATCGCCGTCAGCAGCAGCAACGCGGTGCGCGCCGAGCGGGTGCCTTCCCGCGCGCGGTAGGCGAACAGTCCAATCAGGCCCGCGATCATCACCGACCCGGCGAGCAGCAGCCACAACAGGCCGGGCACGCCCGCTGCGACGTCGGCGTCGCTGACGCCCTGTCGGTTGGCGATCGACTCGCCGGCGCGCCGCGCCACCTCGTAGGCGTTGAGCAGTTCCCTGGTGATCTCGCGCTGGTTGGCGAGCATCAGCACGAACCCGGCGACCATCACGCCGGCGGCGAGCAGCCACAACAACACCGAGATCCGCACGAGTTGCGGTGGATCTGGTCGCTCGCGGCGGTCCGACGACAACGGCGGCAGCCCCATCGCCGCACGTTCGGCCTCGTCCACCGGGTAAGCGGTGTCGTCGGACGGGTGACCGTCCTCGTCCGGGTCGTTGGGTCCGTACCGTCCGGTGGTCATCGCGCTAGTCCAGCCACGCGGCGGCCTCTGCCGCCCAGTACGTCAGGATCATGTCCGCGCCAGCGCGGCAGATCGACGTCAGCATCTCCACGACGGTGCGCTCCCGGTCAAGCCAGCCGCGTTCGACGGCGGCCTCCACCATCGAGTACTCGCCGGAGACGAGGTAGGCGGCGACCGGGACGTCGGAGATCTCCGCCGCGGCTGACACGATGTCCAGATAGGACATCGCGGGTTTGACCATCACCGCGTCCGCGCCCTCGGCGAGGTCCAACTCGATCTCGCGGATCGCCTCGCGCGCGTTGGCTGGGTCCTGCTGGTAGGTCTTGCGGTCGCCCTTGAGCTGCGAGTTCACTGCCTCGCGGAACGGGCCGTAGAACGCGCTGGCGTACTTGGCTGCGTAGGCGAGGATCGCGACGTCGTTGTGCCCTGCG
>WHUD01000051.1:4724-28343 GCA_009377385.1 Actinophytocola sp.
CTGGCCGTCCATCATGCCGCTCGGGCCGAGCATGTGCGCGCCAGCTTCGGCCTGCGCGACGGCCATCTCCGCGTAGCGCTCCAGGGTGGCGTCGTTGTCGACCCTGCCCTCGTCGTCGAGCACGCCGCAGTGGCCGTGGTCGGTGAACTCGTCGAGGCAGGTGTCGGCCATGATCACGGTGTCATCCCCGAGGTCGGCGCGCAGATCGCGCAGCGAGACGTTAAGGACGCCGTCCGGGTCGCTGCCTGCGGAGCCGGTCGCGTCGTGGGTGCGCGGCACCCCGAAGATCATGATGCCGCCGACGCCCGCCGCGACGGCCCCCGCCGCCGCCTTGCGCAGCGAGTCCCGTGAATGGTGCACAACGCCGGGCATGCTGCCGATCAGTTTCGGCTCGGTGAGGCCCTCGGCGACGAACATCGGCAGGATCAGCTGTCGTGGCCGCACGGTGGTCTCGCGCACCAGCCGCCGCATCGCCGGTGTGCTCCGCAACCGCCGTGGTCGCTGTTCAGGAAACACACCGCCGACCGTACTCCGGGTGGGGTAAGGGCCGGCGGTCTGGGTAGGGCCCCGGCGGCGGGCGGTGTCCCCCGCCCGCCGTGCGCCGTCCCCGCCCGCCGTCCCCCACCGAGTTGATCTACTTGCCCTGCCCTCTAACCAAATTCTGACCGTTTTGTTCGGTTCTGATGGTCACAGGGCAGGGGAAGCTGATCAACTTGGGCACTCGGAGGTCACACCACCGCCGTCAGGACGAGGACGACGCCGACGAGCGCCGCTGGCGCTTGGCCTTGCGGGGCGGCGGCAGCTGGCCCTCGGCGCGCAGCTTGGCCGCATGGGCTGCCAGCTCGTCCACCAGCACGGTGACCAGCGGCTTCGAGGCGTGTACGTCGACACGCAGGCCGAACTCCGTCGCGGTCTCCGCCGTCTTCGGGCCGATACAGGCCACCAGCGTGCGGGCGTGCGGCTTGCCAGCGATGCCGACCAGGTTGCGCACGGTCGACGCCGATGTGAAGCACACCGCGTCGAAGCCGCCCGTCTTGATCATCTCGCGGGTCTCGGCAGGCGGCGGCGACGCCCGCACGGTGCGGTACGCCGTGACGTCGTCGACCTCCCAGCCACGATCGGCCAGCCCAGCGGATAGCGTCTCGGTCGCGATGTCGGCGCGCGGCAGCAGCACCCGGTTCACCGGGTCGAGGATGTCGTCGAACGGGGCGAACTCCGCGAGCAGGCCCTCGCTTGACTGCTCCCCCTCTGGCACCAGTTCCGGCGTGATGCCGAAGCCGCGCACCTTCGCCGCGGTGGCCTCACCGACGCAGGCGATCTTGACGCCGGAGAACGCGCGGGCGTCGAGACCGAACTCGGTGAACTTCTCCCACACCGCGCGGACGGCGTTCGCCGATGTGAACACCACCCACTGGTAGCGGCCGTCGACGAGGCCCTTGACCGCGCGCTCCATCTGCGCGGGGCTGCGCGGCGGCTCGACCGAGATGGTCGGCACCTCGTGCGACGTCGCGCCGTGGCTCTCCAGCCGATCGGCCATCGCGCCTGCCTGCTCCTTGGTGCGCGGCACGAGCACCTTCCAGCCGTACAGCGAGCGGGACTCCCACCAGGACAGCTTCGCGCGCTCACCGACCACGTCACCGATGGTGATGATCAGCGGGCCGACCGCCTCACCGACGTCGGCGGCCATGGTCGACAGCGTGGTGTCGATGGTGCGTTGGGTGTTGATGGTGCCGTTCCTGGTGACCGCGACCGGGGTGTCCGGCTTGCGGCCGTGCTCGATGAGCTGGGACGCGGCCTCTGCGAGGTGCGCCGACGTGCCGCTGAGCACCAGCGGGCCCGGCGTGCCTGCGAGGCCAGCCCAGTCGACGTCGGCGCGCAGGTCGACCTCGGTGTGCTCGCCGCCGAGCGCGATACCGGCGTACGCAGGCACGGCGGCGCCTGGCGAGACGGCTGGCACGATGTCGAACACCGCCGACGTCTTGGCGACCTCGTTGGTCTCCGCGACGACGGCGGGCCGGGTCAACGGGTCGCCCGAGATCAGCCGCAGCACGAGCCGACCGGACTCGGCCGCGTCGGCGAGGTCCTTGGCGACCTCGCTCGACTCGCCGACCGCTGGCCGCACCTCGGCCTCGTCACCCGCGAGCGCGAGCACAGTGGAAGGCACGTCCGGGTCGGTCACAATGAGGTCGGCCTTGCCGAGCAGTTCCGTTGCCCGCGCCGTGATCAGGCCTACGTCGCCTGGGCCGGAACCGACGAAGACGACTCGCCCGGTTGAAGTCCGTGCGGGGGTCATGTTCTGCGTTCTCCTCTGTCGTTCTCGCGGGTTATCGCTTCTAGCGTTATCGCTTGTAGAAGTTATCGCTACTGGAGTTATCGCTGGTTGTGGTACGCACGGCGACCTCGCCTCGCCAGCGGCAAGGCGGCGGCCACCTGGCCCAACGGGGTCAGGCCCCTGGGCCGGAAGGGGCGGACGCGCCGAGATCGAGCAACTCGACCGCGAGCTCGCGTCCAAGCGACTCGGCATCGGCCAGCTCGCCGGTTGCCGATGCCCGCAGCAGGTCGACCGCGCCGGACTCGGTCTCCGTCGCCGCGACGCCGCGCAGCGACAGCCGCTCGACGACGGACCCGTCGTCAGCGAGGTCCTCGACGACCTCAGCCAACGCACCGACCGGCGCGCTGCAGCCCGCCTCGAGCCTCGCGAGCACCGCCCGTTCCGCCGTAACGGCAGCCCGTGTCGCCTTATCGTCCACTGTGGACGCAAGGAGGTGCTCGACGTCGACGTCGTCAGCGCGGCATTCCACCGCGAGCGCACCCTGTGCCGGGGCTGGCAGCATCTGGATCGGGTCAATCGTCTCGGTGATCTCGGCCAGCCTGCCGACCCTGGCCAGCCCGGCGCGGGCGAGCACGACGCCGTCGAACTCACCGTCGAACACCTTGCGCATCCTGGTTTCGATGTTGCCCCTGATGCCGACGACCTCGAGCCCGAGGCCGAGCGCACGCAACTGCGCCGCCCTGCGCGGCGAGCCGGTGCCGATCACGGAACCGGGCGGCAGCTCGCCGAGCGCGAGGCCGTCGCGGGCGATCAGCGCGTCGCGCGGGTCCTCCCGCTCAGGAACGCCCGCGATGACGAGGCCGGGCTCCGGCGTCGTCGGCAGGTCCTTGTACGAGTGCACGGCGACGTCGATCTCACCGGACGCGAGCGCTTCCCGGAGCGCAGACGTGAACACGCCGACGCCGATCTCGGCGATCGGCGCGCTCGACCTGTCACCAGGCGTCGAGATCGTGACGATCTCCACCTGCTGGCCACCACGCTCGATGCGCTCGGCGATGGCCGACGTCTGTGCGAGCGCGAGCCCGCTGCCACGGGTGCCGATCCTGATCGTCTTGGTCACCGCGGGAACAGCCCTCACTGGCTTTCACCATCCGTGTCGATCTGGTCGTGCTTCGGGGAGTGTGCGGCAGGCTTCGACACCGCGACCGGCGCTGCAGGGTCGAGCCCGAACAGCTCGCGCAGCGCACCGGCGTAGTCGGTGGACTCCGGGTTGGCCGCGAGCTGCTTGACCCGCACGGTCGGGGTGTGGAGCAGCTTGTCGACCACGCGGCGCACGGTCTTGCCGACCTCGTCGCGCACATCGCTGTCGAGTTCCGGCATCCGCCGGTGCAGGCGCAGCAGCTCCGCGTCGACAACCTCTGCCGCCTGCTTGCGCAGCGCGGCGACGGTCGGCGTCACCTCGGCGCTGCGCTGCCCTGCCAGGTACTCGCGCACCTCGTCAAGCACGATGCCGGACGCCCGCGCGGTCTGTTTCGCGGTGTCCGACGTCGCGCTCGCGTCCATCCTGCGGCGCACCGACTCGAGGTCGATGATCCGAACGTCGTCGATGCCGTCGATGGCGGGGGCGACGTCACGCGGCAGCCCGAGGTCGCAGATGGCCAGCGGGCGGCCCTGCCTCGGCAGCACGTGCTCCGCCGTGACGACGACGTCCTGCGCGCCGGTGCAGGCCACCGCGAGGTCGGCGTCGGCGAGCGCGGTCGCGAGGCCTGCCATCCCGACCGCCTCCGCGTCGCCGCCCGTCTCGGTGATGTTCGCCGCGAGCCTGCGGGCGTTGTCGAACGTGCGGTTGGCGACGACGATCCGGCCGACGCCCGCCTTGCGCAGCTGCGACGCCGCGAGCGCGCCCATCGAGCCCGCACCGACGATGACCGCGTTGCGGCCTTCGACGTCACCCGCGTCGGCGAGCGCCTCCGAGACGACGGACGCGCCGAGCGAGCCGAGGCCGGTCTCGGTGTGGACCCGCTTGCCGACCCGCAGCGTGGTCTGCACCAGCCCGTGCAGCGCGCTGCCGACGGTGCCCGCGTCGCGGGCGTCGGCGTAGGCGGCACGCACCTGGCCGAGGATCTGCGTCTCGCCGAGCACCATGGAGTCGAGCCCGGACGCCACCGAGAAGATGTGCTCAACAGCGGCCGCGGCGTAGTGCACGTAGAGGTTGTCGTAGAGTGCGGCAGGCTCGACGCCCGCCTTGTCGGCGAGCACGGTCGACACCGACGTCAGACCGCCGTGGAAGGCCTCGACCATGGCGTAGACCTCGATGCGGTTGCACGTCGAAAGCAGCATGACCTCGGCGATATCGGGCGACTGCTGCAGCTCGTGCAGGACCTTCGGCAGGTCGGCCTGAGTGACCGCGACCTGTTCAAGGGTGTTCAGGTCCGCGGTGCGGTGCGAAAGCCCGACGGCGAGCACGTTCATTCAGACCACCTCACCATTCGAGGATGCGCGCGCGGCGGCCGTCCGTCGACTCACACGTTGCTCGGCGTTGCGGGCGACGTGGAAGGACAGGATCTGCAACTCGATCGCGAGGTCGACCTTGCGGACCTCGACGTGCCCAGGAACCTGGAGCACGACCGGCGCGAAGTTCAGCACGCAGTGCACGCCGCCCTCGACGAGGCGATCGCACACCGCCTGCGCAGCGGCAGGAGGCGTCGCGATCACGCCGATGGCGATCTTGCGCGTGGCGCAGATGTCGGGGATGTCCTCGATGTGGTTGACCGGGAGGCCGCCGACCGGGATGCCGATCAGGTCGGGGTCGACGTCGAACAGGGCCTCGACCGGGAAGCCCCTGCCAGGGAAACCGCCGTAGTTGGCGAGCGCATGGCCGAGGTTACCGATCCCGACGACGGCGACCTTCTGCTGCCGCGTCAGCCCGAGCACTCGCTCGATCTCCACAGTGAGGACGTCGACCTCGTAGCCGACGCCGCGCGTGCCGTAGGTGCCGATGTAGGAGAGGTCCTTGCGGAGCTTGGCCGAGTTGACACCGGCCGCGGTCGCGAGCTCCTCGCTGGAGACGGTGACCGCGCCCTGTTCGGCCATACCGGACAGCACCCGCAGGTAGACGGCGAGCCGCGCGACAGCGGCCTCGGGGATCGACCGCACCTTATCCGCCGCCATGGGCACTTTGCGCCCGTTCACTGCCGAGGGGCCCTGGTCCCTCACGGCGGGCAGCTCGGCGGTCGGCTCTGCGTCGTCGCCGCCATCACGCTGTACCCGTGCCACCTGCTCTCCTTGCTGACCGATTTGTCCGCGCACGCGACTATGGGACAACCCCTGCGGTAGAAGCAAAAATGCGGAGGAAGCGCCGCGCGCGGCACAAGGTGTAGGTACCTACGGTAGCCGCTTGTGAATGCGTGCACAAAATCCGTGGTCGCGGTGGGTGAGCAGGCCCACGTCATCACGCCATGATGGCGACCTAGCGCGCGGTGAACGTCACGCTGTGCCAGCCTGTCGCGCCGTCCGGCGCCACCTGCGTCTCCGCCTCCGGCTGGGTCGCCCCGGTGCGATCCGTCGCCCGGCACGTCACCGTGTTCTCCCCCTGCGACATCCGCACGGTCGCGCGCCACATCCGCCAGGTGTCGACGCTGACTTCGGTGGACAGCTCGGCTCGCTGCCACGGCCCATCGTCGACGCGCACCTCGACGGCGTCAATACCCACGTGTGGCGCCCACGCCGTGCCTGCCACGACGACATCACCCGCCGCGATGTCGCCGAGCGGGCCGTCGATGCGGGACTGCGTCTTGATCGGCGCCTCCCGCGCCCAGCCGCGCGGCTGCCAGTAGCCCTGCTTGGCGCTCCACGTCGTCAGTTCGAGGTCGACCAGCCACTTGGTCGCCGAGACGAAGCCGTACAGACCGGGCACGATCATCCGCACCGGGAAGCCGTGCGAGACCGGCAGCGGCTCGCCGTTCATGCCGAGTGCCAGCATCGCGCGCCGATCCGGCTCCATGACGACGTCGACCGGCGTGCCTGCGGTGAAGCCGTCGTGGCTGGTGGAGTAGAGCTGCTGCGCGCCCGGCTTGACGCCTGCCTCCTTGAGCAGGCCACGGAGGTCGACGCCGATGAAGTTCGCGGTGGAGATCAGGGTGCCGCCGACCGGGTTGGAAACGCAGGCGAGCGTGAGGGTGCGCTCGATCAGCGGGCGTTTGCGCAGGTCGTCGTAGGACAGGGTGAGCGGGCTGTCGACCATGCCGTGGATGCGCAGCGACCAGTCCGCCACCGGCACGCGCGGGACGACCAGCGCGGTGTGGATGGTGTAGAAGTCGCGGTTCGGCGTGATCAGCGTCGGCGTGCCGTTCGCGGCGAAGTCCGCGCCCGTTGGGATGGGCGGGGCGGTTGTCGCGGGGTGGAACGGCGCGACGTCCGCACGGGACGCCTGGATGTCCGGACCGGCGAACGCCTGCCCTGTCAGCCCCGCGACACCAGCGCCGGCCGCGACTCCGAGGGATGAGCCGATGAAGCGGCGTCGGGAGGCGTCGGCGGGGCGGTGGCGTGCTTCGCGCGCCTGGCGGTGCAGCCAGGGGAACACCGCGATGCCGGTGAGGAAGCTGACGACCGGCGCGGCGGCGGCGAGCGGGCCCAGCTCAGGGCGGGTGAGCGAAGCGGCGAGTCCGATCACGCCCAGTGCGATGATCAGCCACACGCCCGGCGCGGCCCTGCGGCGGGACAGGGCGCCGGCGAGCAGCCCGAGGAGCACGAGCGCGAGTCCGATGCCGAGCAGCAGGACGAGCTTGTTCTTGGTGCCGAAGGCGTTCTTGCCGAACTCCACCAGCCACGATGGCGACAGGTCGATGATGCTGTCACCGACCGCGATGTACGGCGACGCGCCAGGCCCGACGAGCGCCGCGACGAGGTGTCCGGTGGTCAGCGCGGCGAGCAGCGCGAGCACGACGACGAGCGCTGCCGTAAGCAGCGGAAGCCGGGCGTCGTCCGCGCGCCCGTGCGCGTCGCTCGGCTGGTCAGGCGCGGTGTCCATGGCTCCATCATGGCCGCCAGGCAGACGTCCGGAGCACGCTCGACGGTTACGAGTGCCTTACGTCGGCCCACATCCGGGCGATCATGATGCGGTGTGGCGATACGCATCGCCACAGGGTCTGAAGATCCAGAAGCCCGAACCCGAACCGCGCCGGCCACGCCTCGCGAGCAGGACGACTACGGCGTAAGGGCCTTCCGGAACCGGTCCTCCTCAACGCGCCAGTAGCCGTGCTCCTTGCCGTCGATCAGGATGACCGGCACCAGGTCGCCGTACTCGGCCAGCAGCTCGGGGTCGGTGTCGACGTCCGTCAGGGACCACGGCACGCCCAGCTCGCCGCAGATCCGCTCGACCTCCTGCTCCGCCGTCACGCACAACGAGCAGCCCTGCCTCGTCATCACGGTCACCTCGTGCATGCGCCCATCATGCCGGAGTGACGAAAACGGCGTCCGGAGCGGGGGACACGACGCATCGGGCTACCGGAGCGGCGTGCGGCTGAGCTTGCCGGTGGCGGTGTGCGGCAGCTCATCGGCGAACTCGACGAAGCTCGGCACCTTGTACCGCGCCAAGTGCTCCGCGCAGTGGTCGACCACCTGCTGTTCGGACAGCGCCGCCGATGGCGCGACCACCACGACGGCCTTCACCGCCTCGCCGCTGCGCTCGTCGACGACGCCGATCACCGCGACCTCCGCCACGCTGTCCAGCTCCGCGATGACGTCCTCGACCTCGTGCGGATAGACGTTGAAGCCGTTGACGATGATCAGGTCGTTCACCCGGTCGACCAGGTGCAGGTCACCGTCGGTGTCGAGGTAGCCGACGTCGTAGGTCTGGAACCAGCCGTCGGCGTCGGGGCCGCCATGGCCGTCCGGCCAGTACCCGGAGAACAGGTTGTCGCCGCGCACCGTGACGAGCCCGGTGACGTCGTCCTCTTCGAGCAGGTCGTCGGGGTCGTCATCGTCGAGCGGGACGGGCGCGCCGATCTCGGCGCCGTCGTTGCCGATCAGCCGCAGCTCAACGCCGGGGATCGGCCTGCCGACCGAGCCGGGCTTCGGGTAGCCGGTGACGATCGTCGATGTGAGCACGGGCGCGGTCTCGGTCAGGCCGTACCCCTCGTACACGCCGAGCCCGGTGGCCTCCTCGATCGCGGCGAGCACCTTCGGGTGCAGCGGCGCCGCCCCCGACGTCAGCAGCCGCACGCTTGCCAGGCCCGACGTCAGCTCATCGGTGGGGTGTTCTGCGAACTCGCGATACATCGTCGGCACGCCCATCACGATGGTGATCTTGTGACGTCGACAGTCGTCGAGCGCCTTGGCGGCGTCGAACCGCTCGGCGAGCACTGCTGTCGCGCCACGCGCCGCCACCTGCAGCAGGCCGAGGCCGAAGCCGTAGACGTGGAACAGCGGGATCGCGACGAGCATCCGGTCGCCGTGCGCGACCGGCGCCGGCCGCAGCCGCCCGACCTGCTCGACGTTGGCGAGCAGCGCCCGATGGGAGACCATCACGCCGCGCGGCGCGCCCTTGGCTGCCGTCGTGTAGCAGAGCATGGCGATGTCCTCACCGCTGGTCACCGGCTCGACCGGCTCGGCAACCGCGTCGAGGTCAGGCGGCGGCAGCACCGTGCCGCTCTCCGCGGGCCACTCGACGTCCTCAGCCGTGGTGAAGACGGTGGTGGCCCCGCTGTGGGCGAGCAGCCCGCGCAGTTCGGCGCCCGGCGCCTGCGGGGACGACGGCACCGCGATCCCGCCAGCGCGCAGCACGCCGAACACCGCGACCGCGTAGGCGGACGACGTCGGCAGCCGCACGACGACCCGGTCGCCGGGCGCGACACCGGACTCCCGCAACGTGGCCGCCACGGCGTTGACGGCGTTGTCCACCTGCTGCCAGGTCAGTGCCAACTCGGACGAACTGTCCACAAGCGCCGTCACGGCAGGCCAGTTCGCCGCCGCGGATGCGGCGAGGTCGGCCACGTTCGCGTCAGCAGCCACGGCGTCTCCTATTCCGGGGTGAGCCCGCGCTTCGTCCGGTCACGGCGCAGGGAATCACCAGCATGGCAAGCAATCCGCGTTTCGCCCACAGCGACCCGGCGATGGTCACGACAACGAAGCCTTGTCGTGACCGGCCCGCGAGTAAACTGAAGTGTCAACGTTCTCCTATCCAACACAGCACGTAGTCACTACAGCGCACGCCCGTTACGCAGCTCACACTCCACTAGGTGAAGTGCTTCGCGTCATAGGCCGTTCGGATGAGCGTTTCGTTATTGGTTCTGGCCGACCACTACCTAGGAGCGTGACCACGACGTATGCTTCCTACGCCCGAGTAGCTATACCGGGCAGCACTAGCTACTAGGTGTAAGCGGCGCCGTGATCGAGGGAGACCATGTCGAATGCCCTTGTCAGCTTGGTGGACGCCGGCGACGACATCGCGATGAAGTCGGCGGACAGCACGGGCACCGAGGACACCGCGTCTGAGCAGGCGTGGAGTCTGGTTCACGCCGCCCAGCAGGGCGACACTGCCGCATTCGGCATGCTCTACGACCAGTACGTCGACACCGTGTACCGGTACGTGCTGTTCCGAGTCGGTGACAAGGAACTGGCGGAGGACGTCACCAGCGAGACGTTTCTGCGCGCGCTGCGCCGGATAACCTCGGTCAGCTATCAGGGCCGGGACGTCGGCGCCTGGTTCGTCACGATTGCCAGGAACCTGATCCTCGATCACGTGAAGTCGAGCCGCTACCGGAGAGAAATCGCCACCGCCGAGATCGCCGACGCGGGCAGCGTGCCGTTCCTCGCCGAGAAGCAGGCCGAGGCAGGACCCGAGCAGCAGGTCATCGCGATGGCGACCAAGGACGAGTTGTTCCGCTGCATCCAGGAGCTCGGCGACGACCAGCAGGAATGCGTCGTGCTGCGGTTCCTGCAGGGCCTCAGCGTTGCGGAGACCGCCGAGATCATGGATCGCAACGAAGGCGCGATCAAGGCGCTACAACACCGAGCCGTGCGCAGGCTCGCGCAGCTCATGCCGAACGGCATGCGGTAAGGAACTACCCATGACACTCGAACGGGTTAATGTGGGCCACACCTGGCTGGCCCGCCGTAACTCCCGTGCTTCCGGGGTCGTTAAGAAGCAGCAACGAATCGATGACCGGCGGCTGGCGCCACACACGCCCACGACGCCGGTGTCCGGCGATCACCGGACACCCCTCATGGGAGGTAGGGACGCAGGGTGAACGAGCCCGTTTGGTATCGGCGCGGCAGGGACAGAAGCAACCGCTTCGCCCGGCTCGTCGACGGTGCCGAGACACGTGACGAACACGAGTTCGATGACGAGCTCGCGATCGTCTCAACGCTGCGCGAGCTCGGCTCACAGCCCGCCATCGACAAGAGCGGCCGCGACCGGATCCTCGCCGCCATCGAGGCGAAGTCGGCCGTCGCCGTCGCCGACGCTGACGACGTCGATGACGAGACGGCCGGGCCTGTTGCCACGCACACCGTCCACAGCCCCGACACGATCGGCCAACGCCAGAAGCGCAAGGCATCGCTGCTCGCGGCGGCGACCGCGGCAAGCATCGTCGCGGCGGGCGCGATCGGCATCGAACTCTCGCAGACGGCGATCCCCGGCGACCTGCTCTACGACCTCAAGCGCACGACGGAGTCGCTGGCGCTCGACCTGACGTTCTCCGACGAAGGAAGGGCACGCAAGCACATCGAGATCGCGTCCACCCGCATCGATGAGCTGACGGCGCTGGTCAACCGCGACGAGTTCGATGGCGGTGTCACGGCGGACGAGGCGACCGACTACAGCTCGCTGCTGATCGACCTCGACCGCTCCGCGATCATCGCGTCAAGGGTCATCACGAACAAGGCTGCCGACAACGACGTCCACGACGACCTCACCATGCTGCGCGGGTGGGCGGTGCTGGCCGGCGACCGGATGGCGACGCTGAGCTCGTCCATCCCCGACACGGTCGCCAACCAGTTCGCACAAAGCTCTGAGCTGGTGCGCGGCATTGAGGACAGGGCGGCCGCGTTGCTCACAAGGACCCACTGCGACACCGTGGTCTCAGGCGAGCACGACGTCATCGGCCCCCTGCCTGCGACCGGCCAGTGCGAGACAACCAACGGCGGGCGCGAACAGGTCGCGGTGCAGCCGAAGGCGAGTTCGGAGTCGACGAAGTCCGCGAAGTCGGGGAAGGACGGCGCGGCACCGCTGCCAGCGCCGACGGCGTCAGGGCCCGATCTGGACCCGACCGGCAGGACCGACGCTCCCGGCGACTCCGACGGCGATGACCCATCGGACGAACCGCTCACGGTGCCCAAGCTCCCAGAGCCGTCGCTGCCAACCAGCGGTGACCAGGTCGACAAGTCGTCAGAGACGAGTTCATCCGGCCTCCCGCTGCTGCCGGACCTTGGCATCGGCTGACCGCGACGTACGGGTGTCCTTCCTGCGCACAGCCACTAACGGGGGTATGAAGATCGCTTAACCACCCCGGCGATCACCCCGCGCACAATGACACACTGGGAGCCAGCACTTTCCACATCCTTGACTGGAGGCTGGTGCGGGTGGCGCTGTGGCGTGGCAAGGACAAGAACCGCGAGCTAGAGCGGCTGGCGGCGATGGCGGGTGAAGCATCAGCCGAGGCCGCCGTGTCCTTAGAGCACGCGCAGACAGTCGCTGACGACCCTGACGCTGAGCTTGTCATGCCGGACGTCATGCCCGACGCCCTTACCGAGGTTGAGCCAGAGCCGCTCGACGTCACCGCGGAGCTCGCCGAGTCCGTCGATGTCGAGAGCACAGAAGAGGCCGCTGAGAAGGGCAAGGCGGCCGCTGCCGCCGCGAAGAAGCTCGCCGCCGACGAGCCAGGGCCGGCAGAACCGGTTACCCCCGACCTGACCGCGGCCGCGTTCTTCGACGTCGACAACACGATGATGATGGGCGCGTCGATGTTCCACTTCGCGCGCGGGCTCGCGGCGCGCAAGTACTTCACGACGTCCGACCTCGCCGGGTTCGCCTGGCAGCAGGTGAAGTTCCGGGTCGGTGGCAGGGAAGGTGACGTCGGGTCGCCGCGCGAGCAAGCGCTGTCGTTCGTGGCAGGCCGCAGCGTCGACGAGCTGAACCAGGTCAGCGAGGAGATCTACGACGAGCTGATGGCGGACAAGATCTGGTCCGGAACCAAGGCGCTCGCGCAGATGCACCTCGACATGGGGCAGCGGGTGTGGCTGGTGACGGCGACGCCGGTCGAGCTGGCGAACATGATCGCGCGCAGGCTGGGTCTGACCGGCGCGCTCGGCACGGTCGCGGAGCAGGCCGACGGCATCTACACCGGCAGGCTCGTCGGCGACCTGCTGCACGGCAGGGCGAAAGCGCACGCCGTTCGCGCGCTCGCGGCGAAGGAAGGTCTCAACCTCAAGCGCTGCACCGCGTACTCCGACTCGATGAACGACGTGCCGATGCTGTCGGTGGTCGGCGCGGCCGTCGCGATCAATCCGGACACCGGGCTGCGCGACGTCGCACGGCAGCGGCAGTGGGAGATCAGGGACTGGCGCACCGGCAGGAAGGCGGCGAAGATCGGCGTCCCGTCGGTGCTGGGCGCTGGTGCGGTGGCAGGCGCCGTCGCAGCGGGCCTGGCCTACCGGAAGCGGTGACGGCGGTTTCGTCCGCGCCGAGCGCACCCCGAAACGGAACAGCTCAGTCCCGAAAAACGCCGCCCCGCTGCGCGAGGCGCTCGTACAACAACTGCTGCATGGACTCGCGCACCCGGTCGGTCAGCGACAGCACGTGCATCGGGTCGTCCCAGGCGTCGCCCTCCTCAACGTCGGTGCGGACGGGCTCGCCGAACTCGATGTGCCACTTCGTCGGCAGCGGGACCGCGCCGAGCGGGCCGAGCAGCGGGAAGAACGGCGTCACCGGGAAGTACGGCAGCCCGAGCAGCCGCGCGAGCGGCTTGATGTCGCCCAGCTTCGGGTAGATCTCCTCGGCGCCGATGATGGCGCACGGAATGATCGGCACCCCGGTGCGCAGCGCGGCCGAGATGAACCCGCCCCTGCCGAACCGCTGCAGCTTGTACCGCGCGCTGAACGGCTTGCCGATGCCCTTATAGCCCTCGGGGAACACCCCGACCAGCTCGCCACCACGAAGCAGCCGCTCCGCGTCGGGGTGGCAGGCAAGCGTGTGCCCGGTCCTGCGAGCGAACATGCCGACGAACGGCAGCCGGAACACCAGGTCGGCGCCTAGCAGCCGCAGGTGGCGCTGCTTGGGGTGGCTGTCGTGGACGGCGACCATCGTCATCAGCGCGTCGAGCGGGATGGTGCCGGAGTGGTTGCAGACGACCAGCCCGCCGCCACCGATCGGTAGGTTCTCCGCGCCGTGGACCTCGACCCGGAACCACTTCTCGAACAGCACCCGTAGCGCGGGCAGCAGCACGGTGTCGGTCAGCTCGGGGTCGAAGCCGAACTCGTCGACGTCGTACTCGCCGGTGAGCCGCCCGCGCAGGAACTCAAGCGCCTTGGCGACGGCATCGGGCACCAGATCCTCGTGCCCCGCGTCGAGACCCGACGTCGGCTCCGAGCTGGGGCGCTGTCCTGGGACGCCTGCCGAACCAGGCATGTCTACAACGGCGGCGTCGCGCCGCGGCGCCACGACGTCAGCGGCCGGTCTGCGGCGCTGGCTACCCGCCGAACGCAGCGGGATGACTTGAGCCTCGTGGACCTCGTCGCGGACGTGCTTGACCGACGTCGCGCGAGTAGGCCCTGGTCCGCTGACTGGGTTCCTGTCAACCATGACGGATACTCCGAGATTGTGAGATCGTCGAGATCACTGTGGTGGGACGTGCTCGTTCGTCGTGGGCAGCGCCAGTTTGCGCAACAGCGCCGACAACGAACGGCCGTCGATGACAGGACGCAACGCCCTGCCCTGCACGTAGTCCTCGAACGCCTCGCGGGCCGACCAACGGGGCGTGTAGCCGAACTCCCGCTTCAGCAGGCCCGCATCAACGACCCTACCGAAGTTGAGCAGTTTGAGCTGGTCGTACGAGAAGTCGACCAGCTTGGCGCCGCGCAGCAGCCTGCTCACCGATGGCAGCGCCGCCATCGGCACCGGCAGCTCCACCCTGCCCGCCATCCTGACGGCCTGCGACAGCGCGAGCACACCGTCGCCGCCGACGTTGAACACGCCGGGCCTGTCCCGCAGCGTCGCCAGTTCGAGGACGCTCAGTGCATCGCTTGAGTGCACCAGTTGCATGCGCGCGTCGTAGCCGAGCACGGTCGGCACGACGGGGAGCGCGAAGTAGCGCGTGGTCACGGTGTCGACCTCGGGGCCGACCATGCTCGTGAACCGCGCCACCGTGACCGTGATGTCCGGCCTGCGGCGTTGCAGGCCACGGACGTAACCCTCCATCTCGACGGCGTCTGAGGCGAAGCCGCGCGGCGACACCGGCATCAGCGGCGAGTCCTCCGTGAACACCGCAGGCGAGCGGGCGCCAGCGCCGTACACAGCGGCCGTCGACTTCACCACGAGCTTGCGCACCAACGGCGAACGCTGGCACGCGGCGAGCAGCCGCATAGTGCCCATGACGTTCATCTCCTTGACCGGGCTGCGGCGCGCAGGCCCTGGCGGGTGCGCCGTCGTGGCGGCATGCACCACCGTGTCGACCTTCGAGCTGCTGATGATCTTGGCGATCAGCGGGTTGCGGATGTCAGCCCTGACGAACTCCGCATTGCCCATGCGCGCGATGACCCGTTTCGGTGGCGGGCTGGTGTCGACGCCGATGACCCGCTCGAAGTCAGGGTTGTTGCCCAGCCGTGCGAGCAGCTTGCCGCCGAGTTCCCCCGAGACCCCGGTGACCAGCACGATGTTCGACGGCATGGGTCTCCCTTACAAGCGAGATGGAGAGTCGCGGGTGCGCCAATTCCGGTGCGGGGTCTTGGCACGTTGACGCGGTTGTGATGCTACCGCGCACACAGCCGTTATCGGAGGTTGCTAACAAGCTGTTAACCCGCGAGCGGGATCCTCGTCAGGGAGACCACCCGGATGGCCGTAGAACGTTCACGATGTGGACACACGGACGGGTGGGTGAAGTCTGACCCGCGCCTGGCGCGGGGGGTGGGCTACTTGCCCTGTTTACGCCGCTGGACGCGAGTCCTACGCAGCAGCTTACGGTGCTTCTTCTTCGACATGCGCTTGCGACGCTTCTTGATCACAGAGCCCACGGGTGCTCCTAACACTGCGGCTACGGTTGCGGTACTCGGCAGGCGGACGACGCGCGGCCGACCAGCGGCCTGCCAGATTACCCGCGGTTCGTCGTCCAGTGAGCAGCGGGTAGCCGGACAGCGGACACGACCACCGTTCAGCCGACGTCGAAGTAGGCGCTCTCCAGGTACTCGTGCACGGCCTTCTCCGGCACCCGGAACGACTTGCCGACCCGCAGGGCTGGCAGCTCGCCCGAGTGGACGAGCCGGTAGACGGTCATCTTCGACACCCGCATCAGCGAGGCCACCTCGGCCACCGTAAGGAACTGCACCTGCCCAGCGGCAGGCGAGTCGTCTGAGTTCTGCGGCATGGTTCACCGTGCCCTTGGTCTTCCGGCACGTGTCGTGCCGCCCAGCTTCCCCACCGGGCGGTACGGACACGTACACGTGCGTATGCCCGAGCCTAACGGGACACGTGTGGCAATAGCGACGTATGAAGCCAAGATTGCGCCCAAGTTGCAACGATCGTGGGCGTTTCGCTGCGGCCCATGTACCACTTGGTGTGGTATTGGACACGGGCACCGAGCCGAGCTGAACGGGGCGTTCGGTGCACAATGCGTGCCGAACGCCCCGTTCGGCTCGCCCTCCGCCGCTACTCGTGCTCCCTGCCGAGCTCCACGGCGCGGTCCCTCGCGGCCTCGATCGCGGCGAGCAGCGCCGCCCGGACGCCGTGCTTCTCCAGCTCCCGGATCGCGTTGATCGTGGTGCCAGCGGGGGACGTCACCGCCTCGCGCAGGATGACAGGGTGCGCGTCGGAGTCCGAGAGCATCTTCGCGGAGCCGACGGCCGACTGGATGATCAGCTTCTCCGCGATGGCACGCGGCAGCCCGAGCAGGATGCCCGCGTCGATCATGGCTTCAACCAGGAAGAAGAAGTACGCCGGGCCGGATCCCGACAGCGCAGTCACCGCGTTGAGCTGCGATTCAGGCAGCTCAACGACCTGGCCGACACAGGACAGCATCTTCTCGACGGTCGCCATGTGCTCCGTCGTGGCGTGTGCGCCCGCCGAGATCGCGCTCATCGCCTCGCCGACGACCATCGGCGTGTTCGGCATGACCCGCACCACGGGGATGTCGCCAAGCCGGTTCTCGAACAACGTCGTCGGCAGCCCGGCGCACAGCGTCACGACCAGCTGGCCCGGCGTCATCAGCGGCCCGAGCGTCGCCAGCAGCGGCTCGATGTCCTGCGGTTTGACTGCGACGACGAGGACGTCGGCGAGCTGGGCTGCCTCCTCGATCTCGACGCCTCGGATGCCGTAGGTGTCGGTGAGCTCGGCAGCGCGCTCCGGGTGTCGTTCGGTGAACAGCAGCTCGTCAGCGGTGTGCCCGCCGTGCAGCAGGCCGGACATCAGCGCCTCGCCGATCTTGCCAGCTCCAAGGACCGCGATCACGGGCTTGACCTGCTGGTCGGGGTGCTTTGTGTCGGACGTGTCTGACTTGTCGAACACTGCCATGGGCTAAGCGTGCCAGACCTCAGAACGCTGGGCCCCTTAGGAGGGTGTGTGGGTGCCTCGCGTCTCCAGCCTCCCTGCCCGGTGAGCTTGTAGACGTCGTGGTTGCCATGACGACCAGAACGCCTCAAGATCGCCGGGCCGCTCAGGAGGGCGCCTACCGCCCTGGGGTCCCACTCCGGACGCAGAGTCGTCGTGAATGTGCCGTCGCCGAGCGAGCGCGGCGCGCTCGCGGCCGCGAACGGCACCGCGGGCTCGGCCGCTGCCTTCACCGAATCACTCCCCAGTGGAGCGTGCTCATGACCGAGTCACCACCGAGCGCAGGAAGAATGTCGTGTTTGCTGGTCGTTCGGCGAGCCTGCGCATCAGATACCCATACCACTGTTCGCCGTATGGCACATAGACCCTCACGTTCTGACCAGCATCAGAAAGTCGTACCTGTTCGTCAGGACGGACCCCGTAAAGTAGCTGGAATTCGTAGCCGTCGCGCGGCACGCCGTATGCCTCTGCTCTGTCGGTGACCAGCTCGATCAGCCGAGGGTCGTAGGTGCCGAACATCGCATACGCGCCACCGGCCAGCAGGGCGTTCGCGCACCGGACGAAGGCCAGATCGACGTCGTGCGCGTGGGAAAAAGCCACCTCCGACGGCTCGGCGTACGCCCCCTTGACCAGCCGCACCCGCGAGCCGGGTATCGCCAGTTCAGCGACGTCGTCCCCGGTGCGGCGCAGGTACGACTGCAGCACCGCACCGACGTCGGGCCACGGCTTCCGCAGCTCGGCCACGGCCGCCAGCGTGTCGTCGGTGGTGGTGTGATCCTCCATGTCCACGGTCACCGTCGTGCCGGACTGCTCGGCCGCCGCGCAGATGCGGAAGGCGTTGTCGACGGCGAGCCGGGGACTGACCCGCTGGCCGAGAGCGGACAGCTTCACGCTCACCTCGGCGCCCCCGGCGAGGCCGGCGTCGTGCAGCCGGTCGAGCACGGTCAGGTAGGCCTGCACGATGCGCTCCGCCTGAGCGGTGTCGTGGGTGTCCTCGCCGAGGTAGTCCAACGTCGCGTAGCGGCCGGTGTCGGCCAGTGCCGCGACGGCTGTGATCGCGTCGTCGACGCTCTCCCCAGCGACGAACCGGTCGACCATGGCGCGCGTGCCAGGTGCCGTCGTGATCATCTTCCTGACGGCGTCACTGCCAGCGGCAGCAAGGATGGCCGAACGCAATGGGTTCACGCTGTGCACGATACGACGATCACCCGGTATGTCGCCGCCTAAGCGTTGCTGCGCGTTATTGCCCGAGATGCAACCGCGCGAACAGCAGCGACTCGGCAAGCAGCCGCGCCCTGTCGGCAGAGTTCCGCGCGCTGCGGGTGTTGACCTCGAGCACCACCTGACCGTCGAAGTCCTGCGCGACCAGCTTCTCCAGCATCTCCGCGCACGGCTGGGTGCCCTTGCCAGGCACGAGGTGTTCGTCCTTCGGCAACCCGGTGCCGTCGGCGAGGTGCAGGTGCGTCAGGTTCGGCCCCATCCGATCCGCCAGGGCGAAGGCGTCCATCCCGGCGGCTGCGGTGTGGGAGAGGTCGAGGGTGTAGTGGGCGTAGCCGACGTCCGTAGGGTCGATCGACGGCCGGAACGCCGACACCCTGCGGTTCCGGTCGCCAACCGGCGGCCGCACCTTGAACATGTTCTCCACAGCGACCTCGACACCGCTGGTCTCATCCAGCTCGGCAACCAAATCGGGAAAGCCGTCCGCATAACGGCGCTGCCACCGGAACGGCGGGTGGACGACGACGGTACGTGCGCCGAGCTCGAGCGCAGCGTCGACGGTCCTGCGCAGCCGTACCTCGGGGTCGGGCGACCAGATCCGCTGCGTGATCAGCAGCGACGGCGAGTGCACCGACAGCACAGGGACGCCGGTCTTCTCCGACAGCCATTTCAGCGCGGAGACATCCTGGCTGATCGAGTCAGCCCAGACCATGACCTCGACACCGTCGTAGCCAAGCTCGGCGGCCAGCTCGAAGCCTGCGTTGGCGCGCAGCGGCCACACCGACGCCGTGGACAACCCCACCGGAACGGGCTTGCTCGTTCCCCACGGTGTTTCGTTCAAGTACCTACGTCCCAGTCATTTGTCTAGCAAGAGCAGCGCGGCGGGTGACACCGTGACGACGACGCCGACCAGCACGGCGAGCACCGTCGTCTGCATGTCCTCCGCCTTGCGGATCTTGCGCACGATCCACACCAGGCCGACGACGACGGCCAGTGCCGCGCCGAGCGCCGCGGCGGGGATCTGCATCCAGAGCCAGTTGAACAGCAGCCACACGCCTGCGCCGCCGACGACGCCGAGGGTGAGCTGCGCCGCGACCGCCAGCCACTCCTTGCCGTGCGCCTGCGGTTCGGCGTCGATCCGCTCTGCGCCTGCCTTCGCGCCCGGCGCTCCGACCGGGGCCATCAGGCTCGTCGCGGCGCGCCCGTCGGGATCGCCCTGGATCGGCGGGCCGTCGACGTCCCCCTCGTAGTCGGGGTCGTAGCCAGGTGGGTAGTCGTCCTCGTAGTCATCGACGTAGCCGTAGGGGTCGCCCTGCTCGGGAACGCCGGGATAGCCGGGCGCGTATCCCTGCTCGTAGTCCTCGTCGTACTCGTAGTCGTCCTGGTAGACCTGGTAGCCGGGGTAGCCGCCCTGGTAGTCGTCCTCGTACTCGTAGCCGTAGCCGACCGGAGCCTCTACGGCTGGCATCTGGTCGGTGGAGTCCTCGACCTGCGGCCGCTGCCGTGTCGCGGCGAAGCCCTCCAGCCGCGCACCGAGGCCCTGCTGCTGTTGGGGCGGCTGCTGCTGGGGTGGCGGTGGCGGCTGCTCCTGCTGCGGCGGCTGTGCTTGCGGTGTAGGCCACGACGGCGCTGGCGGCGGCACAGCACGGTTGTAGCTGCTCGCGGGCGGCTGAGGGGGTGCTTGCGGTGCTGGCCGCGCCGGTGGCGCCTGCGGCGGAGCCGGGGGCGCGGGTGGCTCGTCCGGCACGGCGTGGCTGTGGGGGCTGCCATTGCGCCGGGTCGGCGCAATGCCCGCGTCAGGCACCTCGCTGTTGATGCGGTCGATGATGGCCTGCGGGGCCGTGGTGGTGAGCTCGCTCTCGCCGTCGTCAGCGGCACGACGACGATGCCTGCGCGGCGAGCTGGCAGGCTTCGCGCCGTTCTGTTCGAGCAACTCAGCGACCGTGCGCCGAGTCGTCTGATCACCCGGTTCTCGCGACATCCCTTCCACCGTGCCTAGTGCCGATACCGACATTCAACAGTGTTGCTGACCAGCTCCATTACTTCGAGCCAGCCGGTTGCATTGTGAGTTCAGTCTGATCCTCGCCGTCGGCGTGGTCCAGCCTTCGAAGGATGACACCTTCCCGCAACGCCCACGGGCAGATTTCCAGTTCCGACAGTCCCAACTCCGCCATCGTCGCCTGTGCGACAAGGGCTCCCCCGACCAACTGGTGCGATCGGCTGCTGCTGACACCCTCCAACTCGGCGAGGTCGGCCGCCGTCATCCGGGAGATGAAGGCGATCAGTTGCCGCAGTCCGACGTCTGTCAGCACCCTACGCACCCTCGGCCCTGCCGACGAAGGGGCGGCCCCCGTCAGCCGTGCCAGCGAGCGGAACGTCTTGGACGTCGCGACGACGTGATCCGGCTCGCCATGCTTGGCGACCCGTTTGTGCAGGCCGGACAGCTCCTTCTCAAGCCACGCCGACGTGTCGATCATCTCGGAGCGCGACGGCGGGTCGTTGCTGAACCTGGTGCGCGTGACGCTGCCTGCGCCGAGCGGCAGCGACGCTGCGAAGTCCGGGGCCTCGTCGATACCCATCGCGACCTCGAGCGAGCCGCCGCCGATGTCGAGGACGAGCAGCATCCCCGCCGACCAGCCGAACCAGCGGCGCGCGGCGAGAAAGGTGAGCTTCGCCTCGTCGGCGCCGGACAGCACCCGCAGCTCGACACCGGTCTCGTCGACCACCCTGCGTAGCACCTTGCCGGAGTTGGCCGCTTCCCGCATCGCAGACGTCGCGAAGGTGAGTATCTCCTCGCAGCCGAGCTTGCGCGCGGCCTTCTTGGCGTCGTCGACGGCACGGACCAGGTCGTCGGCACCGTCCTTGCTCAGCTGCCCGGCCTTCGTGATGCGCTCCGAGAGCCGCAACACGGTCTTCTCCGAGTGCATCGGGGTCGGGTGGGCACCACGGTGCGCGTCAACCACAAGCAGGTGGGTCGTGTTCGAGCCGACGTCGAGTACTCCTAGGCGCACACCCAGTCACGTTACCCTGCGCACCCGTCGTGATGACACTGTGATCTGCCCGACGTCCGGACGTGTGCGGTGAAGGACACCTTCGCTGCGCTGGGTGGATGACATGTTGATCAGGCAAGGTGAATGCCGTTGCCGCGCGCCGGGTGTGGTGAATGACGCTTTCACTGCGCCCAACGCAGCGAAAGCGTCATTCAACGCATCAGACCCCAGACTCGAACTTGTAGCCAAGACCCCGCACGGTGACCAGATAGCGCGGCGATCCCGGGTCGGGCTCGATCTTCGCGCGCAGCCGCTTCACGTGGACGTCGAGCGTCTTGGTGTCGCCGACGTAGTCCGCACCCCAGACCCGGTCGATCAACTGCCCCCTTGTGAGGACCCGGCCCGCGTTGCGCAGCAGGTACTCCAGCAGGTCGAACTCCTTCAGCGGCAGCGAGACCTCGTCGCCGCCGACGGTCACCACGTGGCGTTCGACGTCCATCCGCACCGGACCAGCGGCAAGCACGGCAGGCGCGCCGTCGACGTCGACGGTTGTGCCCTCCGCGCCGCGCCGCAGCACGGCCCTGATCCGCGCGATCAGTTCCCGCGCGGAGTACGGCTTGGTGACGTAGTCGTCAGCGCCGAGCTCGAGGCCGACGACCTTGTCGATCTCGCTGTCCCTCGCCGTCACCATGATCACCGGGACGGCGGCGCGCTGCCTGAGCTGCTTGCACACGTCGGTGCCGCTCATGCCGGGCAGCATCAGGTCGAGCAGCACGATGTCGGCACCATTGCGGTCGAACTCGTCGAGCGCCTCCTGGCCGGTGTTCGCGACCGTCGCCGTGAAGCCCTCCTTGCGCAGCAAGAACGTCAGCGGGTCGGCGAACGACTCCTCGTCTTCGACGATGAGAACCCTGGTCACAACATCCCTCCGTGGTTGGTTGGCTCGCTCGTCACGACGAGGCCGTGCCCCGCTGTCGCCGAGCGTCCGCGCGGGCGTGGCTGCCTGCGCGTGTCGGGCTCGGCCTTGCGCCGGCTCGAGCCGTCGTGTGCGGGTATGCACAGTGTGAACGTGGAGCCGGTGCCTGGCATGCTCCACAGCCGCACCTCGCCGCCGTGGTTGGCTGCGACGTGCTTGACGATCGCGAGGCCGAGCCCTGTGCCGCCTGTCGCCCGCGAACGGGCCTTGTCGACGCGATAGAACCGCTCGAAGACCCGCTGCTGCTCGTCCTCAGCGATGCCGATGCCCCTGTCGGTGACGGCGATCTCCACCATCCCGTCCACCAGCCTGCGCGAGATCGACACCGGGCTGCCCGCCTGGGAGTACGCGACGGCGTTGGTCAGCAGGTTGGACAGCGCGGTGACGAGCAACGTCTTGTCGCCGTCGACAAGCAGGCCGCTTTCCTGGTCGGTTGTGATGGTGTGCTCGTCGGCGTCCGCGGCGACCTCGACCCTGCCGAGCGCCTCCGACACGATCCCGTCGACCTCGACGACGTTCATGTCCGGCAGCGGCTCCGCACCCTGCAGCCGTGACAGCTCGATGAGCTCGGTGACCAGGGTGCCAAGCCGGGTTGACTCGGTCAGGATCTGTTGCGCGAAGCGGCGGACCTCCGCTGTGTCCTCCGACGCGTCGAGCACGGCCTCCGCGAGCAGCGCCATCGCGCCGACCGGCGTCTTCAGCTCGTGGCTGACGTTGGCGACGAAGTCCCGCCTCGTTGCTTCCAGCCGGACCGCCTCGGAGTGGTCGACGGCCTCGATCACGGTGTAGCCGTCGCCGAGCGAGATCGCCTCGCCGAGCACCGCCTCCGGCTGCCTGCCCCGCGCGCCGCCGAGCGGCGAGAGGTCGATCTCCACCCGCTCCTCGGTCTCGACGGCCTGCTCGGCCGCCACCCGCGCCCGCGCGTCCACACGCCCGTGGCGCACGAGGCCGAGTTCCACCGCGCGGGGGTTGTGCAACACCGTGTCACCGAACTGGTTGACGACCGCGACGCCGCTGTGCGACGTGCGCACCAGCCGCAGCAGCAGCTCGGCGACGGTGGGTCCGCTCGGTCTGCTCGCGGCGGCACGGCGCCTGCCACGTGCGATTCCCATGCCGATCAGCACGCCGGCGAGCAGCGCGACGGTGACGGCCAGTGCGAGTGTTGCGGACTCGGTCACGTGCGAATCGTAAGCATGTTGGTGGCCCGTTGGCCTAGTGTTGGCCGTGTTTCCGTGACGCCTATGACACCTGAGACGTCGATGTTCGCTGCCTGGACAGACGGCGTTTACCTGTCGTCCTCTCACGCGATTGAGTGACGACCGTTGGGTCGGCTTGTCGACATCGGTGCCACTTAGGACTTGCCGATAAATAAGCGCTTCATTTAGTGGTCCATCCGTCATGATGTGGT
>WHUD01000520.1 GCA_009377385.1 Actinophytocola sp.
CAGCCTGCAAGACCGCGACGGCGGCCGGCACGTGTTGACCAAGGCCCGCATGGCGATGCCATCGATCGTGCTGGTGTGGGCCGACGGCGGCTACGCCGGACGGTGCGTCGCCTTCGCCCGCCAGTTCCTGCGCATGACGCTGCAGATCGTACGCAAACCCGACGGGCAACGGACCTTCGAGGTGCTGCCCCGCCGGTGGGTCGTCGAACGCACCCTGTCCTGGCTGGTCCGCTGCCGCCGCCTCGACCACGACTACGAACGTTTGACCGACCACGCCGAGGCCATGGTCAAGTGGTCCATGATCGGCCTGATGACCCGACGCCTCGCACCAGCGCCCGGACGCCGACCATGGCAACCGAGCCACCCCCAATGACCCCTTTCCCAGTGCGCTGGAACACTGGTTTTTGGGGGCCTGACCTCTGGTGAGTGTCCTTCTTATCAGAAGGGTGATGGTGGGTCTGGCATGCAGCGAGGCCGCCCAGTTTCTGCCAGTTCTGCCAGTTCTGCCAGCGCCAGGTGGGGTGGCAGAACTGTGGCTCCGTCGCGTCAGACACGTGACCCGTTGCGCGTCTAGGCCTTGAGCAAGCGTGTCGGTCGTGTCGGATCGGCTCTGGATAGGACAAAG
>WHUD01000521.1 GCA_009377385.1 Actinophytocola sp.
CCTACGGCTATCGGCGGATCCACGCGGTGCTCGTCCGGTCCGGGGAGGTGGTCAGCGACGAGCTGGTCCGCCTGCTGACGCGTGAGCTGGGTCTGCGGCCCTGTCAGCCCAGGCCGTGGCGGCCGACCACCACCGAAGCCGACGCGGATCATCGCATCCCCGACCTCGTGCAGCGCGACTTCACCGCGCCTGCGCCCGGCGTCAAGCTGGTCGGCGACATCACCTACATCCCCAGCGCCGAAGGCTGGGTCTACTTGGCGACCGTCATCGACTGTTTCTCCAAAATGGTGGTCGGCTGGGCAATGGCCGATCACTACCAGACGTCTTTGATCCAAGCCGCGATCGATTCGGCGGCCGGCACTATCCACATCGGACCCGGCTGTATATTCCACTCGGACCGAGGTTCGAACTACACGTCCTACGAGTTCGCCAAGAAACTCACCACCATGGGTGTGCGGCAATCCGTGGGGCGAACTGGCGTGTGCTGGGACAACGCCATGGCGGAATCATTCTTCGGCGCATTAAAGAACGAGTGGCTCAACCGCATGGTATTCACCACACGAAGGGATGCCCGACAAGAGGTTGTCAAATACATCGAGACGTTCTATAATAGACAACGTCTCCA
>WHUD01000522.1 GCA_009377385.1 Actinophytocola sp.
ACGGCCCGGGTACCGCTGCGGTTCACCTTTCCCGGCCAGTTCACGGAACTACCCCTGGCCGAAGACCCGGAGACACGGGTGCGCCGTACCTACGCGGCGGTTTCGGCGAGGATGCCGGACGCGACCGACGTCGAACGCGTCCACCTGGTCTTCCTGCAGGAAGACATGTTCTCCAAGCTGCTCCAGGAAGGAGCGGTATGGTCCGCGCTGTGTGTGGGCAGATCCGAAGCAGACCCAGCGAGGTTGAGCACCGCGCAGTTCGCCATTTTCGTCAAGGACGTCAAGTTGTCGGGTGATAGCCCACTCGCTGCGGTAGCCGGTGGCCTCAAGGGGCCGGGCAAGCCGCTCGAGACGTCATTCGTGAGCTTCCCCGCTGGCGACGGCCTCGTAGTCGGCGAAGAACTGCGGGTGGACCTTCCGATCACGCTGACCGGTGACCGCGAGCGCAACACGCACATCGTCCGGCAGGCGCAAGTGATACTGCCGTTCACCAACAAGCGGCGCCTGGCCGTCATCTCGGCCTCGAGTGAATCGCTTGGCGACTGGGTCCACTACGCGAACATGCTCAATGAGGGTTATTCAGCTGATCGCGTAGAAGTGTAGGGCGATTACGGCTGAGATAGT